>JBQCHN010000351.1:0-35258 GCA_051954615.1 Mesorhizobium sp. | reverse complement strand
CGTGACCGGAGAGGCCGACTTCCTGCTGATCGTGAACGTCAAATCGATGGCCGACTATGAAAGCCTCACGCGCCAGCTGTTCTTCGAGAACAACAACGTGAAGCGTTTCCAGACGTTCGTCGTCATGGACCGGGTCAAGGTGGGGTTGTCGCTGCCGATCTGAGCAGACGATTGCGGCGCCAACAACTCGTATGTGGTCGGTGCCGCGAACGCAAATGACCGAAAACAGGTGGTCAGAACGTGGGCGGCGTGCAGGTCCACAGGATGCTGGCGCGTTCCGTTCCGACGTTGCGATAGGAATGCGGGGTGTTCGACCGGAAGCAGAAGGAGTCGCCCTCCCCCAGCGTATAGGTGACGCCGTCGAGGATCAGGTCGATGCGGCCGCGCAGGACATAGCCTGTCTCCTCGCCCTCATGGGTGATCCCCAGACCGCTGCGGCCGCCGACATCGATGTGGTGGATGTTGCTCTGCAGGAGATGCCCGCCCTTATATGGGATGATCCGCTCGAAGGTGACGCCGGCGCCATCGCCCGGCCGGTTGTCGAGCGTAACCACGGGCCGCGCCCCGGCCCGCGAAATCGGCGAATCGTCGGGCTCCACCTCCTCGAACAGCCAGCTTATGTTCGTCTCCAGCACGCGCACCAGGCGATGCACCAGCGGCAGGGACGGCAGCGCCTTGCCGTTCTCCACCTTCGACAGCAGGCTTTCGGAGCATTCGCTGCGCTTGGCCAGTTCCTTCAGCGTGAGGCCCTTGGTCTGGCGCGCGAGCCGCAGCTTGACGCCGAGCCGCCGCCGCGATTCGAGGAGATCGTCGGCGGCCGGATCGGGAGCCCGGGTCGAGAATTCTATGTCGTTCATTACCTGCCGTTTCCATGGCCCGGGACCAGGCCGGGCCATGTTCATTCCACTTGCCGCAAACGTTCAGCGGCGGCAACTTCTAGTGCGCCATGCCGCCGTCCACCATCATCGACTTGGCGGTAACGTAGCGCGATTCCTCCGACGCCAGAAAGGTGTACATCGGTGCAACTTCCGCGGGCACGCCCTGCCTACCGAGCGGCACGATGCGCTTGACCACCTCGGCGTGCGGCCCGACGCCGCCCATGTGCTCGATGGCGGGATTGTTGAACGGCGTGTCGATCCAGCCCGGCAGCACCGAATTGACGCGGATGTTGAACGGCGCAAGCTCTTGCGCCAGCGCCGTGGTGAAGGCGATGACCGCGCCCTTGGCGGACGCATAGGCGGTCATGCCGGGCGCCCCGCGCAGGCCGGCGAGCGAAGCGGTGGTAATGAAGGAGCCGCCGCCGGCGCGTTTGAGCGCAGGTGCGCCGTACTTGGCGGCGAAGAAGGTGCCGCGCGCGTTGACCGTGAAGATGGCGTCCCAGGTTTCGGCTTCGACCGTCTCGATAGTGCCGGTGCGCATCAACCCGGCGAAATAGACCAGCGTGTCGATGCCGCCCATTTCCTTCTCGGCGGCCTCCACGACATTGCGCATGGATGCTTCCTCGCGCACGTCGCAGGCGATGTCCGACGCCTTGGCGCCGAGCCCCCGCGCCAGCGCCGCCGCCTCGCCAGCGGCAGGCCCGTTGATGTCGGCCACGACGATGCGGGCGCCGTTGCGGGCGAAATCCTCCACGCAGGCACGGCCGATGCCCGTGGCGGCACCGATCATCAGGGCACGTTTTCCGGCAAGTCTCATTCCGTTCTCCTCTTTCATTCAGGCACCCTTCTGACCGATGCCGCCCCGTGACCACAACCGCGCCAGCATCACCCAATAAAGGGCGCCGAGCGGCAGAAGTTCGTCGTTGAAATCGAAGGACGGATTGTGCAGCGGCGTCTCGTTGCCGTTGCCGATCCAAGCATAGCACCCGGTCTTGGCGTTGAGCATGAAGGCGAAATCTTCCGATGCCATGCTGGGCTCGTAGTCGCGCAACACCTTCTCGTCTCCCCAGATCGAGGCGGCGACCTCGATCGCGCGCGCGGCGGGATCGACGGCGTTGACGGTGACCGGGTAGCGCGGCTCGAAAACCAGCGAAATCTTCACGTCGTGGGCGATGGATATGCCGTCGGCGATGCGGCGCAGCCTGTGCTGGACCATGGCGCGGGTATCGTCCGACAGCGCCCGCACCGTCCCTTGCAGGATGACCTCGCCCGGCAGCGCGTTGAGTGAATTGCCGCCATGGATCTGTGTCAGCGAGACGACCGCCGGCTGCAGGGCGCTGACGGTGCGGCTGACGATCGATTGCATACTGGAGACCAGCGCCCCGGCGGCGACGATCGCATCCGTGCCGAGATGCGGCAGCGCCGCATGCACGCCGCGCGCCACGATGGTGATGGTGAACAGGTCCATTGCCGCCATGACGGGGCCGGGACGGGCGGCGAAAGTGCCAAGCGGCAAGCCCGGCCAATTGTGCAGGCCGAAGACGGCATCGACCGGCCAGCGCTCGAACAACCCCTCCTCGACCATCCTGCGGCCGCCGCCCTCGGCTTCCTCGGCCGGCTGGAAGATGAAGCGCACAGTGCCCGGAAAATCCCGCGCACCCGAAAGATACTCGGCCGCCGCGAGCAGCATGGTCATATGCCCGTCATGGCCGCAGGCATGGCTGACGCCCTCGCGGCCCGACCGGTAGGGCAGCGCCGACTCCTCACCGATCGGCAAGGCGTCCATGTCCGCCCTGAGGCCGACCGATGCGCCGGGAGCATTGCCTTCGAGCGTCGCCACGATGCCGGTGCCGGCGATACCGGTGTCGACCTTCAGGCCCATGTCATGCAGATGCCGCGCCAGGAACTCGGCCGTGTCATGTTCCTGGAAAGCGACCTCGGGCCGTTGATGGAGATGGCGCCGCCAGCCCGCATGGGCTTCCTTGCGGCGGCTGAAAAATGCCTGGGCCGTTTCCATTCCGGGTCCTTTCACGGCGCGACCGGCCGGGTCTGCGCAACCGTGGCCACCGGCTGCAGACCGGCGATGTCGACCACCGGCAGACCGCTTCCCTCGAGATGGCAGGCGCTGAGGCTGCCGTCCGGCAGAAGCGTCAGCTGTGGGTCCTCCCTGGCGCAGCGATCGAAGGCGAACGGGCAGCGGGTGCGGAAGCTGCATCCGGGCGGGATGTCGATCGGGTCTGGCGGCTCGCCTTCCAGAAGATAGGTCTCGGTCTTGTAGGGCTTTTCCTCGACCGTCGGCACTGCGCTGAGCAGCGCGCGCGTATAGGGGTGCGAGGAACTGGCGAAAAGCGTCTCGTTGTCGGAGAGTTCGACCACGCGTCCGAGATACATCACGGCGATGCGGGCGCAGACCCGGCGCACCATCGCCAGGTCGTGCGAGATATAGACATAGGTGATGCCGCGTCGCGCCTGCAACGTCTCGAACAGGTCGAGCAGCTTGGCCTGCTCGACCTGGTCGAGAGCCGAAAGCGTCTCGTCGAGGATCAGCAGTTCGGGTTCGAGCACCAGCGCGCGGGCGATGTTGACGCGCTGGCGCTGCCCGGCGCTCAGGCCCACCGGCAGCTGGTCGTAGAGCGACGGCGACAGGCCGACCTCGCTCATCACCGCCGACACGCGCTTGCGGATCTCGCGGCGCGGCACCAGGCCGTGGATCAGCAGCGGCTCGGCGATGGTGCGGCCGATCGAGCTGTGCGCGGCGATGGCGTTGTAGGGGTCCTGCAACAGAAGCTGGAAGCGCCGGCGCAGCGCCAGAAGGTCCTTGCCGCGCAGCGTCGCGATGTCCCTGTCCTCGAACAGGATCTGGCCGCGGTTGGGCGCTTCGAGACAGCTCAACAGCCGCGACAACGTCGATTTTCCGCAACCGGACTCGCCGATGATGCCGAAATTCTCGCCACGCCGCACAGTGAAGGAGACGCCGCGCACCGCCTGCACCTTGCGATGGGCAAAGATGGCGTTGCGATCACGCACCTCGTAGGTCTTTTCGACGTCGCGCACGTCGAGCACGACGTTTTGCGCCGACGGCGCCGGCGGCTCCGCCGCGCCCGTCCAGATCTTCGGCACCTTGGCGATCAGTTCGCGGGTATAGCCGTGCTCCGGCTTTTCGAGCAGCGCGTTGACGGGCTGGCGCTCGACGATATGGCCACGGTCGAGCACGATCATGTCGTCGGCGATTTCGCTGACGATGCCGAGCGCCGAGGAGATGAACACCACGGCGGTATCGAAATCCTTCTGCAGGTCGCGCAGCAGGCGCAGGATCTGCGCTGCCACCGTCACGTCGAGCGGCTGGGTGATGTTGTCGGCGATCAGAAGCTTGGGGTTGGAAACCAGCGCGTCGACGATCAGCGCGCGCTGCATCATGCCGCCGCTGAACTGGAAGGGATATTCGTCGAAGCGCTTGGCCGGCGACGGGATGCGCACGGCGTCCAGCGTGTCGATGATGCGCTTGCGGGCGTCTTGACGCGACAGCTGCGGCGCCACGGCGCGCAGCTTTTCCAGGATCTGGTGGCCAACCGGAACGGTCGGGTCGAGAGCGCTGGTCGGGTTGGCGCCGATATAGGCGATCTCGCGTCCGCGCAGCGCCGCCATCTCCTCTTCCGGCAGCGCCAGAAGGTCGCGCCCGCCGTAGCGGACGGAACCGGAGGTGATCGTCAGCGGCGGCTTGATCCAGTTGACCAGCGCCCGCGACAGCACCGTCTTGCCCGAGCCGCTTTCGCCGATGATACCGAGCACGGAACGCGGCATGACCGTGAGGTCTATGGTGTTCAGGATGGGCCGAACGCCGCTTTCCGAGCGCATCGCGACCGAGAGGTCGCGAACCTCCATCAAGGGGCTGCCCGGCTTCGACATGGATGGCGAGGCCATCATTCCCCTCCCTGCAGGATATGGTTGCGCGCCCGCTCCAGCACGCCGCCCATGAGATTGAGGCTGCCCAGCGCGAGCGCCAAAAGGACGCCCGGGACGATGGTGATCCACCAGGCGTTGAGCAGGTATTGCGTGCCGGCCGAGATGATGGTGCCGAAGGTCGGCGTCGGCGGCTGGATGCCGATGCCGATGAAGCCGAAGATGGCCTCGAAGATCATCATGCGCGCCACGTCCAGCACCGCCACGAAGGCGATCGGCGGCAGGATCGAGGGCGCGATGTGGCGCACCATGATGCGCAGGTCGCTGGCGCCGAGGATCTTGGCGGCGCGCACATATTCCTTCTGCCGTTCCGCCAGCGTGACGCCGCGTGAGACGCGCGCATAGACCGGCCAGCTCGCCAGGATGAGCACGGCGATGATGGAGACCGCCGTCGGCCGCGACATGCCGAGGATGGTGATCGCCAGGATGATGACCGGGATCGACATCTGCACGTCGGTCAGCCGCATCAGGATCACGTCGACCCAGCCGCCCCGGTAGCCGGCGTAGATGCCGATGGCGCAGCCGAGAATGAACATGCCCACGACGCTGACGACGCCGATGGCGAAGGCGTTGCGCAGGCCGACCAGCGAGCGCAGCAGAAGGTCGCGGCCGAGTTGGTCGGTGCCGAGGAAATGCGGCAGCTTGCCGCCTTCCATGAACAGCGGCGGCAAGAACTTGTCGGCGACGCTCATTTTCGTCGCCGACGCATCGATCAGCAGCGGCCCGAAGAGGGTGAGCGCGACCAAGAGCAGGAACACCGCCGCCGCCAGCTTCATTTCGGTGTAGCTCCAGGCGCGCGCCAGGATGCGCTGCGTCACGCCCCGCTGTTTGTCCGCAGCGGACGGCGGCGCGATCTCGGCTTGCGCGGTCGATGAGGTCATGGCGGCCGCTCCCTAGAACTTCAGACGACGGTCGATCGTCGTGGAGGTGAAATCGACCAGCATGTTGATGGCCACCAGCGCCCCCGAAGCCAGGATCGCGACGGCCTGGATGATGGGGAAATCGCGCTGGAAGACGGCATTGATGGTGAGCATGCCGACGCCGGGATAGCTGAAGATGTATTCGACGACGAACAGGCCGCCGAGCAGCATGCCGATCATCTGCGCGCCGAAGAGGTTGAGCAGCGGCACGGCCGCATTGCGCAGCACGTGCTTGAAGATCATCGTCCAGCGCGACAGGCCGCGCACCATGCCGACGTCGTAGTAGATCTCGCCGAGATTGGCAGCGACCGACACCGAGATGGCGCGGATCATCACCGGCGACAGCTCGATCGCCACGACCATGGCCGGTATGATTGTATAGGAGAAGCCGCGATAGCCGATGGCCGGCAACAAGTCCGCCTTGGCCGACAGTAGGAAGATCAGCACCACCGCCACCCAGATGTTGGGCAAGGAGACGAACAGGGAACTGACGTAGAGGCCGAGCCGGTCCGGCCATTTGCCGGCCCTCAGGCCCGCCGCCATACCGATGGGGACCGCGACCAGCAAGGCAAACAGGATGCCGAGCCCCGCCAGTTGCAGGCTGTAAGGCAGAGCGGTGCCGATTAGTTCGGCGACCGACGCCCGGCTTTCGGGATTGTAGCCGGCCGCGTCCTGCGAACCGCCGGCGCTGCCTCCCTGCAGGCCTCGGATGAAGGACCGGCCGAGATCGCCGGTGACGACCTGGCCGACGAAGCGGCCGAACTGCACCAGGATGGGATCGCGCAGGCCGAGATCCTTGGCGGTCTGTTCCAGCACGCTGGCCGGCGTCATCGGGCCGAGGATGATCCGGATCGGATCGCCGGGAACGATGCGCAGCAGCGTGAAGATCACGAAGGCGACGAGAAGGACGATCACCAGCCCCTGGCTGATGCGCCGCAGGAAAAATTCGATCGCGAATGCCATCCAATGCCGTCCCGACAGGAAAGGAGGCCGGCGCCCGGGGCGCCAGGCCGATGATGCTGCGCGCCGGCAGCGCCCGCAAGGGCGCCGCCGGCCACAGACATGCGGGCGTCAGCCCAGCGTCGCCTTGCTGAGGTCGATCGGGCCGTTCGGGTAGAAATAGGCCCCTTGCAGCTTGTTCGACATCGCCCGCAGGAACACCGAGGAATAGAGCGACAGGCTGGGCACCTTGGCGGCCAGCAGCGGCAGCGTCTCTTCCTGGAGAACCTTCAGGCGCTCCTCCGTCGACTCGGCGTTGCGCTCCTTGTCGAGCGAAGCGTCGATCTCGGGATCGTTGACGCCGTTGATGAGCGCGAACTTGGAATAGTAGTTCGGGCGCAGCACGAGGTCCGGCTCCGGCGAACCGGTGATCCAGCCGACATCGATGATGTGGCCGGGACCCTGGCCGTCAGCGCGGCGGTAGATCTGCTCTTCCCACGCCGCCGGCTCCAGCGTCGTCAGCTTCACGTTAAAGCCCTGCTCCTGCAGCATGGCGGTGACCAGCTCGCCGTATTCGCGCGTCTTCGGATAAAAGCCGACCGAGGTGATGTATTCGAGCTCGGGCAGGCCCTGACCATTGGGGAAGCCGGCTTCGGCCAGAAGCTTTTGGCACATTTCGGGGTCGAACTTCGGATAGTCCGGAACGTCCGTATAGCCGAACTTGACCGGCGAGATGTGGCAGTTGGATGCCTGTCCCGCTTCGCCGACGATGGCCAGAATCTGGTCGCGGTCGATGGCATGGACGGCGGCCATGCGCACCCTGACGTCGTCGAAAGGCGGCTTGTTGCAGCGGAAATGCAGGTACTTGTTCTCGCTGGAAAGGCCCTTGTCGGTCGTGACGTTGGCTTCCTTCTTGAGCGATTCGAACTGCTCCGGCTCCAGCCGCTCGGTCAGGTGGTACTGGCCGTTGAGCAGGCCTAGCACGCGGGTGTTGGCGTCCGGCACGTAGTTCCACAGAAGGGTCTCGATCTGCGGCTTGCCGTCGTAATAGTCGGCGTTCGCCTTGAAGACGATCTGGTCGCCCTTGGTTTCCTGGTAGCGGAAGGCGCCGGTACCGTTCGGACGCTGCTTGAGCACGTTCGGGTCGGCGACGTCCTTGGCCGAGAGGACCGGCAGGAACGACGACACGTACCAGAAGTTCAGCGCCGGATAGCCGTACTTCTCCGTCTTGAGACGGACCGTGTAGTCGTCGACGATTTCGACCTCGACCTGGCCCGGATACCAGGCGGAAGCCGGCCGGCTGGGCTGCGAGGCATATTCGTAGGTCGCCTTGACGTCCTCGGCCTTGAAGTCCTTGCCGTCATGGAACTTGACGCCCTGGCGCAGCTTGTACTCCAGCGTGTACTTGTCGATCAGCTTCCATTCGAGCGCCAGATCCGGCAGGATCTCTCCCGGATTCTCCGGCTTCATCAGGCATTTGGTCAGGCGGCCGAACACCAGCGCCTCGGCGGTGATCTGCGGTGCGATGGTGTGCGAGGACGGGTCCCAGCTGCTGGTCACCGTGCCGGCGGCGGCGAAGATCAGCGTGCCGGCGTCCTGCGCCAGGGCCCGTCCGATGCGGCCGGGTCCGATCAGCAGCGAGCCCGCGCCGAGCGCCGTGGCGCCGGCGAGAAACGTGCGTCGTGTCGATATCATGAAGAACTCCCCTCAGCTTGCCCAGTGGCATTGTTTGCCGCGAGACCTGAGCGGCCCTCGAGCCGCGCAGCCTCCTCCCGCTGCGTGATCCAGACTTCAACAGACCCGTAGTCTCTGTCAAGTCACTTGAATAGCACAACTTCCATCTTGAATTCGATGGCAGGACGACAGCGCATTGAGCGTCGACGGAAGCTGTAGCCCGAATAAGGTACCCGAATTGACCGTTCAGTCAATCCGGTTGACTGAATTAAATTCTGACGGCAATGTGCATCGCCCGTCCGGTTGAGGCACGGCACCCTGACAGCCGGCGCCAAAGACGGCGGCTGTTGCGATTGCCGGTAGATCGGATCATATGAAAACGCAGTCGCTGCGCGTCTCACCCATCGCAGAACGGACCTCGCCGTCACTGCGACCCCAGTCAATCGTGTGAAGAATCAATGGCCTTCAGTCGATACAGTCCTGACCAGCGGCGTACGATGATCATGGATGTGGCGCGCGAAAAGGGACGCGTCCTGGTCGAGGACCTTGCCAGGGATCTCTCGGCCTCCAGCGAAACCATCCGCCGCGACCTCAACCTGCTGGCTTCCGCGGGCATTGTGCGCAAGTTCCATGGCGGCGCCTGCCTGCCCTCCCTCGTCGACGAGAATCCGTTCTCGGTGCGCATGGCCGAGCAGACCGCCGGAAAACGCGCCATTGCGCGGGCCGCGGCGCAATTGTTCAACGACGGCGACACCTTGTTCATCGACACGGGAACCACCACGCTGTTCCTCGCCGAGGAACTGGCGCGCCTGGACAATCTTTCAATTGTCACCAACTCGACCGCGGTCGCCGCCACGCTCTCGGCGAGGCGTACCAACACCGTGTTCCTGCTCGGCGGGCTCTATCGCCCCGATGCCAGCCAGACCATGGGTGAAGCGACGATCGAGCAGATTTCGGGCTTCCGCGCCGCGCATGTCGTGCTTACCATCGGCGCGATCCACGTCAGGGACGGCGTCATGGATTTCTCGCTCGGCGAGGCCCAGGTAGCGCGCGCGATGATCGAGCAGGCGGACCGCCTCACCGTCATCGCCGACCATTCCAAGGTGGGGCGCGGCGCCTTCGCCCGCGTCTGCCAGATCGACGCCATCGACCGCTTCGTCACGGATGTCCGGCCGCAGGCCGAAACGATGGACGCGCTGTTGGCGGCCGGCGTCGAGGTGATCGTGGCCGACTGAAATTGGCCGGACTTTGCCAACGATATGTGATTCATGCCCCTCATTGACCGTTCGGTCATTGACAACGACCCTTTCAGCCGCTCTATTGACCGAATAGCTGAACCTGCGATCCCTTCTACCTTGTACGCGGGTCCGGAAGCCGAGTTCGCACGCGCAAAAGGGGGCCGACATGGCAAGGCAGGATCTGGAAAGATTGATCCAGGGCGAGGACCTCGACGCGCTCGTCGCCGAATTCCGGGCAAAGCCAACCGGCCAGCACAGCGCGGCCCTGCAACGGCTCGTCAATCATATTCGCAGCGAATCCATGGACGGCAAACTGGCGCTGCTTTGCACGAAGCCGCACGAGGAGTGGCGGCTGGTGCGCATGAACGGGCGCGCCAAGCCGATGACCTTGCTGGACGGCATCTTTCACAACCTCAACGATGCTGAATGGGCCATCTTCAAACTGCGCATGAAACGGCATTTCGACATCGATCTCGCCGACTGAACCGCAGCCGCAGTCCTTCTTACCGATCGTCCTGGAGACCCACATGCTCAAGATAACCGGATATGCGGATCGCGTCAGCGTGATGCCGGGACAGACCATCCGCTTCATGGTCAACTGCGAATATCCGCAGTACGAGGCCGGTATCGTGCGGGTCGTGCAGGGCGACAGCGCGCCCGAAGCGCCGCCGGTGAAGCTGGTTCCGGTGCCCAGTGCCGTCGACGGTCGCTATGCGGGCCGCAAGCAGGTCATCCACGCCGGCTCGTTCGCGCGCATCGACTGCGGCGACCGCTTCGTCGCCTCGCCGGGCTTTTCCATGCAGGCCATGGTCATGCCGACGACGCCGAAGAAGGGACGCCAGGCGATCGTCTCCAAATGGGACGAGGCGGCCGGCAAGGGGATTGCCCTGGTGGTCGCCGAGGACGGATCGGCGGGGATCGAACTGTCCGACGGGAACCACAAGGTCACGCTCTCGGTCAGCAAGCCGATGCTGGCGAAACACTGGTATCTGGTGGCTGCGACCTATGACGGCGCCGCTGGCAAGGTCGCCGTCCACCAGCAGCCGCAACACGATTTCCCGACCATAGACGACTCCGGCAGCGCGGAGGCGAACGCTCCGGCCGGGCTCGCCTGGGATAATGCGGCACCGCTGCTGTTCGCCGCGAGCTGGGGCGGTGAGGATGCCGGCCGGACCGTCGGCCGCGCACTCTACAACGGCAAGATCGACCGGCCGCGTGTCTCGACCGCCGCCCTGACGCTGGCCGAGGTCGAGGCAGTGCGCGGCGACCGCTGGCCGGAACGCCTTGCCGGCACGCTCGCCGGCGCTTGGGATTTCGCCGACGACATTCCGGGCGTCACCGTGCGCGACATGTCGGGACGCCGCCTCGATGGCGTGGTCGTCAACATGCCGACGCGCGGCGTTACCGGCCACAACTTCACCGGCGAGGACGGCATGTGCTGGAAGGACCGGCCTGATCAATGGTCGGCCATCCATTTCCATGACGACGACGTCTACGACGCCGGCTGGCAGGCGGATTTTTCGCTGACCGTTCCCGAAACGATGAAGAGCGGCATCTACGCCGTGCGCATCCATGCCGAAGGCGAAGAGCAGTTCGTCACCTTCGTCGTGCGGCCGCCGCGCGGCAAGCCGACCTCCAAGCTCGCCTTCCTGTTCCCGCTCGCCACCTACATGGCCTATGCGAACGAGCATTTCGGCACCAATGACGGGCTGGTGGAACTGCATCTCAACCGCGCGCTGGTGCTGCATCCGCACCAGCAGTTCCTCAACGAGCATCGCGAATACGGCCACTCGCTCTACGACCTGCATTCGGACGGCAGCGGCGTCTACTATTCCTCGCGGTTGCGCCCGGTGCTGAACCTGCGCCCCAAGGTCGAGGCCAACCACGGCGCGGGGCCGTCGCACCTGTGGCTGTTCAACGCCGACACCCACATCACCAGCTGGCTGGAGCATTTCGGCCAGGATTACGACGTCATCACCGACGAGGACCTGCACGAGGAAGGTTTCTCGCTGCTGTCGGGCTACCGCACGGTGATGACCGCAACCCATCCCGAATACTATTCGCGCGAGATGTATGACGCGGTCCAGCGCTTCACCCACAGCGGCGGGCGGCTGATCTATCTCGGTGGCAACGGCTTCTACTGGCGCATCGCCTACAACCGCACCCAGCCCGGCATCATCGAGGTGAGGCGCTCCGAGGGCGGCAGCCGCGCCTGGGAGCCGCCGACGGGCGAATATTACCACTCCTTCACCGGCGAATATGGCGGCATGTGGCGGCGCCAGGGCGGCCGCAGCCCCAACCATCTTGTCGGCGTCGGCTTCACGGCGCAGGGTTTCGACGTATCGTCCTACTATCGCCGGGCGCCCGGCGCCGACGATCCACGCGCGGCATTCATCCTCGACGGCGTCGACGACGAGATCCTTGGCAATTTCGGCCTGACCGGCGGCGGCGCTTCCGGCATGGAACTGGACCGGCACGACGTTTCGCTCGGCTCGCCGCCGCATTCGCTGGTGGTGGCGCGCTCCGAGCGGCAGACCGAGGCGCACGTCCATGTCGTCGAAGACCTCCTCTTCAACCACATGGGCACGACCGGCGACGTGAACGACAAGGTGCATGCCGATCTCGTCTTCTTCGAGACGCCGAACGGCGGCGCCGTCTTCTCGGTCGGCTCGATCGCCTATTCTGGCGCCCTGCCGTGGAACACCTACGACAACAACATCTCGCGGCTGACGCTCAACGTGCTGCGGCGCTTCATGGACCCCGCGCCGTTCCCGCTGCCCCAGGCCTGAACCGAGCAGCGCAAAAGAGCGATATCATGCCAGACGGGGACCTCTTCGACGTGGCGGTGGTCGGCGGCGGCGTCGTCGGCTGCGCCGTCGCCCGGCGATTCACGCTGGACGGCGCCCGCGTCGTTTTGCTGGAGCGCGGCGCCGACATATTGAGCGGCGCCAGCAAGGCCAACAGCGCCTTGCTGCATACCGGCTTCGACGCGCCGCCCGGCAGCCTGGAAGTGGCCTGCATGCAGGCAGGCTACAGGGAATATAAGGAGATCCGCGAGCGGCTGAACCTGCCGCTGCTCGAAACCGGCGCGATGGTCGTTGCCTGGAACGAAGCCGACAGGGAACGCCTCGACGCCATCGAGGCGCAGGCAAGAAAGAACGGCGTCGGCGACGTCAGGCGCCTGACGCCGGCCGAGACAGCAGAGCGCGAGCCGCATCTCGCGCCGGATACCCACGGCGCGCTTCTGGTACCGGGCGAGCACGTCATCGATCCATGGTCCGCGCCCCTCGCCTATCTGACGCAGGCTGTCGAAAACGGCGCCCAGGCGGTTTTCGGCGCCGAGGTGACGGGCGGCTCGTTCGACGGCAGTGCATGGGCGCTGCAGACGTCGAAGGGTCCGGTGCGGGCCGGCCTCGTGGTCAACTGCGCCGGCCTCTTCGGCGATCTCCTCGAGCAGCGGCTGCTCGGCTCGGCCGGCTTCACCATCAAGCCGCGCAAGGGGCAGTTCGTCGTCTTCGACAAGGCAGCCGCCGCGTTCCTGCGCACAATCATCCTGCCGGTGCCGAACGAGCGCACCAAGGGCGTTGTGCTCACGCGCACCATCTTCGGTAACGTTCTCGTCGGCCCGACGGCGGAGGAACAGGACGACCGCGACCACGCCGGTGTCGACGAAGCGGTTCTGCGCACCCTGATCGCCAAGGCGGCCGCCATGGTGCCGGCGCTCGCCGGCATGCCGGTGACGGCCGTCTATGCCGGCCTGCGTCCCGCCAGCGACAAAAAGGAATACCGCGTGTCGGCCGATGCCGAGCGGCACTGGATCAGCGTCGGCGGCATCCGCTCCACCGGCTTGACGGCCGCGCTCGGACTGGCGGCCCATGTCGCCCGCCTGCATGCGGACATGGAGCGAAAAAAGGATTTCCATCCTCTGAAAAACCCCGTCTGGCCGCGCATGCCCAATCTTGCCGAACACCTGGAACGGGACTGGCAGAAGCCGGATCACGGCGGCATCGTCTGCCATTGCGAGTTGGTGACGCGGCGCGAGATCGAGGCGGCGCTGGACAGCCCGCTGCCCGCTGGAGACGTCGGCGGATTGAAGCGGCGCACACGCGCGGGCATGGGCCGCTGCCAGGGCTTTTATTGCCAAGCGCGCGTCGCCGCGCTGAGCGAAGGCCGGCTGGCCGATCCGCTGGCGGTCGGTGCCTGCCATGACTGAGACGATCGTGACCGATGTGGCCATCGTCGGCGGCGGACCGGCCGGGATAGCCGCAGCACTTGCCCTGCGCAGCCGTGGCGTCGAGCGGGTGACGATCCTCGAGCGCGAAGCCGATGTCGGCGGCGTGCCCCGCCATTGCGGCCATCCCCCGTTCGGCCTGCGCGAATTCGGCCGCGTGCTGACCGGCCCCGCCTATGCCGGCAGGCTTGCCGAGGCCGCCCGTCTGGCAGGCGTCGAGATACGAACGGGCCTGTCGGTGACGGCGTTGCGACCGGAAGCAAGGCTCGATGCCACGACCGCGGCAGGCCCGGTCGAAATTGTCGCCGGCCGCGTCATCCTGGCAACCGGCGCGCGCGAAAGCTCGCGCGCGGCGCGGCTCATTTCCGGCGACCGGCCCGTCGGGGTCATCACCACCGGCACGCTGCAACATGAAGTCCATATCGAGAAGATGTTGCCCTTCCGGCGTCCCGTCGTCGTCGGCACCGAACTCGTCAGCCTCTCGGCGGTAGCGACCTGCCGCAAGGTCGGCATCCGGCCGGTCGCCGTCATCGAAGCGGCGGATCGGCCGACGGCGCGGCGGCCGCTCTACCTCTTTCCCCGCCTTCTCGGCATCCCGATGCACTATGGCGCGACAATCGCCGAAATCAGGGGGCGTGGCCGCGTCGAAGCGGTGACGATACGCCTCGCCGACGGTTCCATGCGCGAACTCGCCTGCGACGGCGTGTTGCTGACGGGACGGTTCACGCCGGAAGCCGCGCTGGTACGCCCGAGCCATCTCGTGCTGGACGACGGCAGCGGCGGACCCGCCATCGACCAGTTCGGCCGCTGCAGCGACCCGGCCTACTTCGCCGCCGGCAACCTGCTTCGCCCCATCGAGACGGCGGGCTGGTCGTACCGCGAAGGCGCGCGCATCGGCACGATGGTGGCCGACGACCTCGCCGGGCGCCTTCCCTCCTGCGAAACCAGCACCACGATCGTGCGCGGCGCCAACATCAAGCTGGCCGTGCCGCAACGCCTCGCCGTCTCCGGGCACACCGGGTCGCTCGACAGCCTCCAAATCCGCGTCGAAGCCGCCACGACCGGCCCGCTGGTCGCACGCGCCGGCTCGCAGGTGCTCTGGCGCCGGCCCGGCCGCCTCTTGCCGGAGCGCCGTATCCTGATACCCCTGTCGGCATTGCAGGGACCGCGCGCAGCGGGCGGGACCATAATAATAGAAGCGGCGGACGGCAGATCTGGATAGAGATGCGGATTGCGGCGATTGATCAGGGCACCACGTCCACCCGCCTGCTGCTCGCCGACGGCACGGGCGATATCCGCATCGCGCATTCCGTCCGGCACGGCCAGCATTATCCCAATCCGGGCTGGGTCGAGCACGATCCGTTGGAACTCTTGCGCAACGTCGCCGCATGCGTGGCGGAGGCCGGACAGGTCGATGCCATCGGCCTCGACAACCAGGGGGAAAGCTGTCTTGCATGGGATGCGGCGAGCGGCGAGCCGCTCTCGCCCGTCGTCGTCTGGCAGGACAGCCGCACCCGCGAGACGCTGGAACGGCTGCGCGCAGACGGCGCCGAAGAACTGACGCTGGCGCGCGCGGGCCTGCCGCTGGACCCGTATTTTTCCGCCTCGAAGCTCGGCTGGATCGTCGCCAACGTGCCGGCGGCGCGCGCGGCATTGGCTGCCGGCCGCCTGCGCCTCGGCACGACGGACAGCTTCTTCCTCGACAGGCTGGGCGGACGCTTCGTCACCGACGCGACGACCGCCTCGCGCACCTCGCTGATGAACCTCGCCACCTGCACCTGGGACGAGGAGCTTTGCCGTCTTTTCGGCGTGCCGATCGAAGCCTTGCCGCCCATCGGGCCGACCGCCGGAACGGTCATCGCCACGATTGGCAAGGTTCCGCTCACCGCTTCCGTGGTCGATCAGCAAGCCGCTCTCTACGGACACGGCTGCCGCAAACCGGGTGACGCCAAGATCACCTTCGGGACGGGCGCGTTCGCGCTGGCATTGACCGGATCGCGCATCGTGCGAAGCCCCGAAACGGGCCTGTTGCCCACCGTCGCCTGGAAGATCGGCGGCGAGACGACCTATGCCGTGGATGGCGGCGTGTACGATGCCGGCGCGGCGGTCGAATGGCTGGGCAGGATCGGCCTGATGAAGGGAGTTGAGGAATTGCAATCCTTCGCCGAGCCGGCGGCAATCGACCGCGACCTGGTGTTCGTCCCGGCGCTCTCCGGTCTCGCCTGCCCGCACTGGGACCGCTCCGCCGCGGGGCTGTGGCTCGGCCTGTCCGCCGACACGACGCGCGAGCAGATGCTGCAATCGGCGCTGGAAGGCATTGCGCTGGCGACTGCCGACGTCATCGGCGCGATGGACGGAGAAATCGCGCTCGGCTCCACACTGTCGATAGATGGCGGCCTGTCACGCAGTCCCTATTTCACGCAGTTCCTGGCGGACGCCTTGCAGCGCAGGATCGTCACGCAATCCTTCGACGAACTGACCGGCCTTGGCTGCGCAGCCCTCGCCGCGCTTGCGCTGAACGGCGAACTGCCGCCTTTGCAAGGCGAAAGTTCGGCACTTGACGGTCGCCCGGGGAAAGGTTCGAACTGGCGATCGAAGTTCGCAGACGCGGTCACCCGTTGCCGGGGCTGGCGTCAATAGCGAACGTCCAGACAAGATCGGGGCGGGCTGACGATGGACGGGCATTATCGCGATATCCGCAAGATCGATCCGAGTCGTGACGGGCCGCTCGCCGACGGCTCGGCCAACGACATGGATCGGATGGAGATCGGGCCGACCGTCCTCGCCTACGACGAGTGGGCTGCGGCCGGCCTGCAACTGCCGGATCTGGCGCGGATGCGCGAACATCGCTGGAAGCGGCTCGTCCGATTCATCCAGGCAAGGGACTACGGCGCTCTCCTGCTGTTCGATCCGCTCAACATCCGCTACGCGACCGACAGCACCAACATGCAATTGTGGAACACCCACAATCCGTTTCGCGCCGTCCTCATCTGCGCCGACGGCTACATGGTCATCTGGGACTACAAGAACGCGGTCTTTCTGAGCGAGTTCAATCCACTGGTCAGGGAACGGCGAAGCGGTGCGAACCTGTTCTACTTCGACCGCGGCGACAGGCTCGACGAAGCGGCCGACACCTTCACAAACGAAGTCAGTGAGTTGATGCGGCTTCATTCCGGCGCCAACAAGCGGCTAGCCGTCGACAAGATCATGATCCATGGGCTGAGAAGCCTCGAGGCTCAGGGCTTCGAAGTGTTTCCCGGCGAGGAGCTCACCGAAAAGGCACGCGCAGTCAAAGGGCCGGACGAAATCCTGGCCATGCGCTGCGCCGTGCACGCCTGCGAGAAGGCGGTGGGCGAAATGGAGCGTGCGGCGCGAACCGGCATCCCTTCGGGCACGATGTCGGAGGACGACGTATGGGCCGTCCTGCATGCCGAAAACATCCGCCGGGGCGGTGAATGGATCGAAACCCGCCTGCTGGCGTCGGGCCCGCGCACCAATCCATGGTTCCAGGAATGCGGGCCGCGCATCGTCCAGGAGAACGAGATTCTCGCCTTTGACACCGACCTGGTCGGGTCCTACGGCATGTGCGTCGACATCTCCCGCACATGGTGGATCGGCCCGGACAAGCCGTCGGGCGAGATGATCTACGCCATGCGCCATGCGCGTGAGCACATCGCGACGAACATGGAACTGCTGGCGCCGGGCGTGCGCTTCAGGGACCTGGTGTTCGGCGGGCATCATCTGGACGCGCCGTTCCAGAAGCAGAAATACGGCGCGAAAATGCATGGCGCCGGCCTGTGCGACGAGTGGCCGCTGATCACCTATCCGGACCGGTTCGACGACGGTGCGTTCGAATACGTCCTGGAACCCGGCATGGTCATGTGCGTCGAGGCCCTGGTCTCGCCGGAAGGCGGCAGCTTCTCCATCAAGCTCGAGGATCAGGTCCTCATCACCGAAACCGGCTACGAGAACCTGACGAGCTATCCATTCGACCCCGTTCTGATGGGCGGGTGAAGCGACCTCGAAATCGCGATCGGGTTCGCTGGCCCGTGATCAAGGTTTGACTGCCGGCGGCGTCTCCAGTTGGAGTGCGATTTGCTCCCAGCAGTCGGCGAAGGGACCGTAGGCGGTCTTGATATCGACGCCGACCGGCAGTTCCGGGCACTCGTTCTCGCCGTTGCTGCCCCAGTTCACCCAACCCGATTGGCGCCGCTGGACGATCTGGAAGGCGCCCGAGGGTTTCGAGGTCCACCAGATCATCGCCCGGCCGCTGGCCGTGTGATATTCGACCGTCTTGTCGGCGGGTCCGGGAAAGATGGTTTCGTGGGGAACGGCGGAGACATCGACCGGTCCATCCGTCAGGACCCACGGCCTGTCCCCAAGGTCCGCCTTGACATGGGCGGCGGCGCGCACTTTCGCCAGCCTTTCCCGCAGCTCCGCTTCGCCCAACACGCCTTCCCAGGCACAGAACAGACGCCAGTAAAGGTCCCAGTGGGCGGATTCGATATCCGACAGATGGGCGCGGAATTCCTCGAACTTCCGGCTCTGGTTCGCAGAGTTGGCGACGGTGTCCGCGACCATGTCGACGAGTTCGCCCGCATAGGGGTCGCCGGCCCGGTAGCGCGTGCCGCCGAAGGCCGCGAAGCGATCGAACACCAGTTCGCCCTTACCGCCCTCGAACTCGTCGCCGACGGTGATCTTGTCCGTTACGGAACGGCCGTTGATGACGGTCTGGAACGGGTCGACCTCGTAGCGCCGCTGGAACCAGGGGGTGCGGTAGGTGAATTTCCAGTCGATGGCGAAGCGCTTGCCCTTCAGTTCCTCCAGCAGGCCGTCGGGAATGACGCCGTGCATGCGGTAGTGATGCAGGACCGGGCCGCGCTCGATCACCTCGATGCGCACGGTGGTGTGCTCGGGCGGGTTGATGAGGCCGTTCTCCGGCGTAAAGAACGGCCCGTAGAAGCCGCCGATGGCATTGTTGCCGGAGGGCAGCAGTTCGAAGCCGTCGGCCAGCGCCTTGAAATGCCTGACGCCCCATTTCGACGAGCCGAGGCCTTGGGCGGTTCCCGAGCACAATTCGAGATCAAAGGCGCCGGTGTCGAGGCGCGCGAAGCAATCGGCTTCCCTGCCTTCAAGCACCGCGATGCCGGCCGGCTTCTCGGTTGCCGCGTCGCAAGGCTCCTCCAGCGTCAACCGGCAGGAACCGGTGAAGGAAAGGCAGGCGATGAAGCGTGTCTGGCCGGCCACGGCATCACCTTCGAGACGCTGGCACAGAACCCGGCTGCCGGCATCGTCGCGCGCCCACCAGAGCGGCTCGCTCAGATCTGCCTTGATCGAGAACACGACGGGTTCGTGGTCGCGGGCACCCGCGAGCGGATCGGCGATCAGGATGGAATGGGCCATGGACATGTCTCCGAAAGGGCATCGATGAAGGCCCTGCCCGTCGGCACGGGCAGGAAGGAGGAAGGATCGGGGTTTGCCTTACGGCTTGGGTCCGCCGGCACGCAAGAACAGCGGACGTTGCTTCAGGCTGTCGATGGCGACGGCGAGGATGATAACCACGCCCTTGATGAGCAGCTGAGTGAAGAACTGTACGTTGAGCAGGATGAGGCCGGTGCTCAGCACGCCGAGAATGATCGAGCCGATGAGCGTGCCGATGATGCGCCCGCGGCCACCGGCAAGGCTGGTGCCGCCCAAAACGACGGCGGCGATGGCGTCAAGCTCGTACCCCGTGCCGGCCGTCGGCTGGGCCGAGATGACGCGGGCGGAGAAGATCACGCCGGCAAGCCCGGCGCAGGCTCCGGCAAGTACGTAGACGGAGGTGACGACCCGCTTGACCTGCACGCCGGCGAGTTGGGCGGCTTCGGCATTGCCACCGACCGCATAGACATGGCGACCGTAGCGCGTGCGCTCCAGCACGAACCAGACCACCGCATAAACGACGACCATGACGATGACCGGAATCGGAATGGGGCCGACATAGCCGTTGCCAAGGTCTCGGAAATTAAGACCCGAAGAAACGATCGGCTGACCGTCGGTGATCGTATAGGCGAGGCCGCGCAGGAACGTCATCGTGCCGAGCGTCACGATGAAGGGCGCCAGCGCGAGATAAGCGGTGAGCCAGCCGTTGACGAGGCCGCACAGACCGCCCACCGCCATGCCGAGCAGCACCGCCAGGGGCGCCGGCACGCCGGCGATGGCCGCGATCACCGCCACCACGCCGGAAACGGCGATCGTCGAGCCGACCGAAAGATCGATCCCTCCCGTCAGGATGACCACGGTCATGCCGGCGGCGAGGATGGCGTTGATGGAGATCGCGCGGGCGATGTTCAGGAGATTGTCCACGCGGTTGAAGTTGGGCGCGATCGCAGCCATCAGCAGGACAAGCACGACGAGTACCATCAGGATGCCGACGCGGTCCCACCAGCGAGCAAAGTCGAAGGGTTCGCGGGCCGGCTTTGCCTCCTTCAGGGCATTGGTTTCATCGCTGTTCATGCTTGCGCTCCCGTATTGGCCGCGTTCGCCGCCGTGCCTGTGGCGTGCAGCATCACTTCTTCCTCGGAGGTTCGGGCCGACTCCAGTTCGGCGACGATGCGCCCCCGCCGCATGACGAGCAGGCGGTCGCTGATGCCGATCGCCTCCGGAAGGTCGGAGGAGATGACGAGGATCGCCTTGCCCGCACGAGCGAGGCCGTCGATCTGTTCGTAGATTTCACGCTTGGCGCCGATGTCGACGCCGCGGGTCGGCTCGTCGAGGATCAGCACGTCGCAATCGCGCAGCAGCCAGCGCGCCAGCGCTGCCTTCTGCTGGTTGCCGCCCGACAGCGCCTTGACCGGCAGGTCGACGGCATTGAGCCGGAGCCTGAGCCGCTTCATCTCGCCGAGCACCGCCGAGCGCCGCTGCTGCCGGTGGATGACGCCGGCCGAGACGAAACGGCCGAGCGAGCTGATGGCGACGTTGTCCTCCACGCTGTGGTCGAGGAACAGGCCCTGCTCCTTGCGGTTCTCCGGAACCATGCCAACACCGTCGGCGATCGCCTCGGTCGGACTGGCGGGGCTGCTCGCGCGCCCGTCGATCTCGACACCGCCACCGGTGCGAGCGTCCGCGCCGAAGATCAGTCGCCCGACCTCGGTGCGGCCGGAGCCTATGAGTCCCGCCATGCAGACGACCTCACCGGCACGGACCGACAGGTCGACCGGTCCCACGGCCTGACTGGCGAGGCCCTTTACGGTCAGAAGCGGACGTCCGGGCTCGCGCGGCTCGTGATGGTAGAGGTCGGCGACCGTGCGCCCGACCATCATGCGCACCACATCCGCCGGACTGATTTCGGAAAGGGTCCCGGTGCCGACATAGGTACCGTCGCGGAACACGGTCACGCGGTCGGCAAGCTGCCAAACCTCCTCCATGCGGTGCGAAATGTAGATCATGCCGACGCCGTCCGTCCGCATCTGCTCGATGAGCTTGTAGAGTTCGAGGGCTTCGGCGCGCGACAGGGCGGCGGTCGGCTCGTCGAGCACCAGCACGCGCGCATTCTCGCCGACCGCGCGGGCGATCTCGACCATCTGCTGCATACCGACACTGAGCGAGCCGAGCTTGCGCCGCGGGTCGATCGCGGAATGGATGCGCGCCAGTTTCTCGCGCGCCTGTTGCTCCATCGCGGTCCGGTCGAGCATGCCGAACCGATTCTTCGGCTCGCGCCCGAGGGCGAGGTTTTCGGCGACCGTCATATCCGGCACCGTGTTCAGTTCCTGGTGGATGATGGCAATGCCGTGACGGGCGGCGTCGCGCGGCGAGCGGATGTCGACCTCCTGCCCGTCGATGCTGATGACACCGGCATCCCGCTCGATGTTGCCGGCGAGGATCTTCATCAGCGTCGACTTGCCGGCGCCGTTCTCGCCCATGAGCGCGTGCACCTCTCCTGCGCGCAGGTCGAAGCGCACCCCGTTCAGCGCCAGCGTCGCGCCGAACCGCTTGGAAATTCCCTCAAGGGTCAACAGGGGTTGGGACATGGTTCTCGTGCCTCGAATGGGGAGCGGGAAGCGGAGGGAGTAGACCGCTTCCCGCCGGGCTGGAGATAGAGACTACCAGCCCGCGTACTCGCCGACGTTCTGTCGGTCGACCAGCACGCTTTCGATCAGGATGGTCTTTTCCGCAGGCGGATTGCCGGCCGCCATGGCCTCCGCAACCTTGACGGCCTGGCGGACCATCTCGGCCGGATTCTGGGTCGCGGTGCCGATGAAGGGCGAACCCTCTCGCTTCAGTTCCTCCACCGCCTCCGGGCTGCCGTCGACGCCGGTCACCTTGATCTGCTCCGCCTTGCCGGCCTGCTCGACAGCCAGAACAGCGCCGAGCGCGGAGGGGTCGTTCATGCCGAAGATGCCGGTGACGTCCGGATTAGCCGTCAGCATGTCGGTGGTGACGGCGAGACCCGACGCGCGGTCATTCTTCGACGCCTGCTGGCCGACGATCTTGATGTCGGGATAGTTCTTGGCGACGTTCTTGCAGCCGTTGATGCGGTCGATGATGGTTTGGATCGGCGTGCCATCCACCAGAAGCACTTCGCCCTTGCCGCCCATCTGCTTGAAGAGATAGTCGCAGGAGCGCTCGCCCGCCTGTACCGCATTGGTCATGATCACCGCGTCGGCGCCCTTGGCCGGCGTATCGACCGCGATCACGATGATGCCGGCTTCCTTGGCACGCAGGATGGCCGGCTCGATGCCGGCTTCATCCACGGCAGAGATGACGATGAGGTTCACGCCCTGCTGGATGAAGGCGTCGATCTGCGTGTTCTGGTTGGCGAGGTCGAGCTGCGCGTCCTGGGTATTGACGGTGGCGCCGATCGCCTTGGCGGCGTCTTCCGCGCCCTTGGTCATTGCCGAGAAGAACGGGTTCGACATGTCCTGCACCATCAGGCCGATCTTCTCGATCTTCTTTGCGTCCTCGGCAGCTGCGGGCTGGACCGCGAACATGGAGCCGAGAACAAGGGCGGATGCCGTTATCGCAAGCCGCATATGGGTTTTGAACTGCATGGATTCCTCCTTCTTCGATCTTCGATCACCCGCCGTGATGTGACGGGCCGTTCAGACAATCCGATCGCGACGATCACCGCGATTTCTGCTTTCCATTCCGCCTAATCGTTTAGGTTCGAGGTTGGAATTTCTAACCGTTCCTGTTTTCCTTCATGCCGCCTGAAAAGAACTCCCTTTCGCGGTCTCGCGACCGCCCTCCACGCAGCCGCACGAGCGCCTGAGCATCAACCGGGCGGACACCTGCTGGCGGTGTTCGGGCAGATAGACCGGGCTCTGCGATTGGCCCTTGCGCCCGGCAGCTTCCTGCCCGTCGATGATCTCGCGCAGCATGACCGCCGCCCGGCGCCCGATCTCCTCGCTGTCTTCGTTGAGCACGGTGATCGACGGATCGGTGAGCGTCGACCAAGCAAACTCGTCATAGGCGACGACCGCTATGTCGCCTGGGACGTGGATGCCGCGATCCTTCAACAGGCCCATGGCGCCCAGCAGCAGGGGATTGTTGCCGGCGATCAGGACATGAGGAGGCTTTGCGTGGCCGTCGAGATAGCGCGCCAGCGTCTCGCGAGCCGACGCCGAATCGTTGGCTGTTTCGAGCACGACGAGGTTGGCGCCGGCGATGCTCGCGGCATCGCGCAGGCCGCTCTCGCGGCCGAAACGGGAAGACCATTTGGCGGGGTAGACGAGGAACAGCCAGTCCTTGTAGCCGTGCCCGGCCAGATGCTGCCCGACCATCATGCTGGCTTTATGGTTGTTCGTCGTCACGCTTGGAAAATGGGCGGCTTCGGGCGGCGGCGAGGAATCGACGAAGACGACCGGGATATCCCATTTCGCCAACAGTTCCGCGTGCTCCGGCTGCAGCGTCAGTGCCGAGATCACCCCGGCCGTGCGGGATTCGATAAGGCGCTGGATCATGCGCGCTTCCAGCCGTGCATCGTAGGCGCCGTTGACCGCCACGTCGCCGACGATCACCGTCCACTCGGACGGATCGAGCGCCCGCTGGATGCCGGCCATCAGATCGAGATAGTAGGAGTTCGAGGTGCTTGCGGTGATGATCGCGACGGTATCGCGGTTTGCGCGCCGCAGTTCCTGCGCCGCCCTGTTCACGACGTAGCCGAGTTCCCGCGCAGCCTTGAGGATCTGCTCCCGGCTCTGCTCCGAAACGCCGTCGCCGCCGCTCAACGCACGCGAGACGGTGAACACGGAAAATCCCGTGACACGGCTGATATCGCGCATGGTCGAGCGAGCCAAACCATCCTCCCGAGCTTCGGTCCAAAGCCAACCTAATCGTTTAGGTAAGTTAGCCGGGAATCAGATTTTGTCAAGCGGGAGCGCATCCACAGCCGCGGCTCGAACATGCCGGTTATTTGTTGTAGCCTGTGCGCCGACTGACGGAGGCAACCAGAACAATGCGCGAGGATTCCCAGGAGAATGGCGCAGATCGCTATTCCAGCCCGGCCGCCAGCTCCAGTTCGACCGGAAATGTCAAGGCGACCAAGGAGGACTGGCTCAAGCTCGCCCTTGAAACACTGATCTCCGATGGCGTCGACGGCGTGCGCATCCTGACCCTCGGGCAGAAGATTGGGATTTCGCGATCGAGCTTCTACTGGTACTTCAAGAGCCGCCAGGACCTGCTCGACCAACTCCTCCAATACTGGCGTGAGCGCAACACGCGCGGCATTCTCGCCCAGTCGCTCCTGCCCGCCACGTCGGTCACGCAGGGCGTGCTCAATGTCTTCGAGTGCTGGTACGACGAGGACCTGTTCAACCCCCGGCTGGATTTCGCCGTCAGGGCATGGGCCAACGGCTCCACCGAAGTCCGCAAGATCGTGGATCTCGCAGATCGCGAGAGGGTCGACGCGATATATTCGATGTTCCTGAGATGCGGCTGCCCGAAGGCAGACGCCTTGATCCGCGCCCGTATCCTATACTTCACGCAGATCGGCTACTATGCGCTGGAGATCGTCGAGTCGATCGAGAACCGTCTCACTCATCTGCCTACCTATCTGCGTATCCATGCAGGCAGGGACCCGCTGGACGGTGAGATCAAGGCGTTCGTAGCGCGTGTCCAGCGCAAGGCGGCGGACAAGCGCCGGATTTCCTGATCGACTGAACTAAATACGGTCCGGCAAAGCCGCTCAGGTAGCCTTGGCGGCTTCCATTTGTGCCACTACATGGGAAGCACCGGATAACGGGCGGCGTGGGATCGCGGCCGAACAGGGCGAACCGCCCTGCCCTTTCCAGCACCGATGCCGAAGCGCTTCTAGAGCCGGCGTGTACCGCAGGCCGCCTTCGGCGATGCGAAGAGTTGCGACGGCGCCGCCCACTCTTCCCGCTTCTCTGCGCGCTCTCCGGTGACCAAGGCGCGCATCTGGGACAGGTAAGTCTCGATGAAAAAGGCCGTCTGCGACTCCAGCGGCGTATAAGGCCCCGGCCGGTATGCGCGCGAAGCGATGCCGTCGGCGTTGTCTTCGGTGATCTTCTTGTCCTGGACGGTTGTGACGTCCCACATCCACGCGATCTTGTCGGCATCCACTTCCGCGTCCGCATCCTTGTCGACCAGCCATGTGAGGATGACGTCGGTTTCGTTGGCGTTGCGCGGAATCATCTGGAACATCGTCAGATAGTCGTTGGGGGCGCTGAGGAACGATAGCCTGCCGATCCGGAAGCCATTCTCGCCACCGTCGTAGTTGCTGCGCCCGCCCATCAGGCGGGATACCGGCTGGCCATCGTCGGAAAGCGTCAGGCGCCCGGAACCGATCGGCTTGCGATGCATGGCGAACGGCATGGTGTCGAGATCACCGGCCTCCCAGACGCCCTTGTTGAATTCGGAATCGCCGATGACACTATGCCATGCGTCGATCTCGTCCTGCCACTCGACCGCCTTGTCCTCGTCCCGCATGGCGGTCACCTTCACATGACCGTTCACACGGAAATATTCCGGATGCGCCGGACGGCAGTGATAGCATTCGAGGAAATTCTCCAGCACCAGCTTCCAGTTCGCCTTGGTGAGGTAGTTCTTGCGGGCGACGATGCGGGCGTTCGGCACGCCGTTTTCTCGCAGCAGATCGGTCAATCCGGCGGCCGCCGGCTCGATATCGGGCAGACTGGAGGCTTCCAGGCCGCAAAGGACAAGGCCGCCGATCACCTTCGTCGGCACCTTGTGCAGGCCGAGATCGTCACCGTCGACGCCCTCCGGCAGGTCGCGCCGTGTCTGGAGTTCGCCGGTCAGCCTGAAGGACCAGGCGTGATAGGGGCAGACGAGGAGCTTGCCGCGGCCGTCCTTGGTGCACAGGCGCGAACCACGATGCGTGCAGACATTGTAATAGGCGGCAATGTCCTCGTCGCCGTCGCCGAACCGGGCGACGATGATCTCCTCGTCGAAAAGCTGCCGAATGATATGGCTGCCCTTCTCCGGCAATTCGCTGACATGGGCGACGATGACCCACTGCCGGGGGAACCACAACTCGCGCTCAAGCGCGAAAATATCCGGGTCGAGATAGAATGCCTGCTGAAGAGACCAATCCTTGCGATGTCCGTCGATCAGGTTGATGATCCGCGACCGGTCGATGGTGGACAAGGCTTTTTCGGTGGCGTGCATGACGGTCTCCCGGCGGCTGGCTTGTGGATGACTTTTGATCAGAGTGTCGGGCAAGCAGGCTTTAAATCAAGCATGAATTTGGCAGGCTTCCATATTGAAAAGGCATGAAGTAGCGTGCCGGCGACATGAAGACGCTCAAGGCCTCCCTTCCCCTGCTCAATGCGATGGTCGCCTTCGAGGCGACCGCGCGGCTGGGCAACCTGACGGCGGCCGCGCAGGAACTGGCGATCGCGCAATCGGCGGTCAGCCGTCATATCGCCAACCTGGAAAAACGGCTCTCGATCGAGCTTCTGGCGCGCAAGGGCAACCGCGTCGCGCTGACCGGAAACGGCGCGCTGCTGGCAGAGGCGATCCGCGACGGCCTCGGCACGATCCGCGACGCGGTCGAACGCCTGTCGGAGCCGGATGGCGATACGTTCGTCATCGGCAGCGGCTACGATCTGGTCCAGGCTTGGCTGATGCCCCGCTTCGATGTCGTCACCTCGCTGGTGACGCACGGCCGGGTGACACTTTTGACTTCCAGCGATCCGCGCGACTTCAGCCGGCCCGAGGTGGCGATCTCGATCCGTTTCGGCCGCCCCGAGCACTGGCCGGGCCTCATCGCCCGCAAGCTGTTCGACGGCGAATGGTTTCCGGTCTGTTCGCCCGCTTTCCTGGAGCGCTACCCGGCCCTTGCCACGGAAGACCCTGAAGCCTTCCTCGACGTGCCGCTGCTGCATCTGGCCGCCCCCGCCGATGCGGTCGACAACTGGAACTCATGGATCGGAACCGACCGGAAGCTGACCGGTCCGACATTCTCCAGCTATCTGCCGATGATGCACGAGGCGATCGCCGGCCGCGGCGCCGCCCTTGCCTGGGCCGGCTTCGTGGAAGAACAGCTCAGGCTCGGGCAGCTGGTGCGCTTGACCGCCGCTTCACGACGCCATGACGAGGCCTTCTACGTGCTCACGCGCAGGAAGACGACGCCGGTCGTGCAGGCGGTTGCGCAGGCGCTCCTCGACAGCATCGCGGCGCGATGATCGATAGCCGCCCTACTCGGCCGCAGGGGCGAAACGACGGGAGCCGTGACGCTTGCTCCAGGCCGGCATCGACTCCTCGACATCCAATTCGCTCGGGAACGCGTCGCGTGCGTAGCGGTCAACCCGGAACCGCGCCGGATCGACGAAGCGCGGCGCGTCGAGCACGATCTCGGTGGCGAGCTTGCCGAGGCCCGGGCCGTGGGTGACGCCGCTTTCGTTGTCTCCACCCACGACGACCACATTGGCGCTGCCGGGAACATGCCCGACGAGCAGGCCGACGTCCGGCGTATAGCAGGGAATGCCCTGCGACCAGCTGGCGACGGTCGAGCCGCGCAACGGCGGAAACACTTCCTGCAGTCTTTCCATCTGCTGGTCGACCATGGACTGCATGAGTTCGCGGTCGCGCGGCTGGCCGGGCTCCGTCTCGCCATTCTCCAGCCGGTGCAGCGGCGTGTAGTGACTGCCGGTACCCCACATGACGGCACCGAACGTCTCGCGCAGCCAAAGGGAAAGCTCACGACACTGAATCGTCGGCAACGTCGAAGGCAAGCCGCGGTCGTCGGTGACGACTCGCGTCGCGAGCACGCGCAGCATCGGCAGGTGCCAGCCGAGGCCGGCAAGGATCTGGTTGTTCCATGCGCCGGCCGCCACCACCGCGGCATCCGCCTCGATGGTTCCGCGATCGGTCTCCAGGGTCACCTTGCCGCCGGCGTCGCTGATGCCGCGGACCCGCGTATGGTTGCGGATGACACCGCCGAGCCTCTCGATTTCGCCCACCAGAACGCGGAGCGCCAGCGCCGTGTCGACCTGGATGCCGTGCGGATTGTAGGCGCCGGAATGCACCTTGGAGGAATCGACCAGCGGCCCCATCTTTTCGCCGATCTGGGCCGCGTTCAGGTCCTGCATTTCCTTCGGCGCGTGGGGCGAGTTGAGAACCGCCGCCACGAAATCCTCACGCCCGTTCTCGGTAAGCGCCATCATCAGCGTGCCGTTCGGGCGATAGCCGATTTCAGTGCCGAGTTCGTGCAACATGCGGTAGAAGTCGAGGCCGTATTGCTGGAGCCGGAATCCCTCCTCGCCGAGCGGGATCATGCCGGCCGACCAGTGCGAGACGAAACCCGCGCCGGCGGACGTGGTGGCGCTGCCCGGCTCGCCTGCCTCCACCAGCGTGACCTTCTTCACGCCCTGGCGGAGAAGGTGATATGCGGTGGAGCATCCGATGATGCCGCCGCCCACGACCACAATATGCTTGCTGTCTTCGCCTGCCATTATCCTGCTCCTCAAGTCGCCGGGGCCGTCGCGGGCCCGCTCACATAGGTTTCGAGCCACCACACGATGCGGGCGGCGGTGTCGATATATTCCGGATAACCCCGGACGCTGTGTCCGACGTTCGGGTAGGTAGCCAGCGCGCTTGGAGATCCGGAGCGCAGGGCGGCGAAATGGCATTCCAGCGCCTGGGAAGGCGGCGTGCTCTTGTCGATGCCGCCAGCCATCACCAGGGTCGGCACCTTGCTGCGCTGCCTGTAGAAAGCGGGGCTGCGGGCGAAATAGGCCCCTCCCTCTTCCCAGGGCGAGGATTCGAGCATCAGCGCGTCGAATTCAGGAATCTGGGTGGTTCGGTGCTGGCTGTACCAGTCGCCGACGGGAGAAATCGGTATCGCAGCGGCGAAGCGATCGCTGCGCGTCGGCAGCCAGGCCGACATGAAGCCGCCATAACTGGTGCCGGTCACGGCAACGCGGCGCGTATCGGCAATCCCCATGTCGACGAGCGCGTCGATGCCGCTCAGTATATCGTCGGCGTCGGCGCCGCCCATATCGCCTTGCACGGCGCGGGCGAAGGCGTCGCCACGCCCGGTGCTTCCCCTCGGATTGGGAAAGAAAATACTCCACCCGCGGGCGACCACCAGCGGCACGGCACGGGTTCGCGCCATCCAGCGGTTGCGATGGGCGGAGATCGGCCCGCCGTGGACATCGACCAGAAGCGGCGTCGGACCGTCGGCGTCGCTCGGGCGAACCAGCCAGCCCTGGATCTCCAGCCCGTCCGGTGCCTTCCAGGAAACGGGTTCGATCGCACCCCGCCCGGCCATCGCGGACGCCGCTTCCGGCGCAGCAAGCGACGCGATCTCGCGCAGCGCCCCGTCATCGACGCCGGCGACGAAGGGGGCTCGCGAATAGGCCTCGGCGACGAAAAGCGAACCGGTCGCTCCGATCGGCGAGGCGGAAGGCGCCCATTCCCCACAGGTCACCTCGGTCGAGGACCAGCGTTCGACCAACGCGTCCCGCGAAAGGTCATAGTCGGCGATGACCGTCTCGTGGCCGCGAATGCCGGCAAGGTGCAATTCGCCGGCGGAACGCCATTCGAGCGACGTGATGTCGATCCCGCCGGTCGCGACGGCGCTGACCTTGCCGCTGACAAGGTCGAGAAGCGAGAGCTTCCCGGCGACAAGGCCGCGATCGCTGCAAAAGGCCTCAATGAAGGCGACGCGGGACCCGTCGGGCGAGCCGCGGGCTACACCCATCTGGTCGGCCGGCTTGTGGGCGAACGTCGCCGTTCCCGATCTCGCGTCGATCAGGGAGAGGCCGGAAGCATACCAGCTGCCTTCGCTGTGGTCGTCGCTGGCAATGGCAACGATCCTGTCGGCCCCGCACCAGCTTGCCTCCCACACATTGAGCGGCGCGGATGTCAGCGCGACGGATTCCTCCTTGAGATCCCATAGCCAGATAGAGCGCCACAGGTCGGCGCCCTCGCCCCAACTCACTTCCGGCAGCCAAGCGGGGGCGTCAGTTTCCTGTTTCTGTGCATAGCCGCCATGGATTCCGGCGAGATCGGCGCCTGTGCCCGCGACGACGAGGAGGAGCTTGCCGCCGTCAGGCGACCAGTCGATCTGTTCGATACGTCCGCGAACGCTCGCCGATGCAATCGCCTCGTCGCCCGACCACAGCTCGATCCGATCGGCTCCAGCTTCCAGCCCCGCGCAGGCCACGGCCAATTGGCGTCCATCGGGCGAAAGGCCGATCTGCCTCGTCTCCCTGTCATTGAGCCGGACCGCCGGTTCCCCTCCCTGCGTCTTGCGATAGAGGCGACTGGCCAGCCCGGACTCGAAATCGTCGCCGAAACTCTGCCCGACGAAATAAATGTCCTTGGTGGAAGCGTGCCCGCACGGGCTTCGCGCGCTGAAGACGTGGCCACCCAGCCCCATAAGGGCGGCGTAGAATGCCCGCGCCTCGGTGAGTTCTTCAGACGCGCGGAAATCTCCCGACATCCGGCAGCCTCCCGGCATGGAAATCCGCTCTGCGTCCAAAGCCATGTTCGGTTCCCTGCGGGTCTTTTTCGGTGGCGGGAAGCCAAGGTTGCGCGATCCGACCGTTAGGGCAGCATACCTTCACCGGAAGCTTTGTCTAGACACCAATGTACATTGGAGTGGATCAGCGTGGTGACGGTTGACCCAGCCGACCGAATGTACACCTATGTCTGGAAATCAACTGCGACAGGGTAAGTGCGCGATGAGCCTTTCCAACCACGTTCGGTCGATCATGGATAGCGAAGTGCTGTGGGACGCGCACTCCGGCTTCATGCCGGACCCCGCCGCGGATCTGGAAAACCTGCGCATATGGCGCGACGCCGGCTTCAACTATCTTTCCGTGGACGTCGGCTTCGACCTGTTGCCCTGGGAAAAGACCGTTGCGACGCTGGCCAGTTTCCGCCATTGGGTCCTGTCCCACCCGTCGGACTATGCGCTGGTTTCCTCGGCCGACGACATCGTCACGGCCAAGGCCGAAGGGAAACTCGCCATCACCTTCGACATCGAGGGGATGAATGCGCTGGACGGCCGGATCGAGATGGTCGAATTCTACCATCGCCTCGGCGTGCGACAGATGCTTTTCGCCTACAATCGCAACAACCTGGCAGGAGGCGGCTGCCACGACGATGACACCGGCCTGACCGACTTCGGTCGCCGGGTGATCGATGAGATGAATCGCCTGGGCATGTTCGTCGACGTGACCCATACGGGTTACCACACGACAATGGACGTGATGGACTATACCGACCGGCCCGTCATCTTCTCGCACTCCAACCCGAAGGCGCTGTGCGGCCACGGCCGCAACATCACCGACGAGCAGATCAAGGCCTGCGCCCGTACCGGCGGCATCGTCGGCGTTGTCGGCCTCAACCGGTTCCTCGGCGAAGGCCGGACCGATTCCGAACGCCTGGCGGACCATGTCGAATATCTGATCGACGTTGCCGGCCCGCGTCATGTCGGCATCGGGCTGGACTATGCCTTTCCCGTCGAGGTCGACGGCGTGGCCGACGCCATCGCCGAAAACCCCCACTTCTGGCCAAAGGACGAGTATCCGGAGGGCGCTACAACCTATTCGGCGCCGGGGCAGATCGCAGAACTCATGGAGGTCCTGCTGCGCCGCGGCCAAGCCGAGCGGACGGTCCGCGATGTGGTAGGAGGCAACTTCCTGCGCCTTGCACGCGAACTGTGGGAATAGCCGGCGACAAGGACATCCCAACAGCGCGCCGAGCGCCAGCTTTCCCATACGATTTTTCCACTGGACATATGTGTATGGAGAGCGCACGTTATGCCTCCATGCGCTGCCGGAAGCCTCCTCAAGCGTATCGGGAAGCAAAAATAAAACAGAGGGTCGAACATGGTCAGAATCGGAAATAGCAATGTTTCACGCCGTGCCGTTCTGGCCGGCGCGGGTGCAGTCGGGCTCGCCTCACTGATCTATCCCACCAAGCGCTCGCTGGCGGCGGGATCGGTCCTCAAGGCGCGCTCCTATTCCGACATACAGACCCTCGATCCGTGCTACCGCCTCGCCGCGCCGGAAGGCGACATCACCAACGTCATCTTCGCGGGCCTTGTCATCACCACGGCGGGCGACAAGTGGGGCTGGAAGCCGATGGCCGTGGAGACGATCGAACAGCTCGATCCGCTGACCATCTCGTTCAAGCTGCGCGACAATATCGGCTTCACCGACGGCTTCGGCCAGATGACGGCGGAGGACGTCAAATTCTCGATCGAGCGCATCGCCGATCCCAAGAACCAGTCTCCCTATGCCGGCGACTGGGCGACGCTCAAGGAAGTCGAGGTCAAGGACAAGCTGTCGGGCATCATCCACCTGAAAGAGGCCTTTGCGCCGATGTGGACCTCGACGCTGCCGACGCCGTCGAGCACGATCCTTTCCAAGCGCGCCGTGACGGAAGCGGGCGGCAAGCTGGGGGTCAAGCCGGTTGCGCAGTCCGGGCCCTATCTGCTGAAGGAATGGGCGCCCAAGCAGCGCACGATCCTTGTCCGCAATCCCGACTGGAAATACGAGCAGGGCGCCTACGACGAAATCCACATCCATCCGATCGAGGACGAAAAAACCGCCGAACTCGGCTACGAGGCTGGCGACCTCGACTACACCTGGACCTCGGTGTCGTCGATCACGCGGCTCAAGCAGACGCCGCCGGCGAATACAACGGTGATCGAGAAGCCGTCGCTCGCCTTCGTCTGGCTCGGCATGAACCAGAAGGCAGCGCCCTTCGACAATCCCGACCTGCGCCGCGCCGTGCAGTATGCCGTGGACCGCAAGGCGGTCGTCGATGCTGCCTATTTCGGCGCCGCGGCGACCTCGACCGGCATCATCGCGCCTGGACTGACCGGCCACCGCGAGAAGAACCTATACGAATATGATCCCGACAAGGCGCGCGAGTTGATCGCGAAAGCCGGGGCGGAGGGAGCGACGGTGACGCTCGACATCCTCAACAAGGCTGAGCGTCTGACCGCGGCCCAGGTGATCCAGGCCAACCTGCAGGAGGTCGGTCTCAACGTCGAGATCAAACAGAACGACAGCGGCACGTTCTGGACCCTCGGCACCAAGGAAAATCCGTATCACGACAAGCTGCAACTGCTTCTGTCGCGCTTTTCCATGCAGCCCGACCCGAGCTGGGCGACTGAATGGTTCACAACAAGCCAGATCGGCGTCTGGAACTGGGAGCAATTCAGCAGCCCGGAATTCGACAAGCTCGTCGTGGACGGCAAGGTGGAACTCGACCCCGCCAAGCGCGATACGATGTACAAGAGGATGCAGGACCTGATGGAAGAAAGCGGCTGCTATGTCTTCCTCACCCACGAGGTGACCGGCATCATGTATCGCAACAGCGTCGTCCCGGCTCTGAAACCGAATGGAGAGCCCGTCTTCAACGACTTCAAGCCGGCCTGACCTGTCTATGACAGGCAAAGGAAGAACGAGGGGCGGCTCGGCCGGAATCTGAGATGCTCCGCTATGCACTGAAACGACTGGGCCTCGGCATCATCATCGTGAGCGTCGCGATGATGATGCTTTTCGCCATGGTCTACGTGATCCCGGGCGACCCGGCGTCGGTGGCGCTCGGGCCGCGCGCCTCACCGGAAATGGTGCAGGCGCTGCGGGTGCGCATGGGCTTGGACCAGCCGATCTGGGTCCAATTCGCCAAGTTCTACACGTCGGCCCTGCGCGGCGACCTCGGCACCGAGATATTGTCCGGCCGGCCGGTGCTCAATGTCGTCTTCGAACAGCTTCCCTTTACGCTCGCGCTGGTCGTCGGCGCGATCTCGTGGTCGGTGCTGCTCGGCATACCATTGGGCTGCATCGCCGCGGTTCGGCGCGGCGGCTTCGTCGACCGCGTGGTCGGCGTGCTTTCGGTCGCCGTGATCGCAGTGCCTTCCTTCGTCATCGCGATCTACTCACTGCTGATCTTCGCTGTCGCCCTGCAATGGCTACCGGCGATCGGCGCCGGCGAACCCGGCAATCTCACCAGCCAGCTCAAGCACCTTGTCCTGCCGTCGCTTTCGGTCGGCATAGGCTGGGTCGGCTATATCGCGCGCATGGTGCGCGCCTCAATGCTCGAAACGCTGGAGGCCAGTCATATCCGCACCGCCCGTGCCTTCGGGCTGACCGACAGGCGCATCACCTATTCCTATGCGCTGCGCATCGCCATCTTGCCGACCATCACCCTGCTCGGCGTCGGCATCGGCTACATGCTGTCCTCCGCCGTCTTCGCCGAGATCGTGTTTGCCCGGCCGGGCATTGGAAAGCTCGTCTACGAGGCGATTTCGGTGCGCAACTATCCGATCGTCACCGGCGCCGTCCTGGTGACGACGGTTTTCTTCGTCGTCGTGAACGTTCTTGCCGACATCCTCATAGGTGCGTTGGATCCCCGTGTCAGAACAAGCTTTGATTGAGCGGCCATCTAGCGGCCGCCTCGCCGGGGTGCAGCGCATCCTTAGGCGCATCCTGCGCGAACCGCTGGGCGCTTTCGGCCTGACCCTGGTCGTGCTTGTGGTTCTGGCGGCGCTGTTCGCAGACGTGTTGACCCATTACCAGCCGACCAAGCTGTCGCCCATAGAGCGCTTCGCGCCGGCGAGCTTCCAGCACCTGCTCGGCACCGACCAGCTCGGCCGGGACCTGTTTTCGCGGGTCCTGCACGGCGGCCGCATCGCGCTTGCCATCGCCATAGGCGCGACCGGCCTGTCGCTGGTGCTCGGCATCCTTCTCGGTCTCATCGCCGGTTACGGGCCGCGCTGGCTCGACAACGTGATGCTGCTCCTCTTCGATGCGGTCAAAAGCTTCCCGACGGTGATGCTGGCGCTCACGCTGGTCACGCTGACGGGGCCGTCGCTGCTTGCCGTGCTGGTGGTCGTCGTTCTGGTCAACGTGCCCGGCTACGCCCGCATCATCCGCACGCAGACGCTGGTGCTCAAATCGGCCGAACACGTCATGGCCGCGCGCTCCATGGG
>JBQCHN010000350.1:0-10044 GCA_051954615.1 Mesorhizobium sp. | reverse complement strand
ATGTTGGAGGTCGCCTTGTCGCGGCGGATATGCTGCTCGCGCGTCTGCAGCGCGAGCCGGAAGCCGGGCCGGCCCTTGGTATCGACCGACTGGCCGACGAGGCGGCCGGGCATCAGGCGGGTCAGCTTGTCCGAAACCGCGCAATAGGCGGCGTGCGGGCCGCCGAAGCCCATCGGCACGCCGAAGCGCTGCATGGAGCCGACGGCAATATCGGCGCCGAGGCTCGCTGGGGCGGCGGTGACGGCGAGTGAGAGCGGGTCGGAAATGAAGACGACGACGGCGCCGGCGGCCTTCGCCTTCTCGATCGCCGCCTTGTGGTCGCCGTAGACGCCGTTGGCGTCCGGCCAGGAAACGATCAGCGCGGCGGTGTTGTCGTCGATGGTGTCGCCGTCGATCTCGATGCCGAGCGGTTCAGCGCGCGTGTTGAGCACGTCGAGCGTCTGCGGCAGCGGTACGCCGGCAAGTGCTACCTTGTGGCGCTTGTCGCGATGATGGCGCACGGCGATGCCGACCGCCTCGGCGGCGGCCGTCGCCTCGTCGAGCAGCGAGGCCGACGCCACCGGCAGGCCGGTCAGCTCGGTCACCAGCGTCTGGAAATTGAACAGCATCTCCAGCCGGCCCTGGCTGATCTCGGCCTGATAGGGCGTGTAGGCCGTGTACCAGGCGGGGTTCTCGAACATGTTGCGCAGGATGACCGGCGGCACCACGACGCCGTGATAGCCGGCGCCGATGAAGCTCTTCATCACCGTGTTCTTGGCCATCGTCGCCGAAAGCTCGGCGAGCGCCTCGGCTTCGCTGGCCGGCGCCGGCAGGCCGAGCGGCCGATCGAGCCGGATCGACTTCGGAACCGCCTGATCGATCAGCGTCTCCACCGAAGGGACGCCGATGCGGGCGAGCATGGCGCGGATGTCGTCGTCGCCGGGGCCGATATGGCGGTCGGAAAATGCGTAGGGTGCCGTGGTCATCTCATTCACCCGTCAGCCGATATGGGCCTGATAGCCGGCCTCGTCCAGAAGCCCGGCGAGCTGGCTTTCGTCGGCCAGCTTCATCTTCCACAGCCAGCCGTCGCCGGTCGGCGCGGAATTGACCAGCGCCGGGTCGGCCGACAGCGCCTCGTTGGCCGCGGTGATCTCGCCGTCGACCGGCGCGTAGACGTCCGAGGCCGCCTTGACGGACTCGACGACGACTGCGGTGTCGCCCTTGGAGAGCGTCTTGCCGACTTCCGGCAGTTCCACGAAGACGAGGTCGCCGAGCTGTTCCTGCGCGTAGTCGGTGATGCCGACGGTGGCGATGCCGCCCTCGACGCTCAGCCATTCGTGGTCGGTGGTGAAATAGGTCTTGGCCATCGGAATCATCCTTTGTGGTAGCGATGGGGTGAAAAGGGCAGGGCGGCGACGTCGACGGGAACCTTCGTCCCGCGCACGTCGGCGAACAGTTTGGTGCCGGCCTTGGCCAGCGGGGTAGCGACATAGCCCATGGCGACCGGGTGGCCGACCGAGGGACCGAAGCCGCCGGAGGTTACTTCGCCGGCGGGATTGCCGTCGGCATCGGTGAGCTTCGTGCCGGCGCGCACCGGCTGGCGACCTTCCGGTTTCAGGCCGACTCGCTTCGTCGCCGGGCCCTTTTCGAGGATGGCGCGCAGGGCGTCCGCACCGACGAAGGTGCCGGACGCGCGAAGCTCCTTCGGGATCGCCCACATCAGCGCAGCACTTGCCGGATCGGTTTCGGTGGAAAGGTCCTGCCCGTGCAGACAGAGGCCGGCTTCCAGCCGCAGGCTGTCGCGCGCGGCAAGGCCGACCCACTGGACGCGGTCGTCACCGGTGATCTTTGCCAGAAGCTCGCGAGCGTCCTTTTCCGGCAGGCCGATCTCAAAGCCGTCCTCGCCGGTATAGCCAGACCGGCTCATGAACCAGTTCGCGCGCGGCTCGACGCCGTGCATGAAGGTCAGCGCATCGACGTCGAGGCCGGCGGCGCGCAGCACCTGCGCCGCTTCCGGACCCTGGACGGCCAGGAAGACGCGGTCGAGCGGTTCCACGTTTGCGTTGAAGTCCCTGGCGAGGCTCTTCAGGTGCGCTTCGTCGGCCGCGGCGTTGCCGGCATTGGCGACCACCATGAAGCGCTCATCGCCCAGCCGCGTGACGATCAGGTCGTCGCGGATGCCCGCTTGATCGTTGAGGAAGAATGTCAGCTTCGATTGCGACTGTTCGAGCGCGCCGGCATCGATGGGGCAGGCACGGTTGATGAGTGCCGCCGCGCCCGGTCCCGTCACCAGGAACAGCTTCATGTGCGAGATGTCGAACAGGCCGACATGCTCGCGGCAATGCTGGTGCTCCTTCATGACGCCAGCCGGATAGGTGAGCGGCATCGACCAGCCAGCGAACCCGCCGAACCTGGCGCCTGCGGCCTTGTGCACATCTTCGAGAGGAAGGGTCTTTAAGTGTTCATCGCCCGCCATGAGGCCTCCAGATCAGAACAGCACGTATCGACCGCTTGCGCGGCCCGTTCGTGCCCCTCTGTCTGAAGCCTGAGAGACTCGGCGCCCCGGAACTCTGTCGGGGAGCCTTACACCTTCGGCGCGGGGCGGAACCCCCGACTTTCCAGAGCGTCTTTCCCGTCTACGGTTCTTTTGCCTGAGAGATTTCGGGCGATTTCCCCTTCGGCGGCAGCTTTCGCTGCTCTCTCCCGCAAACGGTAGGAGCCCAAAGGCCCCGGACGAGTCATCCATAGCCCATGGGCGACACATTGTCACCTCTCGGCGACACAGGAAAAATCCGGGCCAGAAAGGGCGGCTTAATCGGCCGGGGACTGGGCGAGCCTGTCGAGCCGGCCTTCGATGCGGCCGATGAGCAGGCCGGTTTCCGCATGCAACTGTTTCAGCTTGGCCAGTTGCTCGCCGACCAGTTTCATGGCCGTCTCTTCTTCGGGATCGGTGGGCGCCGTTCCCACGCCGTGCAGCAGCCAGGACAGGCTGACGCTCAGGATGCCCGACAATTTGTCCATGCGCAGCGCGCTGGGTTGGGAGCGATCGCACTCCCAGGCGTTGATCGTCGAGGATTTCACCCCTAGCCGCCAGGCGACATCCTTGGTGGAGAGGCCGGTGGCCGCGCGGGCCCGCGAAAGCCTGCCGCCGAACGTGTCGAGATCCTGTTCCTGTTCAAAAATAGTCGTGGTGTCGGACACCCGAAACACCTCCTTGTTTGTTGGTTGAGGGAAAATGCCGGCCCTCGTGACCGGCCCACAAAGCATGACCATGCAGCCGGCAATCGCAAGCCGCGATTGCGAATTTGTTCATAGACTATTGAAAACAAACGAAACTAATTGTGCTGAAAGCAACGGGTCAGATGCCGCCGTACCAGTCGTAGCCGTAGTCTTCCCAGTAGCCGCCGCGCCCTCCGCCCATGGCGGCGAAGGAGGAAACCAGCTCGATCTTCGACAGATATTTCGGCATCTTGTAGCCGAGCTGGCGTTCGACGCGGGCGCGCAGGGGCGCGCCGTTTTCCACCGGCAGCGGCTTGCCGTTCAGCCCGTAGGCGAGGATGGTCTGCGAATGGCGGGCGTCGACCAGGTCGATGGAGCCGTAATATTTGACGTCGCCTGACTGGTTGCGGTCGATCGTGTCGAGGCAGTGGAACACGACGTAGCGCGCCTGCGGTTTCACCACTGCCTGATCCAGCACCAGCGACAGCGGCGTGCCTGTCCATTTGGCGATGCAACTCCAGCCTTCGACGCAGTCGTGGCGGGTGATCTGCGTGCGCGACGGCATCGCGTGAAGCTGGTCGAGGCTGAGTGACAGCGGCTTTTCCACCAGGCCCGTCACCTCCAGCCGCCAGTCGGCGAAATTGTTGGAGAGCAGGGCCTTGTAGGTGTCGTCGTCGGGCGCGGTGATGCCGTTCGGCCGCATCGGCTGGCGGATGTCGGCTTCAGAGAATTCCGGCGCCAGCGCGTCGCGCGTCAGCAGCCGCTGGGCGCGGTGGGTGAGGTCGTTCGCCCCTTCGAGGAAGGAGCGCAACCCGTCACCCATGCCGAGATGGCCGTCGAAGGCGTCGCAACCGCCAAGCAACAGGCCGGAGGTGCCGAGGCTCGCGGCGGTGAGGAACTTGCGGCGGCTAAGCTGGAATTTCGCCATGTCAGGCGCTCCTTTCGCCGTCGTCACTACGGTCGGTTCTAGGCGAATCGGTGCGATACCAGCCGGTGACGATCGAGCGCAGTTCGTTGATCGGGCCGGCCGCCAGGATCATCAGCATGTGGACGAGGAAGAACAGCACAAGGAGCACCATCACCGTGAAATGGATGGTTCGCGCCGTCTGTCGTCCGCCCAGAACCTCGTTCAGCCACGGCAGGAGCGCGTCCATTGATGGAGACATGGCGAGCCCGGTCACGATCATCAGCGGCAGAAGGATGAACAGCACGCCGCCATAGGCCAGCTTTTGCAGCGTGTTGTATTCGCGCGCATGGTGGAATTTCAGCCGCAGGTGGGCGGCGATATCGCCGGGCAGGCGTCTGAAATCCTTCATGCGCGGCCACAGGTCGCGGGCGATATGGCCGTTCAGCAGGCCGGCGACCAGCCAGACCAGCAGGGTCGCGCTCAACACCCAGGCGAAAAAGAAGTGGATCACCCGCGCCGTGCCGAGATCGTAATAGGACGGGATGGTCGCCCAGGAAGGAAAGGCGCGTGCCCGTTCCTGTCCCGGCGGGCCTGACCAGCCGAGCACGCCGGTGGTGTCGAATGTGTGGCCGAAAATCCGCGTGAAGCCGCGCGGACCGTTTTCGGTGTTCATCGCACCGATCTGGAAAACGGTATTGTCGTAGCCGAAGCCGGATTCCTGGCCGATATAGAGCTGTGGTCGCGCATTGAAGATCTGCAGGCCGGACAGGAGCATGAAGAACAGCGCGAACGCCCAGATCCAATGCGTCAGCCGCGTCCAGCGCGACTGGCGATAGACCAGCGGCCCCTTCGATGGAGCCTGCTCCAGCTGCGGCGATCGATCGTGGACGGCGGCATCCATGTCGCGAGCCCTTCTGCCGCTCCCATGCGGCGCATGTTTTCATCTACCCCAATACGAGGCGACCGAAGCCGATGTTTCTGCTCTTCACGAACTGTTGTTGCGGCCGCTCAGCTACCCAGGCTGACGGCGAGATTGACGGCTGCCGCGACGATCACCGTGTTGAAGAAGAAGGACACGACGGAATGCAGCAGGACGATGCGGCGCATCTGCGTGGTCGAAACCTCCGTGTCGGAGGTCTGCGAGGTCATGCCGACGGTGGTCGAGAAATAAAGGAAGTCCCAGCCCTCCGGCCGTTCCTTGCCGGCGAAGATGAGCCCGCCGACGGGCTTTTTCTTCTTCGAAGAGCTGTCGGTTTCGTTGTCGTCGATCCAATAGACATGCGCGTAATGCAGGGCCGTCATGGCATGGATGGTGAACCAGCCTAGCGGAATGGAAAGCAGCGCGAGAGCGAGTTCCAGTGGATGAAAGCTGCCCTTGCTGTTGATGATCTGGAACAGCGATAAAAGGGCGGCGGCAACGACGCCTGCGGTGAGGGCGAAGATCAGCAATACCGGCAGGTCGGCGGCGCGCGCTCTTTTGCTCAGGTAGTCCGCTGTCAGTTTCGGCATTTCGCGCAGCACCAGCGCGCAATAGACGGCGAAGGCGACATCGGCGCCGGCCGGAAAGGCGAGGCGCAGGCTGAAGAAACCCGCCACCGCGGCAGCGGCGACACCGCAAACCGCAGCCACCACGAACTGAAGATGGCGCGCGAGGAAGGTGCTTTCGGAACCGGACATGCCGTCAACCCGCGGCCCTGATTGCCCGGCGCAGGATGCGGTCCAGTTCGCCGAGGAAGCGCGAACGGTCCTCGCGCGTGAAACCGGCGTTGTAGCCCTTGCTTTCGCCGGTCTCGCGCAGATGCTGTTTAAGGTCGCGCATCGCCACCGCCATGCCGATCGTCTCCGGCGTGAACGGCCGCCCGGTCGGCCCCAGCACATGCGCGCCCAGCGACACGGCGCGCGCCGCCAGGGGAATGTCGGCCGTCACCACGATATCGTTGGCTCTGGCGTTCTCCACGATCCAGTCGTCCGCCGCGTCGGTCTTTTCCTTCGGCACCACGACATTGCGGATCATCGGGTCGCGCGAAGGCCGCACCCCGCCATTGGAAACGAAGGTGACGGGCAGGCCGTGCCGCTCCGCCACCCTCACCACCTCGTCCTTCACTGGACAGGCGTCGGCGTCGACGAGGATCTGCGGTCCGCTCAAGCCGGCAGCGCGCCCGACTTCTTGGCCGTCCATTCCGCGATATAGTCCATCAGGCCAGGTGACAGGCAGTCGTAGGGCGCCAGCCCCGCCTTCGCCAGCCGGTTGCGGATGCCTTTCATCTTCGCCGGCTGCACGCCGGCCTCGATGATCGAGGACACGAATGCCGCGAAGCCGGGTGGCGCCCAGCCGCTTTCCTGGAAGCGCTCGGGATGGATGAAAGACAGGCCCTGGAACGGATGCTCACGCTCCACCGGCCCGTACATATGGACACCGCAGGCGCGGCAGGCATGGCGCTGGATCAGCGCCTTCTTGTCCACCACCTTGAGCTTCGACTTGTTGGCGGTGACCTTGACGTTATCGGTCGGCACGACGGCGACCACTGAGAACAGCGCGCCGGTCGGCTTCCAGCACTTGGTGCAGCCGCAGGCGTGGTTGTGCAGGACCTGTCCGGTGATCTCGACTGCTACCGGGTTGTTGACGCATTCGCAGACCAGCGTGCCGCCCTTGAAGCGCGCGCTCTTCTTCGGCAAGCCCTTGTCGATACTCGGATGCAATTTCTCAGCCATTCTCAGTCCTCCCTGTTGGCCGTTCAACGCGAAGTCGCTGGCCTGTGCGGTCGGCGGCTTTTTCCCTTCCTGAAATCAATAAATGACGACGCTGCGGATGGATTCTCCCGCATGCATGAGGTCGAAGCCCTTGTTTATGTCTTCGAGCTTCAGCGTGTGGGTGATCATCGGGTCGATCTGGATCTTGCCGTCCATGTACCAGTCGACGATTTTCGGCACATCCGTGCGACCGCGCGCGCCGCCGAAGGCGGTGCCCCGCCAGCTGCGGCCGGTGACGAGCTGGAACGGCCGCGTCGAAATCTCCTGGCCGGCGCCAGCGACGCCGATGACGATCGACTGGCCCCAGCCGCGATGCGAGCATTCCAGCGCCTGGCGCATGACGGTGACGTTGCCGGTGCAGTCGAAGGTGTAGTCGGCGCCGCCGATCTGGTCGGCGCCGCGCTTGGTCATGTTGACGATCTCGGCGACGACGTTTTCGACCTTCTTCGGGTTGACGAAATGCGTCATGCCGAAGCGCTCGCCCCACGCCTTCTTGTCGTCGTTGAGATCGACGCCGATGATCATGTCGGCGCCGGCAAGCTTCAAGCCCTGGATGACGTTGAGGCCGATGCCGCCGAGGCCGAATACGGCCGCCGTCGCCCCTTCCTCGACCTTGGCGGTGTTGATGACGGCGCCGATGCCGGTCGTCACGCCGCAGCCGATGTAGCAGATCTTGTCGAAGGGAGCGGCCGGGTCGACCTTGGCCACCGCGATCTCCGGCAGTACCGTGAAGTTGGAGAAAGTCGAGCAGCCCATGTAGTGGAAGATCTTGTCCTTGCCGATGGAGAAGCGGCTGGTGCCGTCCGGCATCAGTCCTTGGCCCTGCGTGGCGCGGATGGCTGTGCACAGGTTGGTCTTGCGCGACAGGCAGGACGGGCACTGGCGGCATTCCGGCGTATAGAGCGGGATGACGTGATCGCCCTTCTTCACCGAGGTCACGCCCTTGCCGACATCGACGACGACGCCAGCGCCCTCGTGGCCGAGGATGGCGGGGAAGATGCCTTCAGGATCGGCGCCCGACAGCGTGAACTCGTCCGTGTGGCAGATGCCGGTCGCCTTGATCTCGACCAGCACCTCGCCCTCGCGCGGCCCGTCGAGGTCGACCTCCATGATCTCCAATGGCTTTCCGGCGGCGACGGCGACTGCGGCACGGGTTTTCATGGCATTCTCCTGCAAGGATTCGTCAGCGGCACGCTATCAGCCGGCTGCCCGCGGGGAAAGGGTGCAAGCGGGCCAGCGGCAGGCGAAACCATGCACAGCGGTCTAGACCGTTCGTCGGCTTGAGCACACCGGCGGAACGTCATAAAGAAAAATCCCAGCCGGAGGACGATGCACGCATGTTCAAGAAGATCCTGATCGCCAACCGTGGCGAGATCGCCTGCCGTGTCATCAGGACGGCGAAGAAGATGGGCATTGCCACGATCGCGGTCTATTCCGACGCCGACCGAGACGCCGTGCATGTCGAGATGGCGGACGAGGCGGTTCATATCGGCCCGCCGGCTGCGGCGGAAAGCTATCTGGTCGCCGACAGGATCATCCAGGCCTGCAAGGACACCGGCGCCGAGGCCGTGCATCCGGGCTACGGCTTCCTGTCCGAGCGCGCTTCTTTCTGCGCGGCACTTGAGAAGGAGGGCATTGTCTTCATCGGCCCGAAGGTGAAAGCCATCGAGGCGATGGGCGACAAGATCGAATCGAAGAAGTTCGCCAACGCCGCCAGGGTCTCCACCGTGCCCGGCTATCTCGTCGTCATCGAGAACGTCGACCATGCCGAAAAGATCGCCGACGAGATCGGCTATCCGGTGATGATCAAGGCATCCGCCGGCGGCGGCGGCAAGGGTATGCGCATTGCCTGGGACAGGGCGGAAGTACGCGACGGCTTCGATCGCGCCCGCTCGGAGGCGAAAAGCTCCTTCGGCGACGACCGCGTCTTCATCGAGAAGTTCGTGATCGAGCCGCGCCATATCGAGATCCAGGTTCTTGCCGACAGCCACGGCAACGCCGTCTATCTCGGCGAGCGCGAATGCTCGATCCAGCGTCGTAATCAGAAGGTCGTGGAAGAGGCGCCGTCGCCATTCCTCGACGAGAAGACGCGGGCCGCCATGGGCGAGCAGGCGGTGGCGCTGGCCAAGGCGGTGGACTACCAGAGCGCCGGCACGGTCGAGTTCATCGTCGACAAGAACAAGAACTTCTACTTCCTTGAAATGAATACGCGTCTGCAGGTCGAGCATCCGGTGACCGAGCTGATCACCGGGGTCGATCTGGTCGAACAGATGATCCGCGTGGCGGCGGGCGAGAAGCTCGCCATCGCGCAGAAGGACGTGACGCTGAACGGCTGGGCGGTTGAAAGCCGGCTCTATGCCGAAGACCCGTATCGCAATTTCCTGCCTTCCATCGGCCGGCTGACGCGTTATCGTCCGCCGCAGGAGGGCCGCTTCGGTGACGTGATCGTGCGCAATGATACCGGTGTCACCGAGGGTTTGGAAATCTCGATGTTCTACGATCCTATGATCGCCAAGCTGTGCACCTGGGCGCCGACCCGTGCCGAGGCGATCGACGCCATGTCGGAAGCGCTGGACGAGTTCGTCGTCGACGGCATCGAGCACAACATCCCGTTCCTGTCGGCCCTGATGCAGCATCCGCGCTGGCGGGAAGGGCGGCTTTCCACCGGCTTCATCGCCGAGGAATATCCCGACGGTTTCGCGCCGATCGAGCCGGGCGCCGACGACAAGGCGGTGCTGGCGGCCATCGCCACGGCCGTCGAGATCCTGCGCCGCGACAGGCTCGACCGGCTGACCGGGCGGCTGGCGCCACATTCGGGCGCCCTGAAGACGGAATGGGTGGTCAAGATCGGCGGCGACTATCTCGCTGTCTCGATCCGCGACGGCATGGTTTCGATTCCCATGGAGATCGACCTGTCGGTCGAGGGCGGCAAGCCTTTCACGGTGGCATCCGAATGGCGGCCCGGCGAGGCGGTATGGCGCGGCACGGTCGGCGGCCGCACGGTCGCCGCCCAGCTTCGGCCGCTGCCGAATGGCCTGCGCATTGCTTGGAAAGGCATGTCGGTCAACGCTTTGACGATGCTGCCGCGCACTGCCGAACTGGAAAGGCTGATGCCGGTCAAACTGCCGCCCGATACGTCGAAGCTGCTTCTGTGCCCGATGCCGGGCCTCGTCGTGTCCATCTCCGTC
>JBQCHN010000349.1:0-12354 GCA_051954615.1 Mesorhizobium sp. | reverse complement strand
CACGTCGAGGATGGAGGTCACCACATCGAGGAGATGCTGGCCCGATTCGCGCACCAGCCCGACATATTCCTTCTGGCGCTCGTCCTTGAAGGGACCGAACATCTCATGCAGCAGCATGTCGGAAAAACCGAGGATGGCGTTTAGCGGCGTGCGCAACTCGTGGCTCACGGCGGCGAGGAACCGGCCCTTCGCCACGTCAGCGCCGGCGGCTGCCTCGCGGGCGGCGGCCAGTTCGTCACGAAGCTCCGCCAGTTCCCCGTTGGCGCGCAACAGGGCGAGGAATGTGTCCGAATCTCCCGCCCGCATCAGGTCCAGTGCGAAGGGCCGATACTGGTCGCCGTGCCCGTCCGTTGCAGCGCGCGGCATGCGAAGGCGCAGTTCCAGCCTGCGCAGGTCCGCTCCCTCGCGCAGGTCCGCCAGCGCACTGAGATAGGCCACCCGATCGGCTATATGCACCCTGTCGAACAAGCCGGGTCCCGCCAGCAGGTCCGGCGACAATCCCAGCATAGGCTCTGCCTTGGCCGATGCCTCCAGAACCTCACCCGTACGCGCAAAGCGCAGGACCACCGCGTCGATGACGTCTTCCAGCGATGTTTCGGCAGGATGTCCGGCGTCACGGCCAAGCTCGAAATGTGCCATGCGTGGGACCAGCGACAGCCCCCAGGCAATCGGGATCAGCCAGTGCCATGCGGCGGGAGAAGCCGCAGCCAACGGCAGGAGCGGCGCGAGAGCGAATTGCAAGATAATAGCGATTGCGGCGGCCACGGCCGCGCCAATCACCGCGCGGCGCGTGCCGAACACCCAGGCCGCTTCCACCGGCAGTGCCAGAGCCAGAAGGGCGACCGGCGAAGCCAGACCGCCGGCAACGGCGATCAGGCAGGCCAAGCCGATGCTCGCCGCACCCGCCGCCAACTTCGACGGCAGCGTCAGGCTGCCGCTGGACGAAACCAGCAAAGCGACGAACCAGCAGGCGCCGAACGTGGCGAAGATGGCAAGGAGCGCCATGTCGGCGCCGAGGCGAGCTGCGCTCAACGTCACTGCCGCGCCCGCCGCAAGAAAAGGCGCGGCCATTGTCACGCCGATGAAACGCCGGTGAATGCGGCGCTGCGGTTCGCCCGCGACGCAAGGGTGAACGAGCCGCTCGCAACCCGCGGCCATCGCGTTGCACAAGTCAACGATTCGGGTCGGCAAGGAACTCAACGCAACGCACTCGCATCTGTCTGCTTTGCAGATCGCTTTTGGTTAATCCGAAACTCGCATCCAGCCTTTAAAGAAACGATAAGGCCGGACCACTGAGCCCGGCCATCCCGGCAAATATCGGCACGGCGATCGGCAAAAGCCCGACCGATTGCCGCCATAGTAAATGGCAGGTTAGCCGTCCCCTCGCCCGTTGCCGCAACGACAATGCGTCAACGCGACCACACGCTCTGTAATTTTCTTATTATAATCAGTAAATTGTATGGTTATTTTTAAGTAAACGGATGCTCATGGACAGGAACCGCGGAGAAAGCGGTAAAGGCGGAGTTTCCCGGTTCGATAAAATTTGAAGAAAATTGTGCCGCGCCGGTCAAACGCCTTTTCGTGTGTCCATGTCATCATGGGGACCAATCAAGAGGCCGCACCGATAGCCGTGCGTCCCGTCACAACGAGAGGGCAGTCACATGGGTTTTCTGATCAGGGCCGCATTCTGGTTTTCACTGGTGCTTCTGGCGCTGCCATTGGGCACGGGCTCGGATGAAGCCGGCCAGCCGAGCGTCGGGCCGCTGCAGGCGCTGGTCGCCGCCCGCGACGCCGTCGGCGACATCGCGGCAATCTGCGAGCGCAAGCCGGATGTCTGCGCGACAGGCAAGTCCGCCATGCACACGATCACCGTCCGCGCCATGGAAACGGCGCGGATCGCAGCCGAGATGCTGGACGACGACACCGCCCAACAGGCGGCTACGCTGGACGCCAAGACCGTCACCGGAAGCGTCCCGGCAAAGAACTGACCATTTCCGCTGCCAGCCCTGGCTTCAGGGCAGCACCGTCGCAGACCGCCTCCCCTCTCGGCGTCTGCGGCGTTTTCTTTTTCCGTGACGTGGCGCAGCCGCCCCACTATATCCGGGCAATGGCCACGACGATCCAGACGATCCACGACGACTTCTCCCTGCTCGACGCCTGGGAGGACCGCTATCGCTACGTGATCGAACTCGGCGAGGCGCTGCCACCCTTCCCCGAGGCCGAGCGGACACCGACCAACAAGGTGCCGGGCTGCATCAGCCAGGTCTGGCTGACGACGGAGACCGGCGCCGGCGACAATCCGCCTCTGACGTTCCAGGGCGATTCCGACGCCCATATCGTGCGCGGTCTCGTCGCCATCATGCTGGCCCTGTTTTCCGGACGAAATGCCCGCGAGATCCTGTCGACGGATGCCGAAGCAACACTGAAGGCGCTCGGGCTCGACGAGCATCTTTCACCGCAGCGCGCCAACGGCCTGCGCTCCATGGTCAAGCGCATCCGGCGCGACGCGGAAGCAGCACTCAGACAGACCGCCTGAGCACGAACCGCCGTCAGTCTATCGTCGGCCGGTAGTCCGGGGTGCCCCAGTGCAAGGTTTGCTGCCGGCTCGTTTGCTTCGGCGGATAATAATGGCGTCCAAGCGCGGCGAGCGCGGTTTTGAGGACGATCTTGGCAGAACGGACCGGCCAGCCACGCTCGCTCTCGACCAGTTCCAGCCCTTTCAGGAAGCAGCAGACGTCGATCAGCACGCCTGACAGCTCGGGTCCGACCGCGGCTATGGCCTTCTCGACGCGTTGGCGAGCTGCAAGAGCCGCGTCCGTCAGATCGGCCATGCCGCCTGCGCCGCCGCGCTTTCCCGAAGAGACGCTGGCGATCCAGTTGGCACCCAGTCTCGGCATGATCTGGCCGCGCGTATAGTCGACACGCAGCCGCTCGCCGGCCCGGTACTCCTCCGGCGTCAGGAACGGCGCGCCGTCCTTGGCGCGGCGTCGGGCGAGCTGGCCCAGTGGCGATTCCGACAGGTTGGCAAGGACAGCCGGCGCATCCGGCTCCCCTTGAAGAACCACGACGCCGATATCGCGCTGCCGCTTCGCCGATCGCATGGCCAGCAACCGCCTGGCAAGGACATGGCCTTCCTCCGACAGGCCGACGGTGTGCGAAGCCCGTACCACGACGCCGCGAGAAGCCAGAAGATCGATGAGGTCGCCGGCCACGGCGATGACGCCGCGTTCGCCGGCCTCGAGTAACAGTTTCGTGCCGCTTGCCGCCGGCCGCATCGATGCCGGCCCGGGCGACAGGAAGCGCAAGACGCGCCGGCCTGCGTCCGGCGTGGAAGTCGCATATTGCATGATTTACGGTCCCGAGGCTCAGATATCCAGACGGCTGCGGAAAGCCGCGTGCGCGATCCGTTCCAGCGTCAGCACGACACGATCGAACTCGAGGTCGTCGCGCATGTCCTCGATCACCTGGCAGGCGTGCGCGACCGTCGTGCGGTCACGGCCGAAGCCACGGCCGACCTCGGCCTGCGTCAGCCTGAGCACCACATGGGCGACATACATGGCAATCTGGCGAACGCGCGATGCGGTCATAGAATTGCGGCCGGCGCTGCGCAGCTCCTTGCTGGATACCGAAAAGAAAGCCGAGGCGATGTCGATAAGGCATTCGCACATCTCGATCGCCACTTCGTCACGCCGTTTGGACGTCGGGTGGAACCCATCGGAGGCTGCGCGGTCGGGAAGCCTTTCAACCGGCGGCTCTTGACGAAGGATCGAAGGCGTCGAATGCACGGAACTTCCTCCATTAGGAATAAGTTCCTTTATATTTCCTGACCGCCCGCATGTGAACATAGATAGAACATTTATTCGGTACGGTACGCGCTAACCCTTTGTTACAAATAAGTTTTATTTCTTCCCACGGAATTCCGGCCTTGCCGATATCCCCGCTTCCGCTACCGCTCCGATAGTTGACGCCTGGCTGAACGGGATGGCGGGCATGGGACGACTGGAAGAGGAGGCGAAAGCCTTCGGCAGGACGAAAACCGAAGAAGAGGATCAGGCGCGCCAACGGGTGGCGCTCAGCCTGCTGTGCGGCATCGATATCGCCGATACTTTCACAGTTTCACCGGAACGCCGGGTCAAGCTGATCCATCACATCGAACGCCTGATCGAGCGCGAACGCCTGAAAGGGGTGCGTCGGCACTGGGGTTACGACCTCAACCGGCATATAGCCCTGAAGCAGGTTCTCGACCGCCTGTGCGGGCGCCCGGCCAGGAGCGCCTTGTGCCGAAACAGGGCGGATGGCGCGATCAGAAGATGGACAGGCAAACGAAAACGGCGCCCGAAGGCGCCGTGATCGACAACAGGGCCCTGCGATGAGCGGGCAGAGCGGAACCGCGCGGCTATCTGCTTTTGCGCTTGCGTCCCAGCCCCATCTTCTTGGCCAGCTGCGAACGGGCCGCGGCGTAGTTCGGCGCCACCATCGGGTAGCTCGGATCCAGGCCCCACTTCTCGCGATACTGGTCAGGCGTCATGTCATAGTGGGTCATCAGGTGCCGCTTGAGCGACTTGAACTTCTTCCCGTCCTCGAGACAGACGATGTAGTCGTCATGCACCGACCGCTTCGGATTGACGGCCGGCTTCTGCTTGTCGGCCACCGGCGCCTCGCTGGTGGTGCCGACGCGCCCCAGAGCGGCATGAACATCGGCGATCAAGTTCGGCAGTTCCGCCGCCGGAACGGGATTATTGCTGACATAGGCCGCCACAACGTCGGCGGTCAGTTCGATCAGCATGTCGCTGTTTCGAGCAGGTGTTTCGGCGATATCCATCTCTATAGGGTCCCAACGTGAGTGTGTTTTTCTGCCCGTTCGTCCATCGTCGGGCTTTTTTCATGTCGCAGGAAAGAGACCTTACGACCCACAGTACGGCCCTTTCATGAACCGGATGATCTGACAAGTCAATTGATCTAGAGAATTATAGACAGGCTCGTATAGCCAATATTTCCAAGCGTATTCGTTCTTGTGTCCCTAATATAACGTCTCGCCTCGACTTGGCCTCCGTTTCAACCAGCGTGATAGAGCGCAGGTTACCAAATACAACCACCTCCTATCCAGCCAAGCGGCAATGCTTGGAATCCGTCATACACGCCTAGGGCTTCAAAGCCAGGCCTTGAACAAGGCGCCTAGGCGTGTTCATTCCGAATGATCAACCGAACCAGCATAGTGAATTGCCATGTCCCGCAAGTCCGTTTTTCCGCAAGCAACTGCCCCACAGGCACAGAAGCGTCCGGTTTCGCAGACGCACCACAGCGTCACCCAGGTGGACGACTATGCCTGGATGCGCGCGGATAACTGGCAGGACGTGTTTCGCGATCCTTCCCTGCTCGATCCGGAAATCCGCAAGCATCTGGAAGCCGAAAACGCCTATCAATCCGTCATGATGGCCGACACGGCCGAACTTCAGAAGGCGCTGTTTTCGGAAATGAAGGGGCGCATCAAGGAAGACGATTCGTCCGTACCCATGAAGGACGGACCTTATGCCTACGGCTCTTCCTTCAAGCTCGGCGGCGAGCAGCCGCGCTATTTCCGCACGCCCCGCGACGGCGGCGCCGAGCACATCCTCCTCGACGGCGATGCGGAAGCAGCCGGCAAACCCTATTTCCGCCTCGGCGGCATCGACCATTCGTCGGACCATGCCAGGCTGCTTTGGGCGTACGACGACAAGGGCTCGGAATTCTTCACCCTCCGCGTGCGCGATCTGGCGAGCGGACAGGACCTGGCGGACAGCGTCGCCGACAGCGGCGGTTCGGGCGTCTGGTCGAAGGACAATGACGGTTTCTTCTATGCGCGGCTCGACGCCAACCACCGCCCGTCGAAGCTGCTGTTCCACAGGCTGGGCAGCGACGGACGGGACGATCACCTGGTCTATGAGGAAGCGGACCCCGGCTTCTTCATGAATGTCGGCGGCACACGCGACAACCGCTGGATCCTGATTGCCATCAACGATCACGAGACGTCGGAATACAGGTTGCTGCGCTCGGACGATCCGTTCGGCGAGCCGAAGCTGGTGGCGGCGCGCGAAACCGGCCTGCAATACGACCTTGAGGACGGCGGCGACGTCTTCTTCATCCTGACCAACGCCGACGGGGCGGAGGATTTCAAGATCATGACGGCGCCGGTCGACGATCCGGTGCGCGCCAACTGGCGCGAGCTGGTGGCGCATGAGCCCGGCCGGCTGATCCTGTCCGTCATCGGCTTCAAGGATCATCTGGTGCGGCTGGAGCGCAAGGACGGCCTGCCGCGCATCGTCGTGCGCGACCGGGCGAGCGGCGCCGAGCACACGATCGCCTTCGACGAAGAGGCCTATTCGCTCGGCCTGTCCGGTTCCTACGAATACGACACCGAGGTCATGCGCTTCACCTATTCGTCCATGACGACGCCGGCGCAGGTCTTCGATTACAACATGCGCACGCGCGAACGCACCCTGCTGAAGACGCAGGAGGTGCCCTCCGGGCACGACCCGGATCGCTACGTCACGCGCCGGCTGATGGCGCCGGCCGAGGACGGCGAGACGGTTCCCGTTTCGCTGATCTATCACAAGGACACGCCGCTCGACGGCTCGGCACCCTGCCTGCTCTACGGCTACGGCGCCTACGGCATCACCATCCCGGCCGCCTTCAACACCAACTGCCTGTCGCTGGTCGACCGCGGCTTCGTCTATGCGATCGCCCATGTGCGCGGCGGCAAGGACAAGGGCTATGCCTGGTACGAAGACGGCAAGCGATCCAGGAAAACCAACACTTTCACGGACTTCATCGCTGCCGGCCGGCATCTCGCCGCCACCGGCTATACGGCACACGACAGGATCGTGGCTCAGGGCGGGTCGGCCGGCGGCATGCTGATGGGCGCCATTGCCAACATGGCGCCGGACGCCTTCGGCGGCATCGTCGCGGAAGTTCCCTTCGTCGACGTGCTGGCGACGATGCTGGACGCCACGCTGCCACTGACGCCGCCGGAATGGCCCGAATGGGGCAATCCGATCCAATCGGAAGCCGACTATCGCCTGATCGCCAGCTATTCGCCTTATGACAACGTGGCTGCACTCGCCTATCCGCCGATCCTGGCCGTCGCCGGCCTGACGGATCCGCGCGTCACCTATTGGGAGCCGGCGAAATGGGCGGCGCGGCTGCGCGAGCGCAAGACGGGCGACAATCCGGTGCTATTCAAGATCAACATGGAGTCCGGCCATGCCGGCGCCTCCGGCCGCTTCTCCCGGTTGGAGGAGATCGCCTTCACTTACGCCTTCGCGCTCAAGGTGACAGGTCGCATGGAGGCCAAGCCGCTGGGCTGATCCCTCAGCTTTGCGGCTTGCGCGGCGGATAGCCGTTGGGGTGAGGCGGGATCGCCTTCAGATAGGCGGCGATCGCCGCCCGGTCCTCGGGCGGGAGTTCAGCCATGTTCTTCTGCACCTCGACCATCGCGCCGCCGACCGAATCGAAATCCGGCGTCAGGCCATTTTCGAGATAGGATGCGATGTCTTCGGCCGACCAGTCGCCGATGCCGCCGTCCCCCGAGGTGATGTTGGGCACGATGCCGTCGCCCTCGGCGGCGACGGCGCCGGCCAGCCATTCGGCCTTCTTCGGCCCGCCGGCAAAATCGCGCGGCGTGTGGCATTCGCCGCAATGGCCCGGCCCCTCGACCAGATAGCGCCCGGCGACGACCGCCTCAGGGGCGTCGGCCGGCAGGTCGATCATCGGCCTGTCATTGAGGTAGGCGAGCTTCCACAGTCCGATGCCACGCCGGATGTTGAAGGGAAAAGATAGTTGGTGGCCGGGTGCCTTGCCGGAAACGGCAGGCAGGGTTTTCATGAAGGCATAGAGATCGGCCACGTCCGACGGTTTCATGCGGGCATAGGACGTATAAGGGAAGGCCGGATAGAGATGCTCGCCGGACGGTGAAACGCCCTTCAGCATGGCGTTGGCGAAATCCTCCATCGACCACGCGCCGATGCCGTCCTTCGCGTCCTGCGAGATGTTGGGAGCGACGAAAGTGCCGAACGCCGTCTTCAGTTCGACGCCGCCGGCGAGTTCCATCCGGGCATCGCCCTCCGCCTTCGGCCTGGCATGGCAGGAGGTGCATCCACCGGCAAAGAAGATGCGCCTGCCTTTTGCCGCGTCGCCGGGCCCGAGCCCGGCGAGCGTTGCTGCGTCGAGCCTAGCGGGCGCCGACAGGAACCAGCCGGCGACCGCGGCGGCGGCGCCGAGGATCACGACGGCGCCGAGAAGCTTGCCGACCCGACCCATAGGGGAGGTCAGCCCTTCTTGATGCGATAGGTCTGGTGGCAGGCGCCGCAATCCTTGGCGATGGCGCCGAATTGCGCCTTGAGCGCATCGGCGTCGGCGGGCGGGGCGGCAACGGCCGCCTTCACGTCTGCCAGGTACTTGTCTTCGGCGGCGTTGAACCCTGCCTTGTCTTCCCAGATCTTCGGCGCGGCGGTGGTGTCGCTGCCCTGCTCGCTGCCGACAGGAAACAGCGCCTCGGTGTCGAATTTCTCGGCGTTCGCCTCCAACCCCTTCAACGCATCGAGGACGGCGGCCGCGTCGAAGGCCTGCTCGCCCTTCACCACCTTGGACAGGGTGCCGACGAGCTTGCCGCGTTCCTTCATCAGAGCCTGCCTGTCCGCGATCGGATCGGCGGACGCTGCGGCGCCGGTGAAGGCGAGCATGGAGATGGCGATGACAAGCTTTCTCATTCAGGAGGCTCCACAGTTGACGGTTGAGGACCGTATCCGGCCCCAGACGTCAACGAAAGACTGTGCCCGGAAATTCCCGCCACTTTCACGCGAGCGTGAATTTTCGCCTTCCTTATGCCTGAAAAGAAAAAGCCCTGGACTTGCCGGGGCTTTCCTGTGCGATCAGCCACGCGCCTTTTCGTAGAGTTCCAGGACGTGATCCCAGTTGATGAGATTGTCCACGAAAGCTTCGAGGTATTTCGGCCGGGCGTTACGGTAATCGATGTAATAGGAGTGCTCCCACACGTCGACGCCGAGGATCGGGCTCGCGCCATGAACAAGCGGGTTCTCGCCGTTCGGGGTCTTGGAAATGGCGAGTTTGCCGTCCTTGACGGACACCCAGGCCCAGCCGGAGCCGAATTGCGTAGTGCCGGCGGCGACGAAGTCGGCCTTGAACTTGTCGTAGCCGCCGAGGTCGGAATCGACCGCCTTCTGCAGCGCGCCGGGTAGCTTGTTGCCGCCGCCGCCCTTCTTCATCCACTTCCAGAAGTGGATGTGGTTGTAATGCTGGGCCGCATTGTTGAACAGGCCGGCGTTCTTGCCGAACGACTGCTTGACAACTTCCTCCACCGACAGGTCGCCCATGCCGGCTTCAGCGGCCAGCTTGTTGCCGTTGTCGACATAGGCCTTGTGGTGCTTGTCGTGGTGATACTCCAGCGTCTCCTTCGACATATACGGCTGCAAAGCCTCGTAGTCGTACGGAAGGGCGGGCAGTTCAAAAGCCATGGTGCTACTCCTCAAAAAAATCCGGTGTCTACCGGAGAAAGATAGGTCGGCTACGGCCGGGGACAACGCCGGGCCGGTGCGCGATTGCGTTTTATCCGGTCATCCGGCGGAAGTCGAATGCGCCCATTCCCAATAAAGCTCGCGAGCCTTCTTGGCGACGGGGCCGGGCTGCAGGTCGCGGTTTTCGATGCGAGTGATCGGCACGACCTTGGAATGGTTGCCGGTGGAGAAGATTTCATCGGCTTCGAGAAAATCGCGCACCGAAAGGGTCTTTTCGATGGCGCGGAAACCGTAGTCGCCGAGCAGCGCCATGGTACGGGCACGCGTGATGCCGGACAGGAAGGTGCCGTTGGCGGCCGGCGTCATGACATGGCCATCCTTGACCAGGAAAATGTTGGACGATCCCGTTTCGGCGACGTTGCCCAGCATATCCAGCACCAGAGCATTGTCGAAGCCGCGCCCCTTGGCCTCCATGATGGCACGGCCGTTGTTGGGATAGAGGCAGCCGGCCTTGGCATTGGTCGGCATCGTTTCGATCGTCGGCCGGCGGAAGGGCGAAACAGTCACGGAAAAACCGCTCGGCGCAATCATCGGCGCTTCATAAAGGCACAGGCAGAACCGCGTCGAGTCCGGGTCGGCCGGCACGCCCATATAGCCGCCGTGCTCGGCCCAATACATCGGCCGGATGTAGACTGCCGTCTTGCCGTCGAACTTTTTCAGCCCGTCCCAGGTCAGGCCGACGATTTCGTCGGGCGACACGGTCGGCGCAAGGCCTAGCGCGACGGCCGAGGCGTTCACCCGCCTTGCATGGAGATCGAGGTCCGGCGCGACACCCTCGAACCAGCGGGCGCCGTCGAAAACAGTCGAACCCAGCCACATGGCATGGCTGCGCGGCCCGATGATCGCCACGTTCCCTTCGTGCCAATCGCCGTCCACATAAGTCCACGTCGTCGTTTGCGCCGCTGTTGCCAGGGTCATCGCATCATCCCGTTCGTTCGGCTGCATTGGAAGGCGCTTGCGCGTCCGCGTCAACCGGCAAGGTCGCGGAATCGTTGGGACAAGCGGCGCGAGCTTTCGACCGGAGGCGGCCTGCACGAGGCCTTTGCATGCCACGCCTCGGCGCGAGCGTTGCGGATCGGCCACAGTCGCGGCCTCTTTGCGGCGCAAAACGGCTTTGACCGCCGGCTTGCCCACCTTCTGGCCAAAATCGGCAAGACTTATCGCCGCCTCTCATGTGATGAGGAAGGAGCGGGGTCGGCTCATATTCTCTTCGACCCGGAATTCGGAAAGGCCACCATGCTCAAGACGATTTTTGCCCCGCCTGCGATGACGCGCCGCGGCTTTCTTGGCACGGCAGCGCTCGGCGCCGCCTCGATAGCAATGGCGGGATGCACGACCGTCGGGTCGGAACCGCCGCCGCAGCCCCAGTTGCCGCGCGAGCCGGACCTGCCCGATTATGCGACCATGTACGGCCCGCTCGAGGACGAAGGGTTCCAGATTCCGGCCGTTCCCTACCAGAAGATCGACCCGCAATTCCTGCGACAGATCGTCGACGACCCGACCGGCCAGAAGCCCGGGACCATCGTGGTCGATACGACGGGCCATTTTCTCTACTTGGTGCGGCCGGGCGGCCAGGCGATCCGCTACGGCGTCGGGCTTGGGCGTGCTGGTTTCGAATGGTCCGGCAACGCCGTGGTGCAATGGAAGCAGAAATGGCCGAAGTGGACGCCGCCCGAAGAGATGATCGCCCGCCAGCCGGAACTCAAGAAGTACAGCGCCGACAACGGCGGCATGCCGGGCGGGCTGAAAAATCCCCTGGGTGCGCGCGCGCTCTACCTGTTCCAGAACGGCCAGGACACGCTCTACCGCCTGCACGGCTCGCCCGAATGGACATCCATCGGCAAGTCCGTTTCCTCCGGCTGCGTGCGGCTGATGAACCAGGACATCATCGATCTCTACAGCCGGGTGCCCGGCAAGGCGACGGTGATCGTGACGCCCAACGCCGAATCGGCGATCGCGGCGACGTCTTCCAGACGCGCCATTCCGATCGATGCCGGCGTGCCGCAGGATGCCGAACTGCTCGGCCCCGCCTATTGACCTGACGGCGGCGCCGGGCACGCCGGCGCCTCGGCCCTGTTAACGGCCGCGCGACAGGCTGCCCAGAATGCCGCGTACGATGGCGCGGCCAAGCGAAGAGCCGACCGAGCGCACCACCGACTTGATGGCGGCCTCGGTGACGGTCTGGCGGTTCGAGGGACGCGGCGCGGGGCGGCGAGGACGGGACGGAGCCGGCGCGGAACCGCCACCGTCGAAATCCGGCAAGGTCCAGCGCGAGCCGCCGCTCTCCCGCGCCTTCTGTTCGGCCGCCTGTGCTTCGGAAGTCTTCTTCTGCAGCATCTCGAAGGCCGATTCACGGTCGATCGTCTCGTCATATTGCCCGGCCACGGGACTGGCGGCGATCACCTTTTGCCGCTCCTGCGGAGTGATCGGCCCAAGCCGTGAGGACGGCGGCCTGATCAGCGTGCGTTGCACCATCGAGGGTACGCCCTTTTCCTGAAGCGTGGAAACCAGCGCCTCGCCGGTGCCGAGTTGGGTGATGGCCGCGGCGCAATCGAAATCCGGATTGGGGCGGAAGGTATCGGCGGCGGTGCGCACCGCCTTCTGCTCGCGCGGCGTGTAGGCGCGCAGCGCGTGCTGCACCCGGTTGCCGAGCTGCGCCAGGACCGTTTCCGGCACGTCGAGCGGATTCTGGGTGACGAAATAGACACCGACGCCCTTCGAGCGAATCAGCCGCACGACCTGCTCGACGCGGTCGATCAGCGCCTTCGGCGCATCGTCGAACAGA
>JBQCHN010000348.1:0-3548 GCA_051954615.1 Mesorhizobium sp. | reverse complement strand
CTACGGCGAAGTGTTCACGCCGACGGAAGGGGCTGCGGTGGGGGCGGCGATCATGCTGGCGATCGGCGTCGCACAGGGAACGCTGGACTGGAAGCGCATCAAGGTGGCTTTCCTGCAGACGGCCGAGACGACCGGCATGATATTCCTCATCCTGCTCGGCGCCGAAGTGTTCGGCGCCTTCCTAGCGCTGACGCAGATGCCGATGACACTGGCCTCGATGATCGGCGATTCGGGCCTGTCGCCCTATGCCGTGGTGTGGGGCATGCTGGTCGCCTACATCATCCTCGGCGCGGTGATGGACGAACTGGCGATGATCCTGCTCACGCTGCCGGTGTTCATGCCGATCGTGCTGACGCTGGATTTCGGCATGACCAGCGAAGACGTCGCCATCTGGTTCGGCATTCTGGTGCTGGTCGTCGTCGCCATCGGCCTTGCCGCGCCGCCCATCGGCCTCAACGTCTTCGTCGTCAACAAGGTGGCGAAGGACGTGCCCATCATCAGCACCTACAAGGGCGTGATACCGTTCGTGCTGGCAGACCTCATCCGCCTGGCGCTCCTGACGGCCTTCCCCGCCCTCTCGCTATGGCTGGTACACCTGCTCAATTGACGAAGGTCGGCTCTCCCGCCGGCTCCGGAGAGCGACTGTCGGCACCGCCCCGCCACGAGGCAAAGGCGGCTAGCAGATAGAGCAGCGCCGAGAACGAGAAGGCGAACAGCAGGCCGTGCTTGAACGGCCCCGCCATCAGGCCGGGGAAGAATTCGTGGCCGGTGAGGGTTGCGACGCTCTGCGCCGGCAGGCCGGCCAGCACGTCGGCAGGGATAAGCTCGCCCATCGGATTGTAGCCGAGGAAGGCGGCAAAAAGGCTCGCCACCGGCGGCAGGGTAGCGACCTGATGGGCGACCGCCCCCGGCACCTGTTCGGCGAGCAGGCCGGCTTCCATCGCGTGCGGCAGCGATTCTGCAAGACCCACCAGCATCAACGAGAAGAACAGGCCGATCGACAGGACCTGGCCGGCATTGGTGGTGGTGGCGCGCACGCCCGATGCCTGGCCGCGCTCACCGGACGGTACGGAATTCATGATCTGCGTCGAGTTCGGCGCCACGAACAGGCCCGAGCCGAAGCCGTTCAGGAAGAGCAGCGCGGCGAAGACCGTGTAGGAAAAATCCGCCGGCAAAAGCATCAGCGCGACGAAGCTGAGAGCGCCGGCGACCATGCCGCCGACGGCGAAGGGCACCTCACCGAAGCGGTCCGACAGGTAGCCGGACAACGGCCCGGCGATGAGGAAGCCGAAGGTCAGCGGCAGCATGAAGATCGCCGACCACAACGGCGTCTCCTCGAACGAATAGCCGTGCAAGGGCAGCCAGATGCCTTGCAGCCAGACGATGAGCATGAACTGCAGCCCGCCCCGGGCGATACCGGAGGCGAGGTTTGCGACATTGCCCCAGGCAAAGCCGGGAATGCGGAACAGCTTCAGGTCGAGCATCGGCTTGACGGCGCGCGCCTCGATCAGGACGAAAGCGACGAGGGACAGGATGCCGACGGCGAACAGGATGAGCACCTTCGGGCTCGTCCAGGCCATGGTCGCCCCCTCATAGGGCTGGAGGCCGTAGGTGATGGCGGTGAGAATCGCCACCAGGCCGACACCGAAGGAGATGTTGCCGGCCCAGTCGATCGTGTGCTTTCGGCGATCCGGCGTGTCATGCAGCTTGAGGTAAGACCAGATCGTGCCGACAAGGCCGAACGGCACGTTGATCCAGAACACCAGTCGCCAGTCGGTGTCGGCGAGCAGGCCGCCGATCAGCAGGCCGAGAAATTGGCCACCGATGGCGGCCACGACATTGATGCCCAGCGCAAAGCCGCGTTCGTTCTCGGGAAAGGCATCGGTGATGAGCGCAGTGGAATTGGCCATCAGCAGCGCGCCGCCGATGCCCTGGATGATGCGCACCGTGACCAGCCAGGAGGCGGCGAAGTCGCCCTGCCCCGGCAACAGGCCGAGCGCCACCGAGGCGATGGTGAAGACGAGAAAGCCCAGATTGTACATGCGGGCGCGGCCGAACTGGTCGCCCAGTCGGCCGAAGGCGACCACCAGCACGGCGGTGGCGATCATGTAGCCGATAATCGCCCATAGGAGGTAGTTTATGTTGCCGGGATCAAGCGCCTTCAGGCTGATGCCGCGGAACACGGCCGGCAGGCTGATGAGAAGAATAGAGGAGTTGATGGCTGCGGCCAGCATGCCGAGCGTGGTGTTGCTCAGAACCATCCATTTGTGGCTCCGCAATTCGCGAATGGCGGCATGCATGGGAATTCACCCTGGAAGATACTGGCGCGGCAGCAGGCCACGCGATATATGAGGATGGGCTCAGGTTTACGGTATATGAGGATGGCCTCGGAAAAAGCAAGTGCAAAAAAGCCCCAGCCGCGCATCCCGCGCCAGGAACGAGGCAAGGCCCGGGTCGCCGCCTTGATGGCGGCGGCGGCTGGACTGTTCGTTGAAAAAGGCTTTGCTGCGACGACGATGACGGAGATCGCGGCGCGGGCGGGTGCGGCGATCGGCACGCTCTACCTTTTCTTTCCGACCAAAGACGCACTGGCGCGCGCGATCCTTGCCGACCACGCCGACGAATTGTCGGCCATGCTCGAAGCGCTGCAGGCCAAATGCCGTGGCGAGCCGGCCACGACCATCGCCGAACGGCTGTTTTCTGACCTCGGCGAGTTCGTCACCCGCCATCCGGCCTACTCGGCGCTGCTCGACCTGCCGGGCGACGATTCATGGCGGCGCGAGACGCGGGTGCGGCGCCGGCAGCAGATCGCAGCGCTGTTCGCCGGCGCGGTGCCGGCCGTGCCGGCACCGCAGGCCGAGCGGCTGGCCATCATCGTGCCGCAACTGATGCGCATCCCGATCACCATGAGCGGCGAAAAACACATGCGCGACGAGGTTGTCGAGGAATTGCGCCGCATGCTGGTAAGGCACCTGGCGCCGGACGCGTAGCCGGGCAGCCGGGCAGCCTAAAGCATGTCGCCCGAAAGTGGGAACCGGTTTCGGGACAAAGACATGCGAAAACAAGAACCTAAAGCGGACGTAACGAATCTGAAAGATCGTGACGCGCTTTAGCGGGTCCGCGCCAGCACCCTGCGGACCATCGCGGTTATCTCCTCGATGCTGGGCTCGTCCAGCCTGCCGATGTTCCCCGCCAACAGGTTGGCGAGTTCGGTGGCGGCCGGCGTCAAGCCGGACGTGTCCAGCCGGACGCGCGGATGCGAGGCTTCGGCCAGCCGCTGCAGGTCCTCGGCGTCATCCCAGATGATGTTGAAATAGCCGATGATCTTCTGGATCAGCGTCCAGGTCGGGATGCCGCGCCGGCCATGTTCCAGCGCCGACAGGTAGGCGGCGGAGACGCCGATAGCGGCAGCCATATCCTTCTGGCTGACGCCGCGCTCGCGCCTGAGCACCCGGATGCGTTCGCCGAGCGGCGTCATGGCCTCCTCCTCACGCCTTCACGCGGCGCAGCCGCACATAGAGCGCTCCCGAACCGCCATGGTTGCGTGC
>JBQCHN010000347.1:0-3367 GCA_051954615.1 Mesorhizobium sp. | reverse complement strand
CCCTCATCATGGCGCTCGACGGGCTCTCCGGCGAAGAGGTCGTCGGCATGGAACTCGGCACCGGCGTGCCGATCGTCTACCGGCTCAACGCCGATTCCACGGTCGCCTCGAAGGAAGTGCTGGCCTAAGGCTCCTGCTCGGTCAGCGCGCCGAACTTGGCGCCGTAGCGGATACGGCGCTTCAGATGCCTGAGGCCAAAGATCGCGTCGGCGGAAAGCCTGCCGAGCGGTGCGGTCCAGCGATCGAACTCGCCTTCCATGGCAAGCGTGCGACCGGCCTTGCCGACGAAGCCCTTCTTGAACTGGCGCAGGCCCGGCTCGTGCGCGGCGCCGCCGAGGTCGTACCACCGCAACCCCTGTTCCCGCAGCCAGCCGGCGATCCACCAGTGCAGGGCATAGCCGGCCTTGAGCGGCAGGGCTTCGGCGGAAGTGGCGCCGAACATGTAGTAGGCGGTATCGCCGAACAGGCCGATCGTGGCACCGGCGACAAGTTGCCCCTCATGACAGGCGATCGCCAGCCGAGGCTTCAGCCCGTCGGGTAGCCGCGCCATCAGTTTACCCGTCAGGTGGACCGGCGTGGTCGAGGAGAAATGCTTGCGCTCCATCATCGACACGTAGAGCTTCTGGAAAGCGCGGATCTCCTGCGGATCGTCGGTGAGGCGCACGTCGAGCGGTGCGCCAAGCGCCTGCCTGAGGTTGTAGCGCCACTTCTGCGACAGGCTTTTCGATTGTGCCTCGTCGTCGAGCGCGGTGTCGACGAGGTAGCGCACCGGATCCTCGAACTTGCGCCGCTGGGCAAAGCCGAGGTCGCGCAGCCAGCCGCATTCCTCGGCATGATGGTCGGGATGCGGACGCGGCAGTACTGTCAGGCAATAGCCGCGCGCGATGCAGTATTCCTCGATGAGAGCCGCGATCATGGCACGATAGGTTTCCGGATCGGCGTCCTCGCCCTGCCTGCGCCAGAACGGGCCGAAGCGCAGGAAGGCCAAGCCGCGCCCGACCAGCGGCAGGCCGACCATGGCGATGCGGGCGCCGGCCACCGGTTCGCCGTGGCGCCTGAGCAGCAGGTGGCTGTCGCGCCCCTTCCAGTGGTTGCCGGCATAGGCGGCGGTCTGTTCGGGGTTGATGTCGGCGAAGCCGGCGGCGATGGCGTCCCAGTCCGCGTCGGCGACGCCGTCGACCTCGACGCTGTAGGCGCGGCCGATCGGCATGACGCGGCCGATGCCGGGGGCAAACGCCTCCTGCCGGGCCAAAGTTCCTGCATGGTCATCCATGATCGGTCCCCGAACCCTGTTCTCTTGCCTGCCGATCCTAAGGGACGGGCGGTTAAGCCCGGGTTCCGGCGCCGGATGGCATTTTATCCAGTTCTCGCGCCGATGCCGATGAAGGCCCGGATGGCGAATTTCGACCGGATTGCGAGGAAGATCAGCAGCGATTCCAGCGCGATGGATGCGGTGGCGGCGACCGCCGCGCCCATGGCGCCCCAGCCGGGAACCAGCACCAGGCAGAGCGCCAGGTTGAAGGCGAAGGCCGCGGCATAGATGGCTGCGCAAAGCCGCTGCCGGCCCATCATGTTGAGGAACTGTTCGCCCGGCCCTATCGCTGCGCGGAGCGCGAGCCCGGCGACCAGCACCCACATCAGCCAGTAGCCGGCCATGAATTCCTCGCCGAACAGCCACAAGAGCGGCTTGCCGAACGCCAGGATGGCGGTGCCGACGAGAACCGTCGGCCAGAACATCCAGCGGATCGACCCGGCATAGAAGGCGGCGAGGCCCGGCCTGTCGCCCGCCGCCTCGAACGCGGCGAAGCGGTGCGTGGCCGAAGCCGAGACGGCGAAATAGACCATCGAGACGATCGCCGTGACCTTGGTGGCGGCATAGAAGATGGCGACGTCGGTGGGCGAACGGTAGGCCTGCAACAGAATCACGCCGACATAGCTCAGCATGAACTGAAAAATGTTGGCGAACAGGATTGGCAGCGCCGAGACCACCCACAGCCGGTGCGCATAGCGGCGCGGCCCGCTTTCCAGCCGTGCGCCGACGCGCCGGTCCAGGACAGCGATCTGGCCGATGGAGGTCAGCCACGTGGCCGCCACCGCCGCCCACATGGCGGCCGTCGCGTCGAGCGGCAGGCCGGCGGCGAACAGGCCGAGCATGATGGCGAGCAGCAGCAGCGGCCTCAGGATGAAGGGCGGCACCAGCGCCAGATTGATCCAGCCGAAGGCGCGCGCCACGCCGTCCTGCGCGCCCGTCAGGCCGTACGGCGGCAGGGCCAGGCAGGCAAGGTAGAGCGGGAAGACCAGATAGGCGTCGATCCTGCCTTCGAGCAGCCAGATCGACGCTGCCGCAACGACAGCCAGAAGCGTGACGAAGAAGCCCGGCACCCAGCGGCTGGCGAGGATGAAGCCGCGCACGCGATCGAGATCGCCTTCCTGCGTGTAGCGCGGAATGAAGCGCTGCGCGGTGACGGCGAAGCCGAGGTCGGCGACGGTGCCGACCAGAAGCACCCAGGTCCAGACATAGACGTAGACGCCGTATTCGAAGGTGCCCATCCAGCGCGCCATGAGGATCTGCGACACATAGGCGAGCCCGGCATTGGCGATGCGGATGAGAAAGGCCGAGCCGGCGGCGCGGCGGACGCCGCGCTCGGAATCAGCGCCGCCGTCGCCGCGTCCCGGCAGCCGCCAGCGTCTCCATGCCCGCAGCGGGCCGGCGGGTTCCATTGCCATCGCCTGTCCTTGTCCGTTCCAGCCAGCCTAGCGCGCAAAGGCTAATATTCGGTGCCGCCGGGAGCCGAGCGCGCGCCGTCCGAAAAAAGCGCGTTGACAGGCCCCGCCGGCCCGCTTACATGAGCGCCCACCAGCCCAGATGGCGGAATTGGTAGACGCGCACGGTTCAGGTCCGTGTTCCGCAAGGAGTGGAGGTTCGAGTCCTCTTCTGGGCACCATCCCTTTTCAGGGATGACGTTTTTTTCCGCTTTCCATCTTTTTCTCAAGCAGTGGGACGCCAACGGCAAGGCCCGCCGGACGCGATGGTTTTCGACGGTCATGCGGGCGGAGACGGCCGGTTCACCGCAACGGATGGAAAGCCGGGGCCGAGCGGGTCATCTCCGGTCTTCGGCTTTCTTGGGCCGCGAGGCTCCGAGCGCGACATCGGGGGATCCGGCGCCGGCCAACGGGCCCGGGCCGGTGAGCCGCTTCAGCCCGGCCGTGACCGCTCTTATCCATCTCGGCTGGCCGGGCGGCAGGGCCAGCGCCGTCCTGATCCCGTCGACGCCGCCGGGCAGCTGCTTGGCCAGATAGCCGAGATACGCCTCGACAAGGGCCGGGTCGTCGGCCGGCAGGTCGAGATGGATGTTCCCCGCCTGGT
>JBQCHN010000346.1:0-4224 GCA_051954615.1 Mesorhizobium sp. | reverse complement strand
CCTCCTACGACGGCGCGGAAGCGCAGCGCGCGCTCGCCTATTTCGAGAATGACCGCTTCGATCCGAACTTCCTGCCATGGCCGCGCCATGAGGACGAGGGACTGAGGCCGGAAGAACTGAACGCGGCGAACGACGATTGAGACGACAGTGCGCTCTCACTCGAACGCGATCGCCTGCAACGCGCCGCCGTTGCGCTTGAGCCAGGCCTTGCAGCGATCCGTATCCGGGCAGAGTTCCCCGCACAGCTTCCAGAATTTCGGCCCGTGGTTCATTTCCTTCAGATGCGCCACCTCGTGCGCGACGAGGTAGTTTATCACCGGCGGCGGCGCCATCATGATGCGCCACGAGAACGACAGGCTGCCGTCCGAGGTGCATGAGCCCCAGCGGCTCGACGTATCCTTGAAACGGATCGCCTTGGCCTTGCGGCCGACGGCCTCGGTGTGTTTGTCCACCAGCGTCTCGATCTCGCGCTTGGCCTCGCGCTTGAGGAAATCTGCGATGCGGCGCGGCAGGTGCAGCCTGTCGCCGTGGACGACCAGCACCGGCCCCGTCTCGTCCCTCGAAACCTCGACCGTGCCGCGCTTTCCGGGTTCGTGCACGATCGTATGCGGCACGCCGCGCACGGGAATGCGGATGCCGGGGCGCACCTGCGGCCGCTCCGGCACCTTGGCCAGCCGCTGTTCCAGCCAGCCGCGATGCCGGTCGAGGAACTTTTCCACCTCGCCGCGCCTGAGTCCAGGCGGCACGGTGATGCGCAGGCCCTGCCCGCCGGCGTCGATGCGCAGCGTCAGGCGCCGTGCCCGCTCGTTCTCGACGATGCGCAAGGGCAGCGTGCGGCCGGCGACCTGATGCTCACGCTCCTCGACGGGGCGGGGCGACGGTTTCGTCAGGGAACGGAAGAAGCCGAGGGACATGGCGCGACGATAAGTGATTCGAGGATCGGGATAGAACAAAAAAGAAACGGCGCCGTTGTAGCGGCGCCGTTCGTTCGCTTTTCCTATAGGACCGCTCAGTCGTCGAGCAGGTTGGTACCCTTATCCTTGCCCTTCGAGGGCTTGTCCGAGGCGGGCTTGGCCGTGGTCGTCGGCGCGGTGTGCCGGCTGCGGTTGGCCATGAAGCGGTCGAACTCTTCCTGGTCCTTGGCCCGGCGCAGTTCGCGGGCGTATTCGTCGAATTCGCTCAGCATTTCGTCCAGTTTGCGACGCTCCTCGGCCAGGCGCTCCAGTTCCTTGTCGCGCCAGTCGTCGAAGGCGACGTTGCCAGTGCGGGCACCGTGGCCCCAGCGCTGCGCGCGGTCGGCGCCACGGCGACAACCGGCGAAGACGCCGTCGGTAGCGCGGTTGACGTCGCGCTTGAAGCCGTCAAGCCGGTCGCCCCAGATGATGTAGGCGAGCATGGCCAGGCCCAGCGGCCAGAACACGACGAAGCCGATCACCATCAGCGCAATGGTCGCCGGCGTCCATGCCGGGCGGATCAAAGCAGATGCGTTCATTTTCTCCCGTTCCTTCCGTTCGAGGCAGCCAACCGGGCTGCTTCATTTCGAAATGGGAAAGGAAAAACGGCGATTCAAGACGCGACCGGTCAAAACCGGACAAGCCGTTGTGGCAGTTACTTCTTTTTGAGGCGATCGAGGCCGACGACGGCAAGGCCGGCGACGAGGCCCCAGAAGGCCGAGCCGACGCCGAACAGCGCGAGGCCCGAAGCCGTGACGGCAAACGTCACGGTCGCCGCCATGCGGCCGGCCTCGTCGCGCAGCGCGATGGCAAGCGCATTGGCGAGCGAGCCGAGCAGCGCCAGTCCCGCCACCAGCACGATCAGGCTTTGGGGCAGGACCGCGAAGATCGCCACCAGCGAGGCACCGAAAGCGGCGAAGACGAGATAGGCGAGCGCGTAGAACGGTCCTGTCTTCCATCGCTCGGCCGGATCGGGGTGGACGTCAGGGCCTGTGCAGATGGCGGCCGAGATCGCCGCCAGATTGGTGGTCGAAGCGCCGAAAGGCGCCGTCAGCACCGACACCAGCCCGGTGACGCCGATCAGCGGGCCGGGCGGCGGCTCGTAGCCGTCGGCGCGCAGCACCGCCAGGCCCGACAGGTTCTGCGAGGCCATGGTGACGAGATAGAGCGGTAGCGCCAGGCCGACGATCGCCGACACCGTGAACTGCGGCCAGATCCATGTCAGCGTCGAAAGTTCGGGCGCCGGCAGGCCGCCGACGCGGCCGGTGAGGAGGACGGCCAGAACGCCGCCGACCAGAACCACCAGTACCGACAGCGACGGGTTCCACAGCCTGACGAGGAAAAAGGCCGCGACCAGCGGCAGGATGAGCCACGGGTCGACGGGTACGGTCTTGGCCGCATTCATGGCGAAGGTGACGACGATGCCGGCCAGCATGCCTGAGGCGACGGAACCGGGTATCTTCGCGATCAGCCGCGTCAGCGGCCGGAACAGGCCGGTGGCGACGAGCAGCACGCCGGTGACGATGAAGGCGCCGACAGCCTCGGGCATGGTGAAGCCGGAGGAAGCGGCGATCAGTGCCGCGCCCGGCGTCGACCATGCGGTGATGACCGGCATCTTCGTGCGCCAGGACAGCCAGCCCGTTTCCACCGCCATGGCGAGGCAGATGGCGGTGACCCAGCTCGCCGTCTCGACCTGGGTGGCGCCCACGGCGGCGGCGGCGGCTATGATGATCGCCAGCGTGCCGCCGAAACCGACGATCGCCGCGACGAAGGCTGATGTTGGAATGGAGACGCGCATGTCAGGCCGCTCTTTCCACCATCGCCTCGACCGCGCCGACCAGCATCTCCAGATCCCGCGAGCGCGACAGGCGATGGTCGCCTTCGGGGATCAGCGACAGCGTCACGTCGTCGGCCGGCAGCAGACTGGCGAGTTTCAGCGCATGCGCCGGCGGCACGTCCGGGTCGGCAAGCCCCTGCAGGATGTGCACCGGGCAGTGCGTGTCGATCGGGCCCGTCATGACGAGGTTGCTGCGGCCGTCCTCGATCAGCGCGCGTGTGTAGATGTAGGGCTGGTCGGAGTATTCCGACGGCTCCTCGAAATAGCCGTTCTCGGCCAGCGCCTTCTTTTGCCCGTCGGTCAGTTGCGGCTCGACCAGCTCGGCGGTGAAATCCGGCGCCGGCGCCAGCAGCACCAGCCCGGCGACGCGATCCGCGCCCGCCTTGCGCAATTCCTGCGCCATGCGCAGCGCGATCCAGGCGCCCATCGAGGAGCCGACCAGGATCTGCCTGCCCTCGGTGAACCGGTCGAATACGGCGAGGCTCTGCGCGAGCCATCGGCTGATCGTGCCGTCGGCAAAGGCGCCGCCGGATTCGCCGTGGCCGGAATAGTCGTGACGCAAGAAGGCGTGGCCCTGCCGCGTCGCCCAAGCGGCCAGCGTTTCCGCCTTCGTGCCCAGCATGTCCGACTTGTAGCCGCCGAGCCACACCACGCCGGGCGCTGCGCCCGGCTGGCGGCGCAAGGCGATGGCGGTTTTGTCGACATCGAGGAATTCGGGGGCGGCGGCGGTCGGCGTCATGGCGAGTATTCCTGCGCGGGGTGTTCCTGCGAGGCACGCCTTGTGGCACAGCAGGCGGCGGGCGGAAAGCGCCGCACCGGCTTCTTCTTTGGCGCAGATGCGGCACCGAAACTGGTGATTTATTGTGTGGCCTGTGCTATTGACACGGCGCTTGCGCTTCCCACATTGGCGCGTCTTGCAAACCATGAACCGAAACGGATCGAGGAGATCACGACCATTCGCAGACCTTTCAAAGCAGCGGCGCCCACCAAGGACGGCCCGCGCTCGAACATGGACATCCGGGTTCCACGGGTCCAGCTTATCGATGCCGACGGCAACAACCGCGGCGACGTTTCCATCAACGATGCGTTGCTGGCCGCTGAAGAGGCAGGCCTCGACCTCGTCGAGATTTCTCCCAACGCACAGCCTCCGGTCGTCAAGATTCTCGACCTCGGCAAGTTGAAATACGCCAACCAGAAGAAGGCGGCCGAGGCGCGCAAGAACCAGAAGGTCATCGAGATCAAGGAGATCAAGATGCGCCCGAACATCGACACGCATGACTACGACGTGAAGATGAAAGCGGTGCGCCGCTTCTTCGAGGAAGGCGACAAGGTCAAGCTCACCCTGCGCTTCCGCGGGCGCGAGATGGCGCATATGGAACTCGGCATGCAGCTCCTGAACAAGGTGCGCGAGGAAGTCGCGACCATCGCCAAGGT
>JBQCHN010000345.1:0-5723 GCA_051954615.1 Mesorhizobium sp. | reverse complement strand
GAGCGCTCCAGCGCCGACGTCTTGCGGAACGACAGGAAGGCCTGCTGGGCCGCCTCGATGGCGCGGCGGGTCTCGGCCTTGCCGGACTTCGGCACGGTGCCGATCTTCAGGCCGGTAGCCGGATTGGTGACGTCGATGGTCTGGCCGGAATCGGCCTGCACCCATTCACCGTTGATCAGGTTCGCCTGCTTCATGAACTGGCTGGTCTTCTGGAGCATCGTCTTGCCTCCGCTGGGGGCGCGCCGGCGGCGCGGGGCTGGAAATTCATTGCGGGATGCGCACCCGGCCGATGGCTGCGCGCTGGACCACCGCTCTTACTCCACGGCAGGGGCCGCAATCAATCGATATAGGGCAGCCTAAGCAGTGGGCCAAGGCAGGCCATCGGCAGAAAATGGTTTTTGTCAGACAAATAGGAAATTGGCGACCGCGAGCCAGAACGATGTCGTGACGACGGCAAGTGCCGTGGTCAGCGTCATCTGGTTGGAGGCGAGGGCCTGTCCGGTGCCGAACTGCGCGGCGATCAGGTAGGAATTGACGCCGGCCGGCAGCGCTGCGGCCAGAACCGCGACCTTGGCCGTCAGTGGCGGCAGGCCGAACAGCCATGCCGTCGCCAGCGCCGCGGCCGGCATCAGGAACAGCTTCAGCGCCGACAGCGCCATCGCCGGACGGATCGTGCCCGATATGCCGAAGCGGCACAGGCCGAGCCCCATGGCGAACAGCGCCACCGGCCCGGCGACACCGGCCAGGGCTTCCACCAGCCGCTCGGCCAGCACCGGCAAAGGCAGGCCCGTCGCGCGCCATATCCAGCCGGCAAGGATGCCGATCACCAGCGGGTTGGAGAAGACGCGGCGCGCGAATACGCGCAGGACGCGCGAAAAGTGAACGCGGCCGTCGCTTTTCGGGCCGAACAGTTCGAACAGGACGATCGAGGCCAGGATCATCGTCGGCAGGTGCACCGAAACCAGCAGCGATAGCACCTCGAAGCCCGGCGTGCCGAAGACGCCGAGGATGAAGGGAATGCCGAGCAGAACGAGATTGGAGAAGGCCGAGGATACGCCACCGACGACGCCGACGCGCGCATCCCGCCCGAAGACCCGCGTCACGAGCAGATGGCCGACGACCCAGGTGACCGCCACGGCGGAAAAATAGGCGCCCCAGAAGGCCCAGGGCGCCGCGCCGTGGAAATCGGCCTTGAGCATGGTGCGGAACAAAAGCAGCGGCATCGCCACGTTGACGGCGAATTCCGCCACTCCGTCGCCCGTCTCGGCCTTCAGGTATCCGGTCCTGCCCGAAAGATAGCCGAGTGCGACGAGGCCGAAGACGAACAGGACTGTGGCGGTAAGCGGGGACATGCCGGCTCCGGTTTGCGGGGCGCCTCCTGATAGGCGAGAGCCGGAAGGTGCGCAACAAGGGCCGATCTGTCGCCCGCCCGCATTTCAGCTATCCTGCCGGCAGCGGCATCGTTTCGATACAAAGCTCGGCCAAGAGCCGTGCCATCAAAGGACGGCTTGCGGCAAATGCCCAATTTTCCTCATGGTTGGCTGACAGCGTCGCTAAGGGTTGATGGGTCGAATGGCAGGCGGGACCGGCGCATGAGGGGCAGCATCGTCGGGTTTTGGCGACACACGGGCGCACCGGCGAGGATCGGCCTGCTGGCGGCCTTGCTGTGCTGCTTCCTGGCGACTTTCGCCAGCGCCGGTGAAAAAAGCCTGAAGGGCGTCGCGCTCATCATCGGCGAATCGAAATACGAGCACATCCCTGCCCTGCCCAATCCGGCCAACGACGCCCGCGACGTTGCCAGGATGCTCACCGATCTCGGCTTCGACGCCCGCAGCGTCAGCGACCGCGACGCGGCCAAGCTGAAACGCGATCTCGAACGCTTCGTCGAGGACGCCGAGGACGCAGACGTCGCCTTCCTCTATTATTCCGGCCATGGCATCGAAGCCGGCGGCGAGAACTACCTCGTGCCGGTCGATGCCGATGTCGACTCGCTGACCAATGCCGACGAGGCGCTGGTGCCGATCTCGGCTGTTCTGGACGAGCTGAAATCGACGGTGCCGGTGACCATCCTGCTGCTCGACGCCTGCCGCACCAATCCGTTTCCGCCGGATGCCAAGCTGCGCCGCAAGCCGACCGCGTCGGCCTCGCCGCTCAGCGCCAGCGGGCTGGAGCCGGTGCGCGGCGCCAAGGCGCTCGCCTCCGCTCCCGATGCCGCCGACAATCTCGGCACGGTCATCGGCTTCGCCGCCGAGCCTGGCCAGCCGGCGCTCGACGGCGCGGCGGGAGAAAACAGTCCCTATGCGGCGGCGATCCTGCGGCACCTGTCGGCCATGCAGGGCACGGAATTCGGCTCGGTCATGCGCATGGTGACCGAGGAGGTCTATCTCGACACCAAGGCCAGGCAGCGCCCATGGACCAACGAGAGCCTACGCCGGCTGCTCTATTTCGGCGCCTCGGTGGCGGAGCCGACCGGCGACGACGGCCTTATCACCGGCGAGCGCCGGCAACTGCTGCTCACCATCGCCGACCTGCCGGACCCGAAGCGCGCCCAGATCGAGCTGGCATCGACCAAGGACGGCGTACCGCTCGACGCGCTCTATGGCGTGCTCAAGGCCATGGGCACCGAAAGGATTCCGGAAGATCCGGGCGAACTCGAAAAGGTTCTCGCCCAGCAGTCCGAGCGCCTCAAGAAGATGTTCGCCGAGCGTGACGCGCTGCGCACCGACGATCCCGAGATCAAGCGGCTGGTCGCCTCGGCCGACACCGCCGTCCAGCAGGGCGCCATCGTTGCGGCCCGCACCTTCCTGGACCAGGCCGTCGCCCGCGTCGAGGAAAACAGCGGCGCCGTCGACGACGCCGAGGAGATGATCAGGCAGAAGCGCATCGCCGACGCGGCGATCTACGCCAAGCGCGCCGACGCCTCCGCGCTCGCCTTCGACTACAAGGCGGCAGCCGGCGACTACGGCAAGGCGTTCGACCTTGTCGAGAAATGGGACGAGAAGCTGCGCTGGAACTACAAGAACCAGCAGGCGGAAGCGCTCAACGCCTACGGCACCGCTACCGGCGACAGCGAGGCCATGGAGCAGGCCATTGGCGCCTACAAGGTGATTCTGAACTTCATTCCAAACGGCGAGGAGAATCGCGACTGGGCGATCACCCGCAACAATATGGCCGTCGTCATCGAGACGGTAGGCGAGCACGACAAGGATACGGCTCGCCTCAAGCAGGCCGCCGAGATTTTTCGCGCCTCGCTCGCCGTCTTCGAGCGCGAAAAGGACGACATCAACTGGGCGGCATCGCAAAACAACATCGGCAACGTGCTGATGAAGGTCGGCGAGCGCGACAGCGATCCAGGCCAGCTCCGGCAGGCGATCGACGCCTTCCATTCGGCGCTGGAGAAGCGGCCGCGCGACAAGGTGCCACTCGACTGGGCCTCGACCCAGAACAATCTCGGCATCGCCCTCTTCGGCCTTTCCGAGCGCGAGGCCAGCCCCGAGCGCCTGAAAGAGGCGGAGAGCGCCTATCGGCGGGCGCTCGAAGTCTACACGCGCGAGAAAGAGCCCGTGCAGTGGGCATTGGTGCAGAACAACCTCGGCAACACGTTGAACGCGCTCGGCGTCCAGGCCAACGACCCGGCCAGGTTCAAGGAAGCCGCGGACGTCTTCCGGGCCGCGCTCGAAGTCCGCACGCGCGAAACCTTCCCGCTGTCCTGGGCCGCCACGCAGCTCAACCTCGGCAACGCGCTCTATCATTCCACCCGCTTCGACACCGATACCGGCACGCTGGAGGATGTGGTCGCCGCCTACGACGCGGCGCTGACCGTCTACACGCGCGAAAAATTCCCGATGGAATGGGCCTCGGTGCGCAACAATTCCGGCTCCATTCACCAGGCGCTCGGCCAGCGCACCCGCGACGTGGCGGAATTCGAGAAGTCGGCCGCCGCCTTCCGCGACGCGGCGAGCGTCTACACCAGGCAGGATTTCCCGCTCGACTGGGCCATGACCAGCTACAATCTCGGCAACACGCTGCAACTGCTCGGCAATCTCAGCGAACAACCGGCGTATCTCGAAGAGGCGATCGCCGCCTATCGCGATGCGCTGGGCGAATACAAGCGCGAAACGGCGCCAAGGCCCTGGGCGCTGGTGCAGTCCGGTCTCGGCGCGACCCTGCAGCAGCTCGCCATGGCCAAGGGCGACATGCGGGCGCTGCATGATTCGATCGCGGCTCGTCGTTCCTCGCTGGAAGTGCTGACAAAGGAGAGCGCGCCGACCGACTGGGCCTCGACCCAGAACGGCATCGGCATGAGCCTCATCAACCTCTCAAGCCTGGAACGGACGCCGAAATATCTCGATGAGGCGGAGGTAGCGTTCAAGGCGTCGCTGGAGGTCTATACGCGCGAAACGGCTCCCATCCAGTGGGCCTTCGGCCTCAGCAACCTCGGCGACGTCTACTGGAACAAGGCCAGCTTCGGCGACGGCGGCAAGCCCGGCTACCGGAAGGCACTCGACCTGTTCGACCAGGCCAGACAGGGGTTCGCCGATTCCGGCTACACGCTGCCGATCCAGTTGATGGACAACAAGATCGAGCTGGTGAAGAAGCAGCTGGCCCAGAAATAGCGGCGGCAGCGGCAGGCGCCTTGCTTTCGCGCCTGCCTTGCCCTCCCTATATCCGTTCGGCCATGTCGGCTGAAGGGATTCTCATGCTGCGTATCGTCCTGATGTTGTTGCTGCTCGCGGCACCCGCGACCGCCCGTGCCACGGAAGCGGGCTGGGCGCTGCTGCGCGAAGGTGGCCGGGTGGTGCTGGTGCGCCACGCCTATGCCAACGGCAGCAGCGACCCGGCCAATGTCGATCCCGAGAACTGCGCCACCCAGCGCAACCTGTCGGAACGCGGCAAGCAGCAGGCGCGCAAGATCGGCTCGCTGTTCGCCGCCCGCGCGGCACCCGTCGAGACGGTGCTGTCGAGCCGTTATTGCCGCTGCCGCGACACGGCGCGCATAGCCTTCGAGGTCGAGCCAGAACCGTTCGCCGCGCTCGATCCGCCAAGCACGGACCCGCAGCAGAAGGCCGAGCAGATGGCTGCCATCGCCGCGAAAGTGCGCTCCTACACCGGCTCCGACACCATGGTCATGGTCACCCATCTGGAGGATATCCAGGCGCTCACCGGCGTGTCGCCGCGCGAAGGCGAGGCCGTCATCGTCGCTCCCGACGGCGAGAACCTGCGCGTCCTCGGCCGCATCGTCTTTTAAGCAACGGTCGGCACCCGGTTCGCCTGTCCCGACATTTCGGCCTTTTCCTGCCTCGAAAAACCGATTAGACAGCGCCCAACCGCACAAGTACGCATCAATCGAGGGAAAAACCTTGGCCACCACGTTCGAAAAAGTCGCCAAGATCATCGCCGACACCAGCGAGATCGACATCGACACCATCACGCCCGAGAGCCACACCATCGACGACCTGGGCATCGACAGCCTCGACTTCCTCGATATCGTCTTCGCCATCGACAAGGAATTCGGCATCAAGGTGCCGCTCGAGAAGTGGACGCAGGAAGTCAACGACGGCAAGGCGTCTACCGACGAATATTTCGTCATGAAGAACCTGTGCGCCAAGATCGACGGACTGGTCGCCGCCAAGAACGCCTGAGACCAGCATCGTGCCCGCTCCCTTGACGGACGGCGCCGGCTGACCGACAAGACCCGCCATGAGCCAGCACGACGTCGTCAT
>JBQCHN010000344.1:0-8398 GCA_051954615.1 Mesorhizobium sp. | reverse complement strand
AGCGCCCGCTCCTTCTCGACCGCCCTGGCGATGAAATCCGCCACCGCCTGCACCCGGCGCAACGGCCTGACGCTTTCATGGTAGACCAGCCAGTAGGCGCGGCGGATCGGCTGCACCGCCTCCACAGGCACGAGATCGGGCAGCGAGCGGGCGATGAAGGTGTGCAGGATGCCGATGCCGGCGCCGGCCCGCACCGCCTCTGCCTGGCCGAGCGCCGATGAGATGGCGAAGGCCGAACGCCAGTCGGCGCTGAACTCGGCGGCATAGTCGAGCGAGGGGCTGACGATCAGGTCCGGCACGTAGCCGATCAGCGTGTGCCCGGACAGCTCCGCCGCCGTCTTCGGCAGGCCGTGTCGCTCGGCATAAGTGCGCGAGGCGAACAGGCCGAGCGAATAGTCCACCAGCTTACCGGCGACCAGTCGGCCCTCGCTCGGCCGCTCGACGGTGATGGCGATGTCGGCCTCACGGCGCGACAGCGAAAAGGAACGCGGCACCGGCACCAATTGGATGGTCAGTTCGCGGTGCTGGGCAGTCAGTTCGCCGAGCCGGCGAGCGAGGAAGGCGACGCCGAAACCGTCCGGCGCGCCGATGCGCACCGGCCCGGAAATCTCCTCGCCCTCGCCGGCCACCGCCGCGCGCGCGGCGATCATGTCGGCTTCCATACGCTCGGCGATTTCCATGAAGCGCACGCCGGCCGGCGTCAGCTCCGAGCCGGTGGTGAGGCGCCGGAACAGCTTTGTCCGAAGAGCCGTCTCCAGCGCCGCAAGCCGGCGCGAGACGGTGGCGTGGTTGAGCTCCAGCCGCTTGGCCGCGCCAAGAATCTGCCCGGCGCGGGCGACGGCGAGGAAAATGCGGACGTCGTCCCAGTTCATGCGGGAATTATATGCAGAAAGTAATGTTCAGGACAACATCGGTATACATTTATTGCACAACGGTTGCGTTTCGGCTCGCGTTGCCTTCCGCCGCGTGAAGGCGGACAATGCGGCAATCGAATTCCAGGGAGCGATAGCATGGATCACTACGGACATTTCATCGGCGGCAAGGCCGTCAAGAGCACGTCGGGCCGCGAGCAGGACGTCTTCCAGCCGCTCGACGGCACCGTGCGCGCCAAGGTGGCGCTCGGCTCGAAGGCGGAGCTCGACGCGGCGGTGGCCAACGCCAAGGCGGCGCAGCCGGCCTGGGCGGCGACCAACCCGCAGCGCCGCGCGCGCATCTTCATGAAGTTCCTCGAATTGGTGGCGCGCGACAACGACGCGCTGGCCGAGCTGCTCGCCCGCGAGCACGGCAAGACCATTCCGGACGCCAAGGGCGACATCCAGCGCGGCGTCGAGGTCGTCGAGTTTGCGCTCGGCATCCCGCACCTGATGAAGGGCGAATACACCGAGGGCGCCGGCCCCGGCATCGACCTCTACTCGATCCGCCAGCCGCTCGGCGTCGTCGCCGGCATCACGCCGTTCAACTTCCCGGCGATGATCCCGATGTGGAAGTTCGCGCCCGCCATCGCCTGCGGCAACGCCTTCATCCTGAAGCCGTCCGAGCGCGACCCGGGCGTGCCGATGAAGCTCGCGGAACTGATGCTGGAAGCCGGCCTGCCGGCGGGCATCCTCAACGTCGTCAACGGCGACAAGGAAGTGGTCGACGCCATCCTCGACCATGAGGACATCTCCGCCGTCGGCTTCGTCGGTTCGTCCTCGATCGCGCAGTACATCTATGCGCGCGGCTGCGCCAACGGCAAGCGCGTGCAGTGCTTCGGCGGCGCCAAGAACCACATGATCATCATGCCCGACGCCGACATGGACCAGGCGGTCGATGCCCTCATCGGCGCCGGCTATGGTGCCGCCGGCGAGCGCTGCATGGCCGTCTCGGTCGCCGTGCCGGTCGGCAAGGCGACCGCCGACAAGCTGGTGGAAAAGCTCATCCCGCGCGTCGAGAGCCTGAAGATCGGCCCGTCGACCGACCCGAGCGCCGACTACGGCCCGCTGGTGACCAAGCAGGCGCTGGATCGCGTGCGCGGCTATGTGGATCTCGGCATCGAGGAAGGCGCCAAGCTCGTCGTCGACGGCCGCGGCTTCAAGATGCAGGGCTACGAGAACGGTTTCTACCTCGGCGGCTGCCTGTTCGACGACGTGACGCCGGACATGCGCATCTACAAGGAAGAGATCTTCGGCCCGGTGCTTTCGGTGGTGCGCGCACACGACTTCGAGGAAGCGGTGCGCCTGCCTTCCGAGCATGAATACGGCAACGGCGTCGCCATCTTCACCCGCGACGGCGATGCGGCGCGCGAGTTCGCCGCCCGCGTCAATGTCGGCATGGTCGGCGTCAACGTGCCGATCCCGGTGCCGGTGTCCTATTATACCTTCGGCGGCTGGAAGAAGTCCGGCTTCGGCGACCTCAACCAGTACGGCCCGGATTCGGTGCGCTTCTACACCAAGACCAAGACGGTCACGCAGCGTTGGCCGTCGGGCGTCAAGGAAGGCGCCGAGTTTGCCATGCCGACGATGAAGTAAAAAATTCGCCTGAGGCTGGTCTGCAAATGGCGCGGCTGTGCGCTCCGATGCTCACGTACTTTAAGTACGCTCCGCTTCGGTGCTCCAGTCCGCGCCATTTTCGACTCAGCCTGAGGCGAATTTGGCGTCGGTGCCGTTTCTTAGCTACTTCCAAATCAATCCCGCCTTCATCGCCAGCTTCTCGCCCGGACCGTGCGCGGCGGCGAACAGCAGGCCGGCGAGGAAGGTGAAGTGGTCGATGAAGAAACCGAACTCCGCCTGGTTGCCCTGCCAGTGCGACGGGCCGTGGAAGGCGAAGGCTAGGAAGATCACGTAGACAGCGGCGAGCACCGCCGCCTCCGAAAAGAAGGCGCCGGTGAGGAACGCTAGCACCAGCAGCACCTCGAAGATCGCCGCCACCCAGGCGAGGAACAGCGGAAAGGGGAAGCCGGCGGCGGCGATATAATCCGCCGTCATCTGCATGCCGGCGAACTTGAAGCCTGCGGCCATGGCGAAGGCGCCGGCGAAGATCAGGCGGGCGACGAGAATGGCGATGGTCTTGCCCATGGGATTTTCCTCCTTTTGGTGCCGCGAAAGCGGTCGGTTCCGTTTCAGGGCGAAGTTTTGACGCGCAGCGGAAACAGGGCGCGCAGGGCCGGGTCGCGCAGCCACAGGCCGCCCCACATGAAGACGCCGAGATAGACGGCGAACAATTCATGGCTGAACAACGGATTGCCGATGCGGATCTGCGTCGCCATAGCGCCGCCGAACAGGCCCATGAACAGCACCGAGGCCAGCACACTGGTGCGCGGGACGACGTAGAGCAGCGTCAGCGCGAGTTCGAGGATGCCGATCGGCACCGTATAGCCGGCGGGCCAGCCGAGCGCCGTCATGGTTTCCTCGGCAACGGGCATGCCGAGCAATTTCGGGGCGACCGAAGCGCCCAGCATGAACAGGACGAAAAGCCCTGAAAGCGTATAGCCGATCCTTGATCTTGCGGTCTCGCTCATCGTGTCCCTCCTTGTTTATCGATCGTCAGCGATGCGGCAAGGACGGCTCACGGCGGACAGTTCCGACATGGCCCGGAAATTTTCTGGAAACGGCTTGAACGGCGCCGGTCGTGCGCCGTGCGGTCAACGCATGGCGGCCGCCTGCGCATGCAGCCTGAGCAGTGACATCAGCCGGTCAGCCTCGATGCCGGCGCGCTCCTCGTCGCGGTCGAGGATGGCGCCGATCAGGGCGACATGGTTGGCGGCCGACTCGGCGAGCCCCGTGCCGCTCTGAAAGCGGTACCAGAAACGCCGGCTGTGCGTCTGGAGGGGAGCCGCCACGCGCGCGGCGAAGGGATTGTCGGCAGCGCGCGTCAGCGCCTCGTCCAGCGACTTGTCGGCTTCGAGGAAACCGAGCACGTCGTTGCCCAGCACCGCGTCGCGCATGGCCAGTGCCGTCGCCTGGAAGTGGGGGGCGGCATCGGCGGCGAGGAAGCGCGCCGCCGAACGGGCAAGCACGATCTCGACACCGCGCCGGGCATCGATGACGCGCAGCCAGTCGGCGGCGTTCAGGGGAGAGACGACGATGCCCGCGCGCGGCCTGACTTCGAGCAGGCCCTCCCATGTCAGCCGCTGGATCGCCTCGCGCACCGGCGTGCGACCGAGCGACAGGCGTTCGATCAGCACGCGCTCGGTGACCACCGCGCCGGGCGCCAGCTCAAGCGTGACGATCATCTTCTCGAGTCCGCGATAGGCCTTGGCGCTGGCCAGTTCGGCCGATGGGTCCCGCTGGGTCACCAAAGCATCCATGCCGTCGCCTCCTCTGGGATCGCGTTGATATATCGAGCCGAATGCCGCGTTGACAATTGATTTCGCGGCAGATATTCACCTGATATATCAAACGGGTCAAGCGGACGCATCCGGTTCGCAACCGCTTGAAGCAGGCCGAGTGCGGCCGGCTCTCTTTCGCAAAAGCCTGGCGAGGCGCCGATGGCGAAGCGAGGGGAACGGCACAGCGTGGGGTTCCCATCGATGAATGCTGCCTTGCCCTCGGACGACGTCGTCATCGTCGGAGCCGGCATCGTCGGCATCTGCATCGCGGCGCATCTGGTCGAGGCCGGCCATGCCGTGACCGTCATCGACCGCACCGGCGTCTCGGAGGAAACGTCTTCCGGCAATGCGGCGGCCTTTGCCTTCTCCGATGTGCTGCCGCTGGCGCAGAAGGGCATGATCCGTAACCTGCCGAAATGGCTGGCCGATCCGCTCGGGCCGCTTTCGGTCTCGCCGGCCTATCTGCCCCAACTGGCGCCGTGGCTATGGCGTTTCTGGCGGGCCGGCGCGGCGAAGCACCGCGACGTGAGCCTCGCCGCGCAGGCGGCGATGATGCGTCTCGCCGAGGTGGAATGGGCCGGACTCATGGATCGTTCCGGAACCGCAACGATGTTGCGGGAGGACGGTTCGCTCGAACTCTACGAGAGCGAGGCCGAATTTGCCGCTTCCCTGCCGGGTTGGGCGGCACGCGATCGTTTCGGCATCGTCTATCGCCATGTCGAGGGCGCGGAACTCGCCGGCCTGCAGCCGGGGCTGGCGCCGCGCTTCGTCAAGGGCACGTTCGTGCCCGGATGGAAGACGGTGGCCGACCCGAAGCTGCTCGGCAAGGCGGTCTGGGCCTATGCGGAGAAAAAGGGTGTGCGCTTCGAGCGCGGCGAGGTCGTCCGCGTCGAAGCGGGCGCGGGTGGGGCTACGCTTCATCTTGCCGATGGTTCGTCGCGCAAGGCCGCGAAGCTGGTGATCGCCGCCGGCGCCTGGTCGCATCTGCTGGCCAGGCAGCTCGGCGAGGCGATCCCGCTGGAAACCGAGCGCGGCTACAACACCACGCTTCCCGCCGACGCCTTCGACGTGAAGCGGCAACTGATCTTCTCCGGCCACGGGTTCGTCATCACGCCATTGTCCACCGGCCTGCGCGTCGGCGGCGCCGTCGAGCTCGCCGGCCTGAAGCGGCCGCCGAACTATGCGCGCTCCAGGGCGATGCTCGAAAAGGCGAAGCGGTTCCTGCCGGGCCTCAAGGCCGAGGGCGGCCGCGAATGGATGGGTTTTCGCCCGTCGCTGCCGGATTCGCTGCCGGTCATCGGCGCTGCGCGCGCGCCCGGCGTCCTCTACGCCTTCGGCCATGGCCACCTCGGCCTGACGCAGGCCGCGGCGACTGGCCGGCTGGTCCGCGACCTGATCGCGGGCCAGGCTGCGGCAATTGACATTCGGCCGTTCCGCGCGCAGCGGTTCTAGTCATCCCTTCAACCATCGGGTCGCATCGAAATGTCTCGCCACACCTTCACCTGCATCGACGGTCACACCTGCGGCAATCCGGTCCGGCTTGTCGCCGGCGGCGGTCCTCTGCTCGACGGCGCGACGATGATGGAGCGGCGGGCGCATTTCCTGGCCGAATACGACTGGATCCGCACCGGGCTGATGTTCGAGCCGCGCGGCCACGACATGATGTCGGGTTCCATCCTCTATCCGCCGACGCGGCCGGACTGCGACATCGCCATCCTGTTCATCGAAACGTCGGGCTGCCTGCCGATGTGCGGCCACGGCACCATCGGCACCGTCACCATGGCCATCGAGAACGGGCTGGTGAAGCCGAAGACGCCGGGTGTGCTCCATCTCGACACGCCGGCCGGGCTGGTGAAAGCCGAGTATCGCGAGGTGAACGGCCTCGTCGAGGAAGTGCGCATCACCAACGTGCCCTCCTTCCTCTATGCGGAGGGGTTGACGGTGGAGTGCCCGGTGCTCGGCGAGATCACCGTCGACGTTGCCTATGGCGGCAATTTCTACGCCATCGTCGAGCCTCAGAAGAACTATTCCGACATGGCCGACTATTCGGCCGGCGAGTTGGTCGCCTGGAGCCCGGTGGTGCGCCAGCGGCTCAACGAGAAATACTCCTTCGTCCATCCGGAAAATCCCGGCATCAACCGGCTCTCGCACATGCTGTGGACCGGGGCGCCGCGCGACCCGCAAGCGCATGCGCGCAACGCCGTCTTCTATGGCGACAAGGCCATCGACCGCTCGCCCTGCGGCACCGGCACGTCGGCGCGCATGGCACAGCTTCACGCCAAGGGCAGACTGAAGGCAGGCGACGATTTCGTCCATGAATCCATCATCGGCTCGCTGTTCAAGGGGCGCGTGGAAAAGGAAGTCGGCGTCGGCAACAAGCCGGCGATCATCCCCTCGATCGGTGGCTGGGCGCGGCAGACCGGCTTCAACACCATCTTCATCGACGAGCGCGATCCGTTCGCCCACGGCTTCGTCGTCAAGTAGGGAATCCGAGCCTGCGCCGCCTCTTCGTCAGCCGAAACGGCGGCTTGGTGGCGGCGCAATCTTCCATCCTTTCAAATTCTTTTGACCGCAGATTCTTCGATAAGTGATGCAATCTTTCCCCGAATCGTCAAAGACATTGCGGTATGCCAATGATAGGGTCCGCCGTGGTCCATGGGGCGGATGCAACGGACGGGGTTACCGGGCGGCGCGATGCAAGGTCGTGCCGGCGAATGAAAAATCACGTTGCAATCCGGTCCTGAACCCTTAGGACTAGGGGAAATACCAAAAAGGGCGCGCCCTGGCGGCGACGCTCAAGGGGAGCCTTCTTAGCCATGCAGTATTTTATCCAGCAGCTTATCAACGGGCTGACGCTGGGATCGATCTATGGGCTGATCGCGATCGGCTATACGATGGTCTACGGCATCATCGGCATGATCAACTTCGCCCATGGCGACCTGTTCATGGTGGGCGCCTTCATCGCCCTCATCGTCTACCTGATCCTGACGGCGATGTTTTATTCCATTCCCGTGGCCGTGGCGCTGCTGATTATGATGATCGTCGCGATGCTGCTTTCCGGCCTCTACAACTGGGTGATCGAGAAGGTCGCCTACCGGCCCTTGCGCGGCTCCTTCCGGCTGGCGCCGCTGATCACCGCCATCGGCATGTCGATCGCCTTGTCGAACTTCGTGCAGGTCACGCAGGGCCCGCGCAACAAGCCGATCCCGCCGATGGTCAGCCAAGTCTACAACATCGGCGGCGTCAGCGTGTCGCTGAAGCAGATCATCATCGTCCTCGTCACCGCGGTGCTGCTGGCGATCTTCTGGTATGTCGTCAACCGAACGCCGCTGGGGCGCGCGCAACGCGCCTGCGAGCAGGACCAGAAGATGGCCGCCCTTCTCGGCATCGACGTCGACCGCACCGTCTCGCTGACCTTCATCATGGGCGCCGCCCTTGCCGCCGTCGCCGGTACGCTGTTCCTGATGTATTATGGCGTGGTGTCCTTCTCGGACGGCTTCGTGCCGGGCGTGAAAGCGTTCACGGCCGCAGTGCTTGGCGGCATCGGCTCGCTGCCGGGCGCCGTCATCGGAGGCCTGTTGATCGGCTTCATCGAGAGCATGTGGTCGGCCTATTTCTCCATCGACTACAAGGACGTCGCCGCCTTCTCGATCTTGGCCATCGTGCTGATCTTCCTGCCCTCCGGCATCCTTGGCCGGCCCGAAGTCGAAAAGGTCTGAGCCCATGGCCGTCACCGTTTCCGCTTCGCGCCCCGCCGCAAATCCTCTCGCGCGGGCCGTGCGCGAGGCCCTCTTCGCCGGCGTCATCTCGTTCGGCATGTTCGTTCTGCTGATCGGCCTCAAGACCGACCAGAACATCCGAAACGAACTTGTTCTCGAGCCGCGCTGGGGCCTGCTGGCCGCGGTGGTCGCGCTGACCATGCTCGGCCGCTTCCTCTATGTCGGCTTCATCGCGCCGGCGATGGCGCGGGCCAAGGCCGAGCGCGCCAAGGCGCCCGTCGTCGTCAGCGAGCCGGGCTTCATCCGCCGCAACTCCAACAAGATCGGCATCGTCGTCCTGTTCCTGTTCCCGATCGTCTCGGTGATGGCGTTC
>JBQCHN010000343.1:0-8059 GCA_051954615.1 Mesorhizobium sp. | reverse complement strand
CACGGCCGATCCGCGCGCGGTTCTTTGCCACCTGGGCGTACGTGGACTGTTAGTGGGCCGAGCCCGGCGCGGTGATCGCGGCCGTGCCGGTCGCCTCGACCCGCGTGTTCACGGGAACGATGCGCCCAGTCAGGACGTCGTCGTGCTTCCAGCCGGACAGGCCTTCGACAAGGTCGAAGCGGTCGCGCAGGATAAAGGCCTCCTGGTTGGCGAAAATCGGAATGCCGAGATCGGAATTCGCGGCCACCGGATCGTCTTTGTGGATCGCCCAGTCGAAGCCCGACATGCCGTTGCTGCGCTGGATGCCGACGCCCTGGAACATGATGTCGTCGCCGGCTTCGGCATCGTAGTCCGTGTCGCCCTGCTGGCCGTTCAGCACGTCATTGCCCTGGATGGTGGAGTTGAACATCAACTCCGAATTCTCGCCTGCCAGCGTGTCGAAGCGGCCGCCGCCTTCCATCCAGTCGTCGCCGGCTTCGCCGAGGAGGAAATCCATGCCGTCGCCGCCCATGATGAAGTCGTCGCCGATGCCGCCCATCACGGTCTTGCCGTCGGGGCCGGCGATCAGGAAGTCGTTGCCCTGGTTGCCGAAGACCAGCGACAGGCCGCTGCCGCCATGGATGACGTCGTTGCCCTCCTCGCCATGGAGGAAGTCCATCGCGCCGATATCGGTGCCGGCGTTGGTGATGATGTCGTCACCGGCACCGCCGTGGACATGATCGACGCCGTATCCGCCCTCGAGCCGGTCGTTGCCATCCCCGCCCCATATCGTGTCGTCGCCCTCGCCGGTGACGATATGGTCGTCGCCGTCCGTTCCCTGGATGACGACGTGCTCGCCACCGTTGTAACGGATGTAGTCGGTGGCGCCGTCACCGTCCCTGTCCTGGCGGTCGACCAGCATGGAAACGGCCTCGAGATAGGGATTGTCGTGCGTCGGATCGCCCAGCCCGGTCATGGCGATCTGCTTGGCGAGGTCCATGTAGAGCACACGATCAGGCCGTGAGAAGATGTCGCCTGGAATAGCCGTGCCGGTCTCTTCCAGGTCGGTGTTGCGCAGCGCCATCTTGGCGAGCGAGTTGCTTTCCAGTTCCGACAGGATGTTCAGGCCCTGGACGCGCGACAGGTAGTAGAAGCGGTCGCCGTCCTGCAGGTTCTCCATCTGCAACTCGAAGATGAAGGAGAAAGTGGAGCCCAGCATGCCGCCGAAATCCATCTTCTTTTCGGCTAGGCCGCCCATCCACAGGTCGACGCCGTTCAAACCGCCGAGACCGTCGGCATAGGCGCCCGTGCCGTTCAGGAAATCGCCCCGATCGGCCGCGGGAGCGATCGTCTTCATCGCACTGGCGATCGGATCCCAGAAGGTTTCCGTCGTGCCGAAAACGAGCGCCATCGCTGCCGCGCGCTTGCCCTCGATCGAGGCTTCGCCAGCGATGAGCTCATGCGTTCCGTATGCGGCGATGAAGTTGACGATGGAGGCCGGGTTCTTGAGGTTCAGCGCGAAGTCGGTCCAGCTCGTGTAGGGGTCGAGCTGGCTGTCGCCGCCGGCGATCGCCCTGAACTCTTCGCGCGCTTCGTTCAGGGTCGGCATGCCGGTGTCGCGGCCGCGCGCTATGTTGATCGCGGGAAGGTCCAGTGGAATGCCGAGAAGCTGGTTGCGCAGCGTGTTGGTTACGAACTCGTCGATCTCGTTGCCGACCTGGGCGCTCATGCCGCGAAGGATCGCGCCCGCCGCCGCCTCATGGGTAATCGTGCCGTCCTGGTCGTATGCGATCGGATTGAGGAACGCGTCGAACAGCGACATGTGGTCCTGTGTGCCATCGGCACCGACACGATCGACCGTTTCGTTCAGCATGGAATGGCCGAAGCGGTAGACGACATTGGCGAACTCGGCGAAGATCGCCGGGTTGATGTCCGGGTCGGGCTCGAACAGGAAGGCGTCGACGTCCGGCTGCATCTTGCGCGCGAATTCCTCGAACACGAGGTGCTGGTATTCCATTTCGGTGACGAACCGCGCCGACTGGAACAGGCGCTCGCCATCCCAGATCAGCGTCGAAAGGTCGGCCGGAACCTCCGCCACGTCGACCAGCAGCCATTCGTTCAGGAATGCGAGGTCACCGGCTTCGGCCGCTTCGATGGCGACGCGCTTGGTCTCTTCCACCATGCGGTTGTGCTCGCCATGGAAGATGTGGTGGATGGTGGTCAACCCGATGTTTTCGTTGCCGCGCCCGTCGCCGGTGATGAAGTGCGCGTCGAGCAGTTCATCATCGTATTCGGTGTTCTGGCCCCGATTGTCGACGGCGACGGCATTGCCGGCATCGCCATCGGAATCCGGCGCCAACTGGCCTGCCGTGATGACAGGCACGGCATTGTGGGCGATGTCATCCAGGAATGCGTGCCCCGTGCGGAACGCGCCCACGGCGGTCGGGTTGACTGGAGCAACGGGGTTTCCTTCGACGAGCACATCGTCGGCTGTCCCGAAAATTCCGTCGTCCCCGAGACCGGCTACGACTTGGGGGTAACCGTTCGCGCCGGGAATGAAATTGCCGTACTCGTCGGCCACAATCAGCGGGATGTTGCCGACATCGGCGTCGGTCAGTTCGATCCCGAGCACGTCTCTCGCCTGCGCCTTCACGTCGGCCCACGTGGCAAGACCGCCGCCTGCACCTTCCAGCAGGAGGCCGGTGGGCACCGGCTTGCCGTCGGCACCGACCTCATACTCGCGCATGAATATCTGCTTGGAGGCGTGCGAGCCGTAGGTCTGGTTCTGATCGACCCATGGTGTTGTCGAGTTCCTGGCCCCGTCGCCCGTGGTGGCGCGCGTCAGCACCATGAAATTGGTGTGCGGGCTGGCCGGGTTGTAGAGCGGATCGTCCTCCGAAAGCGGCATGAACACTGTGCCGTTGCCGCCCTTGGCGACAAGATCGAGGCCGTGGTCGAAAAACTGCCCGAACAGGGTGAAGATCGAGCTGAAGGATGCGGAATCGCCGATGTCGGGCGAAACGTTGGGCAGGAAGATCGTCGGGCCGTCCATCTCGATGCCGTATTGGTCGAGCAGCCCGTCGAGGATCGTCTTCTGCGTGGCGTAGGCCGGTCCGGCGTTGGGATTGAGGCTTTTCAGGATGGTGTGCGCGTCGCGGATCTCCTGCAATGCCACGGCCTGATCCAGGCCTGTCACGCCGGCATGTTCCAGAGCGGCGACGATGGCGGCTGGATTGTCGAGCGTCTGGTCGACGATGAGGTTCGAGATCAGCCTTGGTTCGGCATCGACGACGTTGCCGGGGACCCCATAGTCGTTGTTGGTCGGATAGCCGGGCGGCAACGTGCCGCTGCCCTCACGGAAGGACGGGTCCGTCGCCGGCAGGAATTGCTGGTCCGCCGCGCCCCATTCCTCGCGCCCCGGCAGCAGGTTGTTGTAGCTGCCGTCGACGGTACGCAACCCGTAGGGAAGCAGGTGAATCTGCGGCGATGCGGGCGAATTCGGGTCGACGCCACCTGCCTCCGCGACCAGCGCGTGAAGGTCCTCCCCAGCCGCGTGCCGCTCCGCGATCTTGATCTGCTTGAGAATGAATTCGAGATCGTGCTTGACGATATTGACCATGACGCTGCTCCCCTTGCGCTGGTGTGCACATCCCCATCGCCGTTCTTCGGCAGGGATTGCCTAAATTGCTTGCAAGGGTGACTGAACCTGGCCTGGTCGGTAACTGCCAAAGGTTTGGCGAATTGCGACGGCAGAAAGTTTGGCGCGTGCAGTACCATGGATCGAAAGACCACATGTACTTTGATACATGTGTTGATTGGACCTTCGGCCATGTCCAGACTTGTCACGCCGGGTTAAATTGTCGGCTTGGGAGATGGTATGGCAATGTCCGCACCACATGGCGGGGCGACTCGCCCGGAGGATCGTCCATGGAGTCTCTCCAGGCAATTTGCCTTGTCCGGGGGGTTGGTGATGGTATTGGCCGCCGCACTGGCGGGCTTCATCACATCAGGCATAGTAACCAGGGCGACAGTCGAGAATACGGCGACCTCGACGGCACTCTTCATGGACAGCTTCCTGTCTCCGCATCTCCAGGAACTGGCCACGTCGGACATTCTGTCACCCGAGGCATCCGGTGCGTTGGACCGCCTCCTGGATTCCGATGCATTCGAAGGAAGATTCCCCCACCTGGAGATATGGAAACCGGGAGGCCTCGTCGCCTATTCCAGGACCAAGGAGTTGATCGGAAAGAAATTCCCGCCTCCCGAGGGCCTTCTTGAGGCGCTGGGCGGCAAGGTGGCGTCGCGCTATGCCGACCTCGAGGCCGAGGAACATACCATACGCCACTTCAACAAGACGTATCTCGAAATCTACGTTCCGGTTCGGGAATATCTCTCGGGGCGGATCGTGGCAGTCGCCGAAATCCACGAACATCCCGGCGCGATCGAGCGACGGCTGTTTCATGTCCGGCTGCAGACGTGGCTGGTGACGGCGGCGCTCACGCTGCTGTTGATGGCAAGTCTGGTCAGCATCGTCTATCGCGGCAGCAGAACCATAGCCACCCAGCAGGAAAAGCTGAGAGACAACATCCGTGCTGTACAGCAGATTTCTGAACAGAACAGGGTCTTCAAAGAACGGGCCCAGAGGGCGTCGAGCCGCCTTGCGGAGCTGAACGCCAGATATCTGCGCAATGTCGGCGCGGAACTGCATGACGGCCCGGCCCAATTGGTGGGACTGGCCGCGCTGAAGGTGGAGCACATCCGCCGCGCCAGGACCACGGCCAAACGTGAGGAAAACCTCGCCTCGATGGAAACCGCGCTGAGCGAGGCCATTCGTGAGATTAGGACGATCTCCAAAGGATTGATGCTACCGGAAATAGAGGACCTCCCTCTTTGCGAAGTCGTAGACCTGGCCGTGTCCGCTCACAAGAAGCACACCGGTACCAAAGCCGCCGTCGACTGTGATCTTCCTGAGAAGGCTTTCCCGCACGCAGTCAAGATATGCGTCTACCGCTTTATCCAGGAAGGGCTGAACAACGCCTTCAAGCATGCGGGTGGGCGAGGTCAGACCGTTTCGTGCAAGATAAAGAACCGGGTGCTGACACTTTCGGTCGAGGACGAAGGCGGTGAGCGGGAGGGCTGGCAATCTGCCCGCGAAGCCGGTCTTGGTCTTGCCGGAATGCGCGACAGGGTGGAAAGCCTCGGCGGCACGGTGACGATCAGCAGCAAGTCCAACGGTGGAACAAGGGTGGAAATGAAACTCGACGTCGCCGAGGCCGAAAAGAATGCGTAGGCAATCCACCATTGTGGTCGTCGACGACCATCCGCTGTTCAGGGCCGGCGTGATCCAGACACTCGAACTGGACAAGGATTTGAAAGTCGTAGGCGAAGGAAGTTCCTCCCAGGAAGCCTGTGAACTCGCTTCTCGGCTGAAGCCGGACATCATGCTTCTGGACGTGAATATGCCCGGCGGCGGGATAGAGGCGGCAAGAACGATCCTTGAATTGAAGAACGCGCCCAAGGTGATGATGCTGACGGTATCGGAAAAGGACGAGCACGTCATGGGAGCATTGGGCGCCGGCGCCATCGGCTACGTGCTTAAGGGGGTCAAGGCAGCCGAACTCATCGGCGCCGTGAAGGGCGCCCTCGAAGGCGATGCATTCGTTTCGCCCAATCTCACCAGGCGGCTGATTGCAAACTCGCTCGAAAAGCCGGCGCCGTCACTTCTTTCAGCCCTGACTGATCGGGAGGAACGGACGCTGAGGCTTCTGGCCTCGGGGCTCAGCAATGCCGAGATTGGCCGGCGACTTGGCATCACCGAAAGAACCGTTAAGGCTCATGTCACCAACATTCTTGCCAAACTGAAAGTCCGCAACAGGGTCGAAGCAACGCTGGTGGCAGAGCGGGAATGGAGAAAATCACATGACCGAAACAAGACTTCTAACTAAGCGCCGCCAAGTTGGTCATTCCGGTTTCCCATGCGGATTTCAGCATTTTTGCGATGACGACTTCCAGAATGATCACCGCGAGGTCGACTTCTGGACGGGGACAAGTTTGCTTCTATAACCGACATGTACACGAAGCCGACCCACTTCTCGGCCCGTTTCGAGCGTCCGCTTTCAGGCAAAGCCAGAGTCTGGTTAGACGACCGGAATTGGGGCGTAAAGCTGTCGTTCGATAGTCATGCAAAAACAGTCTTTCATCGGGCCTCTAGAAACTGGGCAAAGTTTGCCCAAAGCTCCCCCTGGCGGCCGACCGTACGAGTTGTAGATTGCGCCCTTTGACGTCCTCCCCGGATCTGGGCACAGAGGTGATGCACAAATTGTGGCAAGGCCACTCAGATAGGCTGAATTTCGCAGCAGGATCAATGATCTAGCTGAGAATCGGTGTTTTACTGGCTGCGAATCCAGGTTCCCCAGCCAAACCGCTTTCCAGAAGTCCTTGAAATCCGCGGGATTCCGGCCTTTCGCCAGGTCGCCGTTCCGCGACGCGCGTCAAAGTCCCATCCTTGCAGTTTGCTGTTTATTGCAGAGCAAGAGAGTGCGCGATCACGTCCTTCGTGATCAGGGAGAAACGAATCCGGTTGCTCCATATGCGGCGCAAGAATCCCGTCGACGGCGCTGTGGACCTTGACAGAAGATCAGCTCGAATTGCCGGGCTAGGATTTCCAACCGTCGTCCCAGTGTAAGGCGAACGAATATCAGATCATCTTATCAATGCCGGGTCGATGAGGCATTTCGTCTTTTTGTTCAGCAGCATAGCGCCTCATTTTGGTGACAATCATTAGCAGATTGGACACCGGCAACGACGCCACTTCCAGACATGGTCAAACGCGCTCGGATGAGACTTTCCGGGCGAAGGAGCTTATTGTGTCAAATCACGACTATTGCCCATCCTGCCAGGCCCCTCGGCCGAGAGCTGCCGTTGTGCGCTGCCCATGGTGCCATCGCCCCTATGGCGTCGCGCGGCTATTGCCCGAGCACCTGTTCGGATCGCCACGCGGTGAGAGAACCCAGGCTCATGGCCAGGTCCGTCGCGGCTGAGTGCGTCTGATCTGTGGCCTGGATCTTGGAATAAACGACAGGTGGGGAGCCACACGCGCAAGAACGCGGCTTCTCAGCCCTCGGAAAAATCCGATGTGCCGGCCATGGTGGCAATCAGAAGCGACATCTGCGCCTTGTCATGCACGCCGAGCTTCCTGTAGGCGGAACGCAGGTGATGCCTGACGGTTGCCGGCGCCAGGTTCATCCGGCGCGCGACCTCCTTGTAGGAGGCGCCATTGGCGAAGTGCCGGATCGTCTCGAGTTCCCGCGCCCCGAGGCGGTCGAGCGGCGACCGGGGGTGCAGTTCGAGAACGAACAGGCCGGCAACGGGGCTGATCCTGACGCAGAGCCTGTCTCCCCAGAATGGTTGATCCGGCCTCGCTTCCAGGTGACGGCACAATGTGTCCGGCAGGAACGGGCCGTTCCAGTCAGGCCACTCGACCTTGACGCCATCGGCGAATTCCTTGTCCGAGCGGTGGACGGTACCGTAGGTGTCGCAGATCGCGCGCCTGACCGTGTTAGCGCCTTCCTTGCCGCGCAGGAGCAGCCGCATCGTGCGATTGATCCGCATCGCCGCAGCCAGATGCGGAACGAGGGTTTCCATCGTCTCGACTTCCGCTGCGGTGAAAGGTGCATTCGCGGCGCGGCGGTAGATCGACAGAAAGCCGATCATCCCGAAACGGTTGTCGAGGGCACAGACTCGCAGGAGATGCCTCAGCCCGAAGCTTCTCGCCCAGGCCCTGAACGTCGGGTCGGTCCGGCTGTCCTCGATATCGACGACGGCGGCCTGCCCAAAGACCATGCGCGACAGATCGGCCAGAGGATCGTGGTCCACAACGCCCAGCCATGCCCTGAAGAAGGTTTCGGGCAAATGATAGGTGAAGCTGTTGTGATTGACTGGGCGGTTGTCCTCCTGCGCCGCGACCCCGGTCCAGCCCGCATCGAACGGGACCAGATCCTCAAGGGAGATGAAGAAAGACCGCTCGAAGCAGCCGACCTCCTCGCGCACGGCTGCGGCGTAAAGGTCGAGCAGGAAAACG
>JBQCHN010000342.1:0-2812 GCA_051954615.1 Mesorhizobium sp. | reverse complement strand
GACGGCGGTCGACTTCAAGACCAACCGCAACAACCTGTTCATCGTCGGCATCTCGGTCGGCTTCGGCATGATCCCGGTCGTGGCGCCGGAGTTCCACATGTGGCTGCCGAAGGCGATCGGCCCGCTGATCGATTCGGGCATCCTGCTCGCTTCGATCGCCTCGGTCCTGCTCAACCTCGTCTTCAACGGCGCCACCGGCGATGCCAAGGGCCTGCGCGAAGCGGCGATGAGCGCCGAGGCCTGATCCTCGACGCCAGTCCCCAACACCAAACCCACTGAAAAGGGCCGCACGGGCGGCCCTTTTTCGTTTCATCCGGAATCTGGACGGGCGGTCCGGGCCATGCTGAAGTGTCGGTGATGAACGCTTGCTCGACGCTGCCGCTTTCGCGGCGGACTCTCCTCAAACAGGTGGCCGCCCTTGGGATCGTCGGCGCTGCCGGCCGGGCTTTCGCCCAATCGGCCCGCGCCGTTCCGCCCATCGACGCGACTTTCCTCTTCGTTGCCGACATCCATGCCTGCCGCATGGCCAAGGGGCTGAGTCCCAATTGCCAGAAGGAAGGGAAGACCGACGCCAACCTGCTGCGCAACATCGCGGCGCTGAACGGCCTTGGCGACACGCTGTGGCCGGCCGAGATCGGTGGCGTGGCCACGAGCCTGCGTTCGGCCGGCCGGCCGATCGGCACGCCGCTCGGCATCGTCGTCGGCGGCGACATGACCGACGACGGCGGCGGCCAGGTCATCCTGCCCAGCGAAGGCACGCAGCTGCTGCAGTTTTCCCAGCGCTACCAGCAGGGCGTCGGGCCGGACCGCGTCCACGTTCCGGTCTATGTCGGGCTCGGCAACCACGACCTCGACCAGAACGGCCCCACGGGGCACCTGAACTGGTACCGGCGCGAACTGCGCGACTATGTCGAGATCAACCACCGCGCCGGCGTCTTCTTCAAGCCGCCCGTGCCGGCCGACAACTATGACGTCGGTTCCGACTGCTATTCGTGGAACTGGGGCGGCCTCCATCTCGTCCAGACGCATCGTTTCGCCGGTGATACCGGCCACGGTGCCCTGAGCAGCCTGCCATGGCTGAAGCAGGACCTTGCGGCCAACGCCGCGGACGGGCGTCCCGTCGTCCTGTTCCAGCACTACGGCTGGGACACGTTCTCGACCGAGGTATGGGACAAGGCCCAGCATCGCTTCGACGACAGCGGCGAGGGCACCGCGCACTGGTGGAGCGCGGCAAACCGGGAGGCGCTGCTGGAAGTGCTGAAAGGCTACAACGTCGTCGGCGTCTTCCACGGCCATCAGCACGAGACGCCGATGATCTATCAAAGCGACGGGCTCGACCTGTTCAAGCCGAAGGCTGCCTATATGGGCGGTTTCGCGATCGCGCGGATCACCAACCAAGCGATGGACGTTGTGCTGGCCGAGGCGAGCGACGACCATGGCGGCGTCGTCTTCACCAACGCCTTCAGCAAGACGATCAGCGTGTGAAGCCGGGACTACCAGTCAGATGGAGAAGCTGGTGCCGCAGCCGCAGGAGGCCACGGCGTTCGGGTTCCTGATCTGGAAAGACTGGCCCATCAGGTCGTCGACGAAATCGACCACCGAACCGCCCATATAGACGAGCGACAGGTCGTCGATCAAAAGCGTGGCGCCGTCCTTCTCGATGGCGACGTCGTCGTCGTTGCGGCCGTCCACAAGATCGAATCGGTAGGAGAATCCGGAGCAGCCGCCACCCTCGACGGCGACCCGCAGCGCGGTCTTGCCGGGTTCCGCGGCAACGATACGGGCGATCCGTTTCGCCGCGGCTTCGGTCATTTCTACGGTCGTGGTGGTCTTGGCGCCGGCATCCATTGCGCTCACCTTGCGTTGTGCTTGCCATGATAGGTATGAAGCGACGGCGGCCAAGTCAACGGCTGTCGCTGGCGGCAAGGGCCGCTGAAGGAGGTGGCGATGATCCAGATCAGGGCCATGACCGGACGGGATGTCGAGGCGGTCTCGCGTCTGCTGGGCGCTTCCTGGCGCCGCACCTACTCGACGATCCTTGGAACTGATACGACGGCGCGCGAATCCGATGCCCGCCATGCGCCGGAACGGCTTGCCGCGGAACTCGCCGACCCCGACAAGACGTCCTTCGTCGCCGAGCGGCGGGACAAGTCGCTCGCCGGCTACGCGCTGGCCAGTATGGACCAGGCCGGCGACGTCACGCTCGACCGGCTGCATCTCGACCCGTCCGAATTCGGCACCGGGTTGGCGGTTGACCTGCTGCACGCCGTTCTGGCTTTCCATGCCGGCATCCCCAGCATCGCGGTGGAGGTGATCGAGGGCAACGACAGGGCTCTGGCTTTCTACCGCAAGCACGGCTTCGAGGTCGTCAAGCGCCAGGATGCCTCGCACGGGGCGGGCGGCCATTCGTCCGTCATCCTGCGCAAGCTGCTGCCGCGAGCCTGATTGCGCTTGGCATGGAAGACGGGGGCAGGGATCTCGGCGACATCGGCTTCGGCTACAGGCCGCGCGCGGCCTATGCCTGCGATCCGGCGCGCTCGCGCGGGCGGCTGTTTGCCGAGCCTGAAAGCCCGACGCGCACGCCTTTCCAGCGCGACCGCGACCGCATCATCCATTCCACCGCTTTCCGCCGGCTGAAGCACAAGACGCAGGTCTTCGTCGCGCACGAGGGCGACCACTATCGCACGCGGCTCACCCACACGATCGAGGTGGCGCAGATCGCGCGTGCACTGGCCCGCGCGCTGAGGGTGGACGAGGACCTCGCCGAGGCGGTGGCGCTTGTGCACGATTTCGGCCACACGCCCTTCGGCCA
>JBQCHN010000341.1:0-11946 GCA_051954615.1 Mesorhizobium sp. | reverse complement strand
CGCTGGCCGGGGGTATCAGCGGCCGTCCGGCGTGCGCAGGCCGAACCACTTGTCCTTGACGGCGTTGTAGTGCTCCTCGGGGTGATACTTTGCCACCTGCAGGCCGAGCCGCTCCGTCGTCAGATGGACGACGGCGTTTATGATTTAGTAGCTCGCCACCACGACGTCGTTATCGGATGTCGCCAGGTTGATCTGGGCGGTGATCACGTCGTTCTGGGCGTTCAGGACATCCAGCGTCGTGCGCTGGCCGACATTGCGCTCCTCGATCACGCCGTTGAGCGCAAGCTGCGCGGCCGACACCAGCGCGCGGTTGGCGTCGACGCCCTCGCGCGCGGCGGTGTACTGGGTCCAGGCGGAAGCGACCGCGTTGCGGACCTGGTCGCGGCTGACATCGACTTCGATGCGCGCCTGGCCGAGAGTCTCCTTGGCCTGACGCACCAGCGCATCGCCACGGCCGCCGGTATAGATCGGGATCGTCAGCGTGGCGCCGATGCTGGCGGAGGTGGAATCGCCGTTGGGGTTGTTAAACGACGACGGCGACTGGTCGCGGTAGAGCTGCGACACGCCGGCCGATGCCGAGACCTGCGGCAGCAGAGCGCCCTCGGACGACTTCACCGAGAACGACGCCGCATCGACCAGATGTTCGTTGGCAAGGATCGCCGGATGCTCGGCAGCGGCGATGCCGATCGCCGAATCGAGGCTCCTGGGCAGTAGCTTGGCGAGCGGCGACGCGGCTTTCAGCTTGCCCGGGTCCTCGCCGACGAGTTGGTGGTAGGCGGCGGCGCTGGCCAGCGCCTGCGCGCGCGCCGCGCTCGCCTTGGCGACGGCGGCCGAGCGTGAGGCATCGGCCTGAGCGACGTCCGTGCGTGTGCCCTCGCCCACTTCCAGCCGTGAGCGCGCCGCGCGCACCTGTTCGGTCAGGGCCTTCAGGTTCTGCTCCGTCAGCGCGGCGATCTGCCGGTCGCGGATGACGTCCATATAGGCGGTCGCCGCGGCGAGCAGGATGTTCTGCTCGGTGTTGCGCAGGCTTTCGTTCGAGGCCTGAACCTGCGCTTCGGCGGCGGCGACGTTGTTGCGGGTCTGAAAGCCGTCGAACAGCGTCTGGTTGAGCTGGATACCGAAATTGGCCGTTCCCAGGCGCACCGTCTGGCCAGCGCTTCTGGTGTTGGAATAGTCGATGCTGGCCGAACCGGCGACGGTGGGACGATAGCCGGACTTGGCGATAGCGACGCCCTCGTCGGTGATACGGACGCCGGCGCGTGCCGAATTGAGCTGCGAATTGTTCTGATAGGCCTTGGCGAGCGCACCGAGGATGGTTTCCGCCGATGCCGGCAATGCGGGAAACAGGCTTGCTGAAACAAGCAGGACGGCAGCGAGACTCTTGGTTACAGACGGCACGGCTTGTCCCTCATTCGTTTCATGGGAACCACGCGACCTCGGCTTCGCCGGCGGCGGGCCAATGTCGCGTTCTACGGTTCCTGCTGTGCAGGCCCACTCGAGAAGAGAACCGCTTCAGCAACGATCATTGTGCATTAGCCAACATGACAACGCGTCGGCTGCAAGGCAAAATCACTCAGAACTCGAAAACGCGAACACGTTCAAAACCGGGTAGTGGCTTTATTGCCGCATTAAAAGCACGCCGCCCCGTCGCCACGCCAGTAGTCTTCAAAAACAGACGGGCGATTCCGGCGTTGCCGTGCCCTTCGACGGCGACCAGGCGCCCATTCTCGGCAAGCTGGTCCAGCAGAGTCTGGGGAACTTCCTCGACGCTGCCGCCGAAGACGATCGCGTCGTAGGGAGCATTGGCGGGATGACCCTCCCGCATCGGCCCGGTGACGACGGTGACATTGTCGCAACCCTGCGCCGCCAAGATTTCGGCCGCTTGGCCGGCCAGCGCCGAATCACTCTCCAGCGCCACGACCGAACGCGCGAGCTTCGACAGCAGCGCCGAGGCGTAGCCGGTTCCGGCGCCGACATCGAGCACATTGTCCTGTGGGCCGATGTTAGCAAGCTGGATCAGGCGCGCGAGCGGACCGGGCTCCATCAGGTAGCGAGTACCGTCCGGACCGTCGGCGATGCGCAGATCCTCGTCGATATAGGCGAGATCGGGATTGGCGGTGCCGATGAAAGCCTCGCGCGGCACGGTCAGCAACGCTTCCAGCAGAGCGGCGTTGGTCACGTCGACGGTGCGGACCTGGCCGTCCACCATCTTGGCGCGACGTTCGGAAAAATCAGCCTTCATGGTTCAGTCCGCACGCGCCCCGAATCTTTCCGCATCATACACACATGCCGCATCGCTGCGGCAAGCGCGGAATTCCGGGGGCGTTTGGAGGCCTCGCCCGGAATCGAACCGGGGTGCAAGGATTTGCAGTCCTCTGCGTAACCACTCCGCCACGAGGCCTCATCGCTCCCGGCGTTTCCGGCGAACTCAATAGGTTGGGCCGCAATGCCAGTCAAGAACGCAAACCCTCTGACCGAAACATTCCCCTGAAAGGCGTGGGAAAGGCGAAGATTCCCTTACCCTGCCCAATCTGGGCCCTACTCTACTTGCTCGGGCGCCAGCGCCGCTCCCACCATACGACCACGCGCCTGCGCCAGCGGCGCACCGTGGCGAATTCGTAGGATAGCACGAGCAGGCCGAGCGGAATCATCCAGAAGCCGAGAATCGGCAGGAAACCGAAGATGCCGAGGATAACCAGAACGACGCCGATGGCGATGCGCAGGCCGCGCGAACGCGGCATGGTGAATTCGCGGCCGAAAACGGCGATCTTGCGCGCCGGAATGGCGTCCGTTTCGATATCTGCACTCATGTCGGACGATCTATCCGGTTTCATGGAGGCTCAATGTGGGCAGCGGTTGCGCCGCTGCAAGCATGGTCCGGAAATTTATGCCCGAGCCGCTTGTCCGATAAAAGCGCTAAGCTTTGCAAAAAAATGCAGATTGTCGCTTTGCAAAGCCGAAATGGGTTTGCTATAGGCTGCCCCGCACGACGAGCCTCCGTTCCCCGGTAGCTCAGTGGTAGAGCAACCGGCTGTTAACCGGTTGGTCGCTGGTTCGAATCCGGCCCGGGGAGCCATTTCAGTCTGTTTTGCCGCACGTTTTGTTTTTTGGTCGCCGCTGAAGCCGTGGCGCGGTCTGTCATGTGTTCCTGAAGGCGTATTCGGACCGCTGCGGCAACTTCGTTTGCACCAGATCAAAGTCACCTGGCAGCCATTCGGCTAACAAGCTCCGAGAACTTGTCCAAATTCGGAGATTGCAATGCAGTACGCACTCTATGCCGGTGTCGTCGGCGTGGTTGTGGTGACGGTTCTTTCGTGCCTCGGCTTTCGCTAAATGACACTTACCTGGCGACGTAACCTACGACGTGCCGCAGGCTTCTGACGCCGGCGTCGATGTAGTGGCTGTCGTTATAAACTCCGTCCCAGATCAGAAAGGCTGCAAAACCGACGACGATGATGACGTAGCGCATGCCGGAAATCCCTCGGGGTTCGCCACCAGCAAGACATCCGGGTTGCTTTTATCGCATTTTCCGCTGTCCAGCCAGAACCGCCTTTGCGCTGCCGAACACGAGCGCCTATGTCGCATTACGACAACCACCGCCATTGGCGGAGGAATAGGTTTCGGGTGACGAATGGGAGGCGAAGATGGCAACAAGCGACGACGACGACATACCGGCACAATACGCCTCGCCGCCCTGTTTCATGCATGAGCTGGATCCGGCCTTCCGCGCTCCGGCGACCATGCCGGCCGAGGTGCGGCGCTGGCGCAAGGCCGAGCGCGAGCGGCTTATCCAGGCGCGCCTGGCCGTGTCGGCCGATGCGCGTGCGGCCATGGCAGCCCGTATCGCCGAGGGGCTGGACGCGGTGATCGGCGACGTCGCTGGCAAGATGGTGAGCCTCTACTGGCCGTTCCGCGGCGAGCCGGACATGCGGCCCTGGATGGCTTCGGTGAATGCGCGCGGCGGCCACACCGCCCTGCCCCTTGTCGTCGAGAAAGGCCAGCCGCTGGTCTTCCGCGCCTGGAAGGCGGGCGAGCCGCTGGAAAAGGGCGTGTGGAACATCCTGATCCCGTCGCAGGGCGATCCGGTCCTGCCCGATATCGTCATCTCGCCCGTCGTCGGCATCGATCCGGACAATTATCGCCTCGGCTACGGCGGCGGTTTCTACGACCGCACGCTAGCAGCGATGCCGCGCAAGCCGCTGGTCATCGGCATCGGCTACGAATTGCAGCGCATTCCGACCATCTATCCGCAGCAGTACGACATTCCGATGGATCGCTTCGTCAGCGAAGCTTTCCGGGCCTGACAGCGGTCAGGCCATCTCCGGTTTCAGGCCAAGCGCGGTGCGATCGACGATTTCGCGCAGCGCAAACGACGAATTGATCTTCGTCACATGCGGCATGGCCGACAGCCATTCCTTGTGGACGCGTTCGTAGTCGGCAAGGTCTCGGGCGGCGATGCGCAGCACATAATCGTATTCGCCCGACATCAGGTGGCACGACAGGACGTTCGGGCAGCGCTTGATCGCCGCTTCGAAATCCGACAGCGTCTTCTCGAACTGGCCAGACAGCGATATATGGACGATCACCGTCATCTGGTGACCGAGCGCCGCGTTGGAAAGACGGGCGTGATAGCCGCGGATCGTGCCCGACTTCTCAAGGTTGTCGAGCCGCCGGGAGCAGGCCGATTGCGACAGGCCGATCTTCTCGGCGAGGGCGGCATTGGGAATGCGGCCATCCTTCTGGAGTGTGTCCAGAATAGCGATATCGATCCTATCCAGCGCCATTCTTCGTGAATCCTGCGAATAATTTCCGATTTTGCGCAAGGATTATTGATCTGGCGCCCGTCATGCAAGCTTATTTCGCAAACACATGCGGGCGTTTTCATGGTCCAATGCATTGATACAGAAAATGGCCTGAACGGCCTGCAGGAGGAGACTAAAGCAATGCGCGTCGGTTGCCCCAGGGAAATCAAGAACAACGAATACCGCGTCGGCCTGACTCCCGGCTCTGTCCGCGAATATGTCGCGCACGGCCATGAAGTGCTGGTCGAGACGGGCGCCGGCGCCGGTATCGGCGCCGACGACAACGCCTACCGCGCGGCAGGCGCGCAGATCGCCAGGACGGCGGCGGAGGTGTTCGCCAAGTCGGACATGATCGTCAAGGTGAAGGAGCCGCAGCCGGGCGAGTGGGCGCAACTCCGCGAGGGCCAGATCCTCTATACCTATCTCCACCTCGCGCCCGATCCGGAGCAGACCAAGGGCCTGATCGCCTCCGGCGTCACGGCAGTCGCCTACGAGACGGTGACCGACGATCGCGGCGGGCTTCCGCTTCTGGCGCCGATGTCGGAAGTTGCCGGCCGCCTCGCAATCCAGGCCGGTGCCACTGCCCTGCAGAAGCCCAACGGCGGCCGCGGCGTGCTGCTCGGCGGCGTGCCGGGTGTGCTGCCGGGCAAGGTTACGGTGCTGGGCGGCGGCGTCGTCGGTCTGCAGGCGGCGCGCATGGCGGCCGGCCTCGGCGCCGACGTCACCATCATCGACCGCTCAATCCCGCGCCTGCGCGTGCTCGATGACCTTTTCAACGGCCGTGTCCACACCCGCTATTCGACGGTCGAGGCGCTGGAGGAGGAATGCTTCTCCGCCGATGTCGTCGTCGGCGCGGTGCTGATTCCCGGTGCCGCCGCGCCCAAGCTGGTCAGCCGCGAGATGCTGTCGGGGATGAAGAAGGGCTCGGTGCTGGTCGACGTCGCCATCGACCAGGGCGGCTGCTTCGAGACGTCGCATGCCACCACCCATGCCGATCCGACCTACGAGGTCGACGGCGTCATTCACTACTGCGTGGCCAACATGCCAGGCGCCGTGCCGGTCACTTCGGCCCACGCGCTCAACAACGCCACCCTGCACTACGGGCTCCAACTCGCCGACAAGGGGCTGAAGGCGATCGTCGACGACCAGCATCTGCGCAACGGCCTGAACGTCCACAAGGGCAAGATCACCAACCGCGCGGTCGCCGAATCGCTCGGCTACGAGATGGCGGAGCCGAAAGCCGTGCTGGCTGCCTGATCTTTTTGCAGGCGGGGCCTTCCTTGCATGCCCGCCGGTTTCCGGCGGGCATTTTTCTTGGCGGCAGGGCATTGTCGCGGGCAACAAAAAAGCGGAGCAAAAGCCCCGCTTCCTCGTCCGTCGTGGCGCCGCCGGTTCATCCGCGGTCGGCATTTCCTCGACGCTTTTTGTCTACCGCATCAATGTTGCAGGTCGATGACGGTCAGGTACGATCCTGAATCCGTTTGGTTAAGGAATGGTTACCGCATCACGCTTTGCGAGCGCTCGGTGAACGTCATCGGCTGGACTACTTCCTTTTTCTGCGCGACGGGCTGGAAGCCGAGCTTCTGGTAGAGCGGAAGGGCTGCGGGATGGTCGAGGGTGCAGGTCTGCACCGTGACCCGCTTCGGCCCATGCGACCAGCAGGCCTCGATGGCGGCACCGAGGAACCAGCGGCCGAGCCCCTGCCCCGTCGCGTGCTCCATCATGCCGAAATAGGCAAGATCGGCCTCTTGCGGCAGGTGCGGCTTGACGTCGAAGAAGCCGGCGGGAGCGCCGTCGAGATAAAGCACGCGGATGTCGCGATCCTCGCGGTGCAGGCCCGCCACCAGTTCCTCGTCGGAGAGCTTGAGCGCATTGACCCAGTGCCATTTGCGTCCCACCCGATCCAGCAGGTAGCGATAGAAGTGCAGCGGTATGTCGTGGGTGCGCAGCAGTGCGATCTGCCGGCCGTAGGGCAGCGGCGGGTAATGCGCCGGCGGCGTCGCCATCTCCAGGAAAGTGACCGTCACCTGAATGGGTTCGGGCGTATCCATCGCTGCTTTCGTCACTTCTTGCCTGCCGCGGCCGGTCCCGTCGCTACCGGCGTGTCGGTGCGGCCGCCCCATTCCGTCCACGATCCGTCGTAGAGGCGGTTGTCGGTGTGGCCGAGCGTTTCCAGTGCAAGCGTGATCGCAGCCGCCGTGATGCCGGAACCGCAGGAGGTGACGACCGGACGCGACAGGTCGATGCCGGCGCCTTCGACGATTTCCCTCAACCGGCTCTTCGGCAGGAGCACGCCGTTCTCCGAGAGAGCGGAGGCCGGCACGTTACGAGCGCCCGGCATATGGCCGCCACGTACGCCGGCGCGCGGCTCCGGATCGATGCCGGCGAAGCGGCCCGGCGAGCGGGCGTCCGCCACCTGGAAGTCGCCAGCCTCGACGATCTGGCGCATGTCGTCCAGACCGGCGACGCGTCCGGCGTCGAAATCGGCGTGGAAGACGCAAGGGGCGATCTTGGTCGGCTCGGCTGTGACCTTGCGCCCCGCCGCCTTCCAGCCGTCCAGTCCGCCTTCGAGGATGAAGACCTGGAAAACGCCCATGATGCGGAACATCCACCAGGCGCGCGGCGCCGAGAAGAAACCGGGACCGTCGTAGACGACGATAGTGTCGTCGGCCGATATGCCTCTGACGCCGACATACTGGGCAAAATGCTGCGGCGATGCCAGCGTATGCGGCAAGGGCGAGTCCGGATCGGAAATGTCGTCCTGATCGAGGAACACGGCGCCGGGAATGTGTGCGGCCTCGTATTCGGCCCGGGCGTCGCGCTTTTGCGCCGGCAGATACCACGAGGCATCGACGATGCTCAGTCCCGGTTGGCCGAGCCGTTGTTCGAGCCAGTCGGCGTCGACGGTGAAGGGGCTGTCCTCGGCCATGTGCGTTCTCCTGCTTCAGGCTTCTTCATACACAGGAGCCGGGGTATGGATCAATTCACCGGTGGCGATCCGAACCTGATGCGGAAGCGGCGGTTCTCGCGCCCTTTCTTCTAGATCTTGCCGATGTGGATTTCGCCCACCTCGCCGGTGCTCGCCACATGCGTGCCGCCGCAAGGCTGGCTGTCCACGGTGGCGTTCTCGCCGATGCAGACCAGCCGGATGCGGCCAGTGCCGCTCGGCGGGCGTACATTCTTCGATTTTACCAGACCCGGGTTAGCAGCGAACTCCTCGTCGGAAATCCAGCGGATGAAGATCGGGTGGTCGGCATGGACCAGTTCCATCAGCCGCGCCGTCACCTCTTCCTTGGCGTAGCCGGTATCGGGAATGTCGAAATCGACGCGCGAGTCGTTTTGGGCGGCCGAAGCGCCGGTGATCGGGAACGGGCAGACGACGCTGAGCAGATGGCAGGCCGCGTGCATGCGCATGAGGAGATGTCGGCGCGGCCAGTCGATGGAGAGCCTCACCTTTTCGCCGACCACGGGCAACGCCTGTCCGTCCACCGGCAGATGGATGATCTCCTCCTTCGTTTCACCCGTCACGGTGGCGGCGATGCCGACGCGCCCGCCATCGCCGCGTTCGAAGGAGCCTGTGTCGCCCGGCTGGCCGCCGGACGTGGCGTAGAAGATCGTGCGGTCCAGCACGATACCGCCGCGTTCCGTCAGCCCGACGACCTCGGCCTCGGTGGTTTTCAGATAGGCGTCGTCACGAAACAGCGCCTCGGTCCGGAACGCCATCACGGCGTCTCCGCGAACGGAACCGGAATGTCGCTTTTGCCTTCCATCCAGGTGGGCACCGGCAGGTTCTTGCCGCGCAGGAATTGCGGGTTGAACAGCTTGGACTGGTAGCGGGTGCCGTAGTCGGCCAGAATGGTCACGATCGTATGGCCCGGGCCGAGGTCGCGCGCCAGGCGGATCGCGCCGGCGATGTTGACGCCGGTCGAGCCGCCGACGCAAAGCCCCTCTTCCTGGATCAGGTCGAAGACGATGGGCAGCGCCTCCTCGTCCTTGATCTGATAGGAGAAATCCGGCTGGAATCCTTCGAGATTGGCGGTGATGCGCCCCTGCCCGATGCCCTCGGTGATGGAACTGCCTTCGGACTTCAATTCGCCGTCGGTGTAGAAATTGTAGAGCGCTGCTCCCAGCGGATCGGCAAGGGCGATCTTCACGTCCTTGCTATGACCGCGCAGGCCGGCGGCGATGCCGGCCAGAGTGCCGCCCGAACCGACCGCCGAGACGAAGCCATCGACCTTGCCGCCGGTCTGATCCCAGATTTCCTGCGCGGTGGTGGTGATATGGCCGTCGCGGTTGGCGACGTTATCGAACTGATTGGCCCAGATCGCACCGTTCGGTTCGCTCTTCGCCATCTGCTCGGCCAGCCGGCCGGAAAGCTTCACGTAGTTGTTCGGGTTCTTGTACGGGACCGCCGGGACCTCGATCAATTCGGCGCCGAGCAGGCGGATGGTGTCCTTCTTTTCCTGGCTCTGCGTCTCGGGAATGACGATGACGGTGCGATAACCGAGCGCCTTGGCCACCAGCGTCAAGCCGATGCCGGTGTTGCCGGCCGTGCCCTCGACGATGACGCCGCCGGGCTTGAGAAGGCCGCGCTTCTCAGCGTCGCGGATGATGAACAGGCCAGCGCGGTCCTTGACCGACTGGCCGGGATTCATGAACTCGGCCTTGCCGAGAATCTCGCAGCCGGTCGCTTCCGATGCTCGCCGCAGCCGAATGAGCGGCGTGTTGCCGATCGCCTCGATAACCGAACGATGCATGATTTTTCCTTCCGTGCTGCAATACCACAGGTCTAAAAACCTGAGGCGGCGGTTTCAAGGAAGGATTTTCTCTGGACCAGTGGCATGGCTATCCATGGAATCCCGTTGGAGGCGTTCTTGTGGTGACTTGATCCTTGTCGCGGCGAAAATCCTTTCCTTCTGCCTTGTCCCCGGCTAGAGCACTTGTGGGGCAACCTTCAGCAGGACAGAGAATGGCACTCTATCGGGCCAGCCCGAAGGACGGCGTTGCCTGGATTACCGGCGGTAGTTCAGGGATAGGCCGTGCGCTGGCCAGAGAGCTCGCCGCGGAAGGGTTCACCGTCGCCGTCACGGCGCGGGAGGAAGACCCCATCGATTCCCTGATCGAGGAAACGACAGATCTGCCGGGTCGCATCCTCTCCTATCCTTGTGACGTCTGCGACGAACAGGGCATGGCGGCCACCGTCGATGCGATAGAAGCGAGCGGCCAGCCCATCGTGCTCGCTGTTTTCAACGCCGGCGCCTACGTGCCGGTGTCGGGGGAAAATCTCTCGGTGCGCAAGTTCGGCCGCAGTTTCGACGTCAACGTCATGGGCGTCGTGCACGGGCTGGTGCCGGTCGCCGGGCGCATGCGCCAGCGCGGCAAGGGTCAGGTGGTCATGATCGGGTCGATCAGCGCCTATTTCGGTTGGCCGACGACAGCCGCTTACGGCGCAACCAAAGCCGCTCTGAACGCCATGGCGCAGTCGCTGCGGTTCGATTTCGATCGCGTCAACATCCGCCTGCAGGTCGTCAATCCCGGCTTCATCGACACGCCGCTGACGCAGAGAACCAATTTCAAGCTGCCCGCGCTGATGTCGGCCGGTGACGCGGCACACCGCATCCGCAAGGGTATCGCAAGCGGCGGTTTCGAAATCGCCTTTCCCGGGCGGCTAGTCTACGGGCTGAAGGGACTGGCGCTGTTGCCCAGCTCGCTTCGCCATTGGCTCATCACGACTTTCACAGGTTGGAAAACGCGGCCGAGCCTTCCCCGGACGAGACGCCCGCGTTCCTGAGGAACCGCGCCTCGCCGGGAAATGTCAGGCGACAGGTCAGGCCGCGCGCGCCGGCCGGTTGCGGCCGCCGAAACGCTTCTTGCCGCGGAACGGCTTGGCGTTGCCGTTGTCGACGGGACGTTCGGCCCCGCCCTTCTTGGCGAAGGCCGGCTTTCCGTTCGGCTTGCCGCCGAAACGCTTCTTGCCGAACCCGCCCTCGCGGCGCTCGCCCTGTCCGGCTTCACCGCGGCTTTCGTTCCGTCCGCCATTACCGGGTTTGCGGCCCTGCGGCTGCGGCCGACGGTCGTTGGCAGCCTCCAGGCGGCGCTCGCCGTCCTGGCGCGGTTCGCGTGCGGGGTCCGGCTCGCCGAGATGGTCGGCGGTGACCGGCAGCTTCATGCGGATGATCTTCTCGACCTGGCGCAGCTTGGCGTTTTCGGTCGGGTCGACCAGCGTGATCGCCACGCCGTCCTGCCCGTTGCGGCCGGTGCGGCCGATGCGGTGGACGTAGCTTTCAGCCTCGTCCGGCAGGTCGAAGTTGACGACATGGCTGATGCCGGGCACATCGATGCCGCGCGCGGCGATGTCCGTCGCGACAAGGATGCGCACCGAACCGTCGCGAAAACCGTTGAGCGCCTTCTGGCGGGCATTCTGGCTCTTGTTGCCGTGGATGACGGCGGCTTCGAAGCCGTCGCGCTCCAGATCCTTGGTGACGCGGTCGGCGCCGTGCTTGGTGCGGGCAAAGACGATGACGGAGCGCATCGCCTCGTCGGCCAGCATGGCGGACAGCAGCCGGCGCTTCTGCTTTGTGCGGGCGAGGACAACGCTCTGCTTGATCTCGGCGGCCGTGGTGCCCTGCGGGGCGACCTCGACGCGCAGCGGATCGCGCAGCAGGCCCTTGGCGAGATCGGCGATCTCCTGCGGCATGGTGGCCGAGAACAGCGCCGTCTGGCGACCCGGATGGGTGCCCTTGGCGATCCGGCGCACATCGTTGATGAAGCCCATGTCGAGCATGCGGTCGGCCTCGTCCAGCACCAGCCAGGTGGTGTCGGAGAGATCGACGTCCTTCTCGCGCACCAGATCGGTCAGGCGGCCGGGCGTGGCGACGAGGAAATCGACGCCGGGCGCGATGCGCTTGACCTGGCTGAAGCGGGAGACACCACCCAGAACCAGCGCGGTGGAGACATGCGCGCCCTTGGCAAGCAACTTGATCGTATCCTCGATCTGCACGGCGAGCTCGCGCGTCGGCGCCAGGATCAGCGCGCGCGCCGTCTTCGGCCGGCGCCTTGTGCCGAGCGCCATGATCTTCGACAGGATCGGCAGCGCGAAGGCGGCCGTCTTGCCCGAGCCGGTCTGGGCGATGCCGAGAACGTC
>JBQCHN010000340.1:0-6886 GCA_051954615.1 Mesorhizobium sp. | reverse complement strand
GCGCCGAGCCCGCCGGCGCCGATGACCAGCACCCGCGCCCGCTTCAGCTTCTGCTGCCCGGGACCGCCCACCTCCGGCAGCACGATATGGCGCGCATAGCGCTCGAGTTCCTCGTCGGACAGGGGCAGGGCGGTCGTCATGATCGAACCATAGAGCGCGAAAGAGGCGCTGTCAGGAGCGATGCGCGGCGAGGGCTTGTGCCACGCAGGTTTCCGCTCCGTCCCGGCGGAAATAATCGCGTAAGACTCCGCACCCCCACCCCTGACCCTCCCCACAAGGGAGAGGGGTTTAGGGCGCGGCAGCTTCCTCTCCCCCGTGTGGGGAGGGTTAGGGGTGGGCGTGCGCTACCCTTGGAATCGCGACAACTCCATACGCGACGGCGCGCGCCGTACGGAGGGGAAACTCGAAGCGGCGTCGCTCAGAAACCTTCCGTCGCCGTCACCGTGCCATGGTCCACGGTCAAAAACTGCGCCCGGCCTTTCAGGCTGGAGAACAGTGCGGCGTCGGTGCCGGTCATGAAGGTCTGGCCGCCAAGTTCCTCAAGGATCGAGAACAGCGCCGCGCGCCGGCCGGCGTCGAGGTGCGCGGCGATCTCGTCGAGCAGCAGGATCGGCGCCATGCCGGCCATCTCGCCGGTCAGCCTTGCGTGCGACAAGACGATGCCGACCAGCAGCGCCTTCTGCTCGCCGGTCGAGCAGTATTCCGCCGCCATGTCCTTCGGCCGGTGGCGCACGGTGAGGTCGGCGCGGTGCGGCCCCTCCAGCGTGCGGCCGGCGGCGCGGTCGCGCTCGCGGCCCTCGGCCAATGCCCGTCGGAACCGTTCCTCGGCCTCGATCGCCGGCATCGTCGCCACCGCCGCCTCCAACTCTCCGGCCAGTCCGATATCGGCCTGCGGGAACGGCCCGTCGCCGGGCAGGCGCTCGATCATGGCGGCCAGAAGCCGCACCGTCTCGGCCCGGGCGGCGGCGATCGCCGTGCCCGTCTCGGCCATCTGCGTTTCTATTGCCTCGAACCAGGCACCGTCGCGCGAGCCTTCCGCCAGCAGCCGGTTGCGGCCGCGCATCGCCTTTTCGTAATCCAGCGCGCGCTGGCCGTGGGCGGCGTCGATCGCCAGCACCAGCCGGTCGAGGAAACGCCGGCGGTCGCCGGCCGGTCCGGTGAACAGCGAATCCATAGACGGCGTCAGCCACACGACACGCAGCCATTCCAGCATCGCCTCGGCCGAGCGCGCGGCGGCGCCGTTGATGCGCACCTTGCGCCCGCCTTCGCCGGGACTGTCGTTGCCGGATGTGCCGGTGCCGATCTCGGCCTCGCCGCCGGGGCCGTCCAGCCGGGCATGCAGGGCAAAACCGCCGGCGCCGCCCTCGCGCGCAACCTCGCCATAGGCGGCGCGACGCAGGCCGCGTCCCGGCGCCAGCAGCGACACGGCTTCCAGCAGATTGGTCTTGCCCGCGCCGTTGTCGCCCGTCAGCACCACCGCGCCGGGCTGGAGATCGACCGCCAGCGCCGCATAGTTGCGGAAGTTGGTCAGCGTCAGGCGCGTAATGTGCGGGGCGTGCACAGGGATCGCGGCTTTACACCCGCATCGGCATCAGCACGTAGAGCGTGTTCTCGTCGCTGGTGTCGTGGATGAGCGTCGGCGAGCCGGCGTCGGCCAGCATGAAGCGCGCCTCGCTGCCGGTGAGCTGGGCGGCGACGTCGAGCAGGTAGCGGGCGTTGAAGCCGATCTCCAGCGGATCGGATGCATAGTCGGCCGCCAGTTCCTCGGTCGCGCTGCCCGAATCGGGATTGTTGACCGTCAGCGTCAGCTGGCCGTCGGCGATGGCGAGTTTCACCGCCCGGCCGCGTTCCGAGGAGATGGTCGAGACGCGGTCGACGGCGGCGGCGAAGGTCTGCCGGTCGATGACCAGCTTCTTGTCGTTGCCGGTCGGAATGACGCGCTGGTAGTCGGGGAAGGTGCCGTCGATCAGCTTCGAGGTCAGCACGACCGAGCCGATGGTGAAGCGAATCTTGGTGTCGGACAGCTCGACCGTGACGGCGACGTCCGGGTCGTCGACCAGCTTCTGCAATTCACTGACCGTCTTGCGCGGGATGATGATGCCGGGCATGCCCTCCGAGCCCGCCGGCGCGTCGAGTTCGGCGCGCGCCAGCCGGTGGCCGTCGGTCGCCACCGAGCGCAGCTTGAGCTTGCCGCCGACTTCCATCGCGTGCAGGTAGATGCCGTTGAGATAGTAGCGCGTCTCCTCCGTGGAGATGGCGAACTGCGTCTTGTCGATCAGCGCCTTCAGCGCCGTCGCGTCGAGCCGGAAGATATGCGGGAAGGAACCGGCCGAAAGCTCAGGGAAGTCGGATTGCGGCAGGCATTGCAGGCGGAAGGACGAGCGGCCCGAGATGACCGACATGGCGTTGCCGTCCTCGTCGGTCTTCAGCATCACCTCGGCGCCTTCGGAGAGCTTGCGCACGATGTCGTAGAGCAGGTGCGCCGGCACGGTGGTGGCGCCGGCCTGTTCCACCTTGGCCGGCGTCGCCTCGTTGATCTCGAGGTCGAGGTCGGTCGCCTTCATTTCCAGCGAGCCGCCCTCGGCCGACAGAAGCACGTTGGACAGGATGGGGATCGTGTTGCGCCGCTCGACCACGCGGTGGACGTGGTTGAGGGACTTGAGCAGGTTCGACCGTTCCAGGATCACGCGCATGACGAAAAGACTCGCTCCGACTGGCAAAGCGGGTCTCCGGTATGCCGACCCGCAACTTGCTCCAAACTCGTTTGGAATCTGGTCAAACTGACAGGAAAACCCCTTGAAAAGCAAGCCCGGCAGGCTCGTGCGATGAGGCGCCGCAGGCTTTGTCGGGGATAACCCTAATCCGGTCGGGCCAGAGCATTTTGCAGCCAGACGGAATCGTCTGGCGTCGCGCAAATGCGGCTAAAGCGGAGAGGCTGATCGTTACGCCGTTTCCATGAAACGGTGGAACGATCCTGCGTCGCCCGTCATCCGGATATCGTCCGGAAAAACCGCATGGCCGGCCGCGAAGGCGGCCGGCCATGCGGTGGTTTCACGAACGTTTTCAGGCCTGGTCGTTGATCAGCCGCCGCAGCAGCTCCAGTTCCTGCGCCAGCGTGTTGTCGGAACCGGACAGGTCCTCGATCTTGCGCACGGCGTGCAGCACGGTGGTGTGGTCGCGGCCGCCGAAGCGCCGGCCGATTTCGGGCAGCGAGCGCGGCGTCATCACCGTGGAGAGGTACATCGCCACCTGCCGCGGCTTGACGATGGTGCGTGTGCGCCGGTTGGACAGGAGCTCCGTCTTCGAGACGTTGTAGTGGCGCGCCACGATGCGCTGGATGTCCTCGATGCGCACCCGCTTCGGCTCGCCCGAGCGGTAGATGTGGCCGAGGATGTCGTCGATGCGCTCGATGGTGATCGGCTCGAACGACTGGCGGAACAGCAACTGGTTGAAGGCGCCCTCCAGTTCGCGGCCCGAACCGGTGACGGTGCGCGCCACATGGGCGATGATGTCGTCGGCAATGGCGAGCGAAGGGTCCTCGGCCTGAGCCGCCGCGAGCCGCTGCTTGAGCATCGAAAGCCGCATCGCATAGTCGGGCGCCGCCATTTCAAGCGCCACGCCGCCGTTGAGGCGCGAACGCACGCGCGGCTCCAGCGATTCCAGTTCCGCCGGTGGTCGGTCGGCCGCCACCACCACTTGCCTGGCGCTGTCGAGCAGCATGTTGATGAGATGGCAGAACTCGTGCTGGATCGACTTGCCTTGCAGGAACTGCATGTCGTCGATGATGAGCAGGTCGATGTCGCGCAGCCGTTCCTTCAGCGTCAGCGCGTCGTTGTCGCGGATGGCGGTGGCGAAGCGCCACATGAAATATTCGGCAGTCAGGTAGACGACGCGCGATTTCGGGTTGTGCGTCAGCGCTTCCGCCGCGATCGCCTGCAACAGGTGCGTCTTGCCGAGGCCGACCGTCGCGTGCAGGAACAGCGGGTTGAAGCGCACCGCGCTGGAGGCGGATTCGGCCACCGCCCGCGCCGCCGCGAAGGCCACCCGGTTGGACGGCCCCTCGACGAAGGAAGAGAAGGTGTAGCGCGGGTCGAGCGGCGAGCCGAGCACGCTCTGGCGCTGCTCGCCGTCCATGCCGCCGCCTGCGCTTGCGGCGCTGCGCGGTGCGGGAATGCGCTCGGGCTTGCCCGGCGCCAGCGTGCCGGAGGAAAGCGCCGTCTGGGTCTGGCGCGCGGCCTTGCGTGCCGGCGTCGCCTCGGCCTCCGTGTGGCGCACAGGCCGCACGGCGCTGCGCACGATGATTTCGACCTTGAGGACGTCGTCGTCCTGCTGCTTCCACAATTCGGTGATGAGGTCGAGATAGTGGCCGTTGATCCACGAGCGCAGGAACGCCGTCGGCACGGAAAGGCGCACGACGCCCTTGGAGGCTTCGGCCAGCTTCATGCGGCCGAACCAGCTCGAATAGACCTCGCTGCCGAGCCGGGCCTTCAACTGGGTCTTGATGCTCTCGAAGCGCTGGTCTGCCGCGCTGTTCCCCACGGTGTCGCCTCCGCCGGGATTACCCGCAAACGGCATGTCGCCGCTCATCTCCCTTTCGGTGCCGCTCTGCATTCTTATGGTTCCTGTCTTCGTACCTTCGTTGCGCCGGGGGTGCGCCTCCTGCACCTTGATCCCGACGATGCTCCTTGCCGGCCGCACCGGTCGCCGCTGACCGTAGCCGCCGTTTGCCCGCCGCCGTTGCCGGCATGGGTCGCGGGAACCGATCAGGCAAAGCAACGCCGCCCGGCCAAAGCCGGTGGGCCTGCGACTGCCATGCACAATGACTCAGTCCCCTACGCATCGAGAGGGCAAACCTCGCCCGTTCGCGGAGACGATCCGCGTTGTGGACGTTGCCGATTTCAGCTAGGTCGAGGGCCTAGGGCCCGTCCCTTTCGATGGGCAGACACTAACGAAATCGCTGTGGAAAGGGCAAGGCCGCCTCTAACGGATTTTTAACGAATCTGGTTAGCGTGGGCGCCTTCCGGCGCGGTGTCGCACCGGACCGAAACCGCAAAGCCGTTGTGATTCAAACCCTTTTCCAAGCAGCGTGAAAAAGGGTAGCTGGCGCGAAATATTTTTTATTATTTCCCTTGACACCGGCTTGTTCGCCGCCGCCCTGGGCATAGTGTGGACGGCTTGTGGATGACCTTCCGTAAGTAACTGGAATAAAACGGAAATGTCTGTCCGGGGTAATCGCCGTCGGAGGCTTTTGCGCGCTCTCTAATGGACCGGGCAGGCCCTCCCGCCGGCAAACGAAAACGAAGCCTGCCGGCCTGCCGCAGCGGCATTCGGCACGGGCGTTTTCCAAGCCCTTGCCGACAAACGAAAAAACCCGGCGCGATGCGCCGGGTCGATTGGAACGGGCCTGCCTTCGAGGTCGATCAGGCGGTCAGGGTCTTGACCCGACGCGTCAGCCTGGAAACCTTGCGCGAGGCGGTGTTGACATGCAGCACGCCCTTGCCGGCGGCGCGCATCAACTCGGGCTGGGCGATCTGCAGGGCGGCTTCGGCGGCGGCCTTGTCGCCGGCGGCCAGGGCTTCCTCGACCTTGCGCACGTAGTTGCGGACGCGCGAACGACGGTTCTTGTTGATCGCCGTGCGGCGGGCGATCTTGCGCGTTGCCTTCTTGGCCGAGGAGGTGTTGGCCATGGTGCCTCTCTTCTGATCTCAACGGGTCGGCGCCACGGCAAGCCGCAAGGCGCAAAAAACAAACGGGCAGCCACGCGGCCGCCTCGGTTGGTGCGGCTTATAGTTCAGCTTTCCCGGTGCGTCAACGAAGAAGTACGGGCTTTCGCCCATGACGGCGTCTAGCGGTTCCGGAAGGCCGGTTTGCGCTTCTCGGCGAAGGCGGCCATGCCTTCCTTCTGGTCGTCCAGCGCGAACATGGAATGGAAGACGCGCCGCTCGAATCGCAACCCCTCGGCCAGTGTCAGGTCGTAGGAGCGGTTGACGGCTTCCTTGGCCATGATGACGGCGGGCAGCGAGAAGTCGGCGATCTTCTGGGCCGCCTTCACGGCTTCCTCGACCAGATCGGCCGCCGGCACCACCCGCGACACCAGCCCGGACCGCTCGGCCTCGGCCGCGTCCATCATGCGGCCGGTCAGCACCATGTCCATCGCCTTCGACTTGCCGACGAATCGCGTCAGCCGCTGCGAACCGCCCGTGCCGGGCATGACGCCGAGCGTGATTTCCGGCTGGCCGAATTTTGCGCTGTCTGCGGCGATGATGAAGTCGCACATCATGGCGAGTTCGCAGCCGCCGCCGAGCGCATAGCCGGCCACCGCCGCGATGACCGGCTTGCGCGTGCGGGTGAATTCCTCCCAACCGACGAAGAAGTCCTCCAGATAGGCTTCCACATAGGTCTTGGCCTGCATCTCCTTGATGTCGGCGCCGGCGGCGAAGGCCTTTTCGGAGCCGGTGACGACCATGGCGCCGATGCCGGGATCGGCATCGAAGGCTTTCGCGGCGGCCACCAGATCGGCCAGCACCTGCGAGTTCAGCGCGTTGAGCGCCTTGGGACGGTTGAGCGTGATCAGCCCCACCTTGCCGCGCGTTTCGGTGGTGATCGTTTCATAGGCCATGGTCTTCTCCCGTTCGGCTGGTGCTGGGCCGCGATGCTACTTCTGACAGGTGGGACAATAAAATGTCGAGCGGCCGCTTTGCACGATGCGCCGCACCGTGCCGCTGCAGCCCGGCGTAGGGCAGGGTACGCCCTCTCGGTCGTAGACGGCGAAGCTATGCTGGAAATAGCCGAGCGAGCCGTCCGCCTGCCGATGGTCGCGCAAGGAGGAACCGCCGGCGGCGATGGCGTCGGCGATGACGGCGCGGATCGACCCGGCCAGCCGGTC
>JBQCHN010000339.1:0-3897 GCA_051954615.1 Mesorhizobium sp. | reverse complement strand
GGCCGCCGAAGTGAACGAAGTCATCCTCGGCCAGGTGCTGACCGCGGCCCAGGGGCAGAACCCGGCGCGCCAGGCCTCGATCAACGCCGGCCTGCCCAAGGAGACGACCGCCTGGGGCCTCAACCAGGTATGCGGCTCGGGCCTTCGCGCGATCGCGCTCGGCATGCAGCAGATCGCCTCGGGCGACGCCGACATCATCATCGCCGGCGGCCAGGAATCCATGTCGCTGTCGACGCACGCCCAGCACCTGCGCTCCGGCACCAAGATGGGCGACCTGAAGCTGATCGACACCATGATCAAGGACGGGCTGTGGGACGCCTTCAACGGTTACCACATGGGCACGACGGCCGAGAACGTCGCCAAGCAGTTCCAGATCACGCGCGACGAGCAGGACCGCTTCGCGCTCGCCTCGCAGAACAAGGCGGAGGCCGCCCAGAAGGCCGGCAAATTCAAGGACGAGATCGTCGCCTTCACCGTCAAGGGCCGCAAGGGCGACACGGTAGTCGAGGACGACGAATATATCCGCCACGGCGCCACGATCGAGGCCATGCAGAAACTGAAGCCGGCTTTCGACAAGGAAGGCACGGTGACGGCCGGCAATGCTTCGGGCATCAATGACGGGGCGGCCGCCGTCGTGCTGATGAGCGAGGAGGAAGCGGCGCGGCGCGGCATCGCGCCGATGGCCCGCATCGTCTCCTGGGCGACGGCGGGCGTCGATCCGCAGATCATGGGAACGGGGCCGATCCCCGCCTCGCGCCGCGCTTTGGAAAAGGCCGGCTGGTCGGTCGGCGACCTCGACCTGGTAGAGGCCAACGAGGCCTTCGCCGCGCAGGCCTGCGCCGTCAACAAGGACATGGGCTGGGACCCGTCGATCGTCAACGTCAATGGCGGGGCCATCGCCATCGGCCACCCGATCGGCGCTTCCGGCGCCCGCATCTTCAACACGCTGGTCCACGAAATGACGCGCCGTGGCGCGAAGAAGGGCCTCGCCACGCTGTGCATCGGCGGAGGCATGGGCGTGGCCATGTGCGTGGAAGCGATGAACTGAGGCAGCAGGGCAGTAGGGGAATAGGGCAGTAGGAAGAAGCCGGAAACGGCCACCGGACTGTCTGACATCCCTACCGCCCTATTGCCCTACTGCCTTTTTCACTGGGAGGACCTTCATGACCAAAGTCGCACTCGTCACGGGCGGATCGCGCGGCATCGGCGCCGCCATTTCCATCGCGCTGAAAAATGCCGGCTATGCGGTGGCGGCGAACTATGCCGGCAACGACGAGGCGGCGAAAAAATTCACCGCGGAGACGGGCATCAAGACCTATAAATGGTCGGTCGCCGACTACGAAGCCTGTGCGGCGGGCATCAAGCAGGTCGAGGCGGACCTCGGCCCGGTGGCCGTGCTGGTCAACAATGCCGGCATCACCCGCGACGCCATGTTCCACAAGATGACGCCGCAGCAGTGGAACGAGGTGATCGGCACCAACCTTTCCGGCGTCTTCAACATGACCCATCCGGTCTGGGGCGGCATGCGCGACAGGAAATTCGGCCGCGTCATCACCATCTCCTCCATCAACGGCCAGAAGGGCCAGGCGGGCCAGGCGAACTATTCGGCGGCCAAGGCCGGCGACATCGGCATCACGAAGGCGCTGGCTCAGGAAGGGGCTCGCGCGGGCATCACCGTCAATGTCATCTGCCCCGGCTACATCGCCACCGAAATGGTCAAGGCAATCGACGAGAAGGTGCTGGCCGAGCGCATCATCCCGCAGATCCCGGTCGGGCGCCTCGGCGAACCGGAGGAAATCGCCCGCTGCGTGGTGTTCCTCGCCTCCGAGGAGGCTGGCTTCATCACCGGCTCGACCATCTCGGCCAACGGCGGGCAATATTTCGCCTGAACCGACGGAAAGCCGGTTAAGAAACGGGTCGCTTCGGCGGCCTGTTTTTCGTTTCCGCTGTGCCGATACGGCACGCGAACGTTAACGCCGGCGCCTGATATCACCTCGCCACCGTTACCCAAGCTGTGAATCCTCGGTGGATAGCCTGTGGAAAACACAAGATGTTGGGGTGAACGAAAGGGGAATATCGTTCCATCTCTGATTCGTCGCCGATTCGTTCCGGCTTTGGTCGAAGCGTTAACGACGGCAGGCTTCCCGGCCCCGGGTTCCGTTAATTTCCATTAGGAAAGATCAACGCCTCCATAACCTTACTAGGGGACTCGCACCTGCCGCCGGGCCACTGGCGGAAGCACGCCGGCAAAGGTTAACGCAGACGGTGGATTCCGGCCGGCCACCCGTTCCGCCGATTCAGCATGTGGTACGGACCACTTTACCGCGACCCACATCTAGCCGTGAACGAAGCATGAATCTGCCTGAGTCAGCGATTCGTCGCTGATTCGTTCCAGACTCGTTCCATCCGTTAATGCCGAGCCGCACGGCGGCCGTTCCGGCAGCCGTTTTGCACCGCCTGTTGAACATTGCGCTTTCACCCGGCGCCGCGAATGCCTATGTGTCGCCTGTCACGGCCAGCCGCGCGATCCAGCCCGCCCGTACGACCATGAGGCGATTCCCCGAACCGATGAACATTCGCCCGCAAACCACCGAGCCGCTGATCCTGTCGGGACGCGACGTCACCGCCGTGCTCGGCCCCACCAACACCGGCAAGACCCATCTCGCCATCGAGCGCATGGTGGCGCACGAGAGCGGCGTCATCGGCCTGCCGCTGAGGCTTTTGGCTCGCGAAGTGTACGCGCGCCTGTGCGAAAAGGTTGGCGCCAACAAGGTCTCGCTCGTCACCGGCGAGGAGAAGATCCAGCCGGCCGGCGCGAAATATTCCGTCTGCACCGTCGAGGCGATGCCGCGCGAGACGGACGCCGCCTTCGTGGCGATCGACGAGGTGCAGCTTGCCGGCGACCTGGAACGCGGCCACATCTTCACCGACCGCATCCTGCACCTTCGCGGCCGGCAGGAGACGCTGCTGCTGGGTGCCGCCACCATGCACGGCATCTTGCAAAAACTGCTCAAGGGCGTTTCGGTGGTGACCAGGCCGCGCCTGTCGCATCTCGCCTATGCCGGTTCGAAGAAGCTGACCCGTTTGCCGCGCCGCACGGCCATCGTCGCCTTCTCGGCCGACGAGGTCTATGCGATAGCCGAACTGATCCGCCGCCAGCAGGGCGGCGCCGCCGTGGTACTGGGAGCGTTGTCGCCCCGCACCCGCAACGCTCAGGTGGCGCTCTACCAGTCCGGCGACGTCGACTACCTGGTCGCCACCGACGCCATCGGCATGGGCCTGAACCTCGACGTCGACCACGTCGCCTTCGCCCAGAACCGCAAGTTCGACGGCTACCAGTACCGCCAGCTCACCGCCGCCGAACTCGGCCAGATCGCCGGCCGCGCCGGCCGCCATATGCGCGACGGCACCTTCGGCGTCACCGGACGGGTCGATCCGTTCGACGAGGACCTTGTGCAGAAGCTCGAGGCGCACGATTTCGAGCCGGTGAAGGTGCTGCAATGGCGCACCGCCCGGTTCGACTTCGCCTCGCTCGACGCACTCCAGCGCTCCATCGAGACCAACGCGCCGGTCGAGGGCCTGACGCGGGCGCTGCCGGCGGTGGACGCGCAGGCGCTCGACTTCCTGTCGAAGGACGCGGAGATCCGCGCGCTGGCCACGAACCCGAAACGGGTCGAGCTCCTGTGGGAAGCCTGCGCCCTGCCCGACTATCGCCGCATCGCGCCGGCCCAGCACGCTGACCTCATCGCCTCCATCTACATGGACCTTGCCCGGCATGGTCATGTCGACGAGAATTACATGGCCGAGCAGGTGCGCCGCGCCGACACCACCGAAGGCGACATCGACACGCTGTCGCATCGCATCGCCCAGATCAGGACATGGACCTTCGTGTCGAAC
>JBQCHN010000338.1:0-2860 GCA_051954615.1 Mesorhizobium sp. | reverse complement strand
GTGCACAGCTTTTCCGGCGTTCGTCCGCTCTATGACGACAAGGCGGCGAACCCCAGCGCGGTGACGCGAGACTATCTGTTCGAACTGGACGCCGGCAGGGGACAGGCGCCGTTGCTGTCGGTCTTCGGCGGCAAGATCACGACGTTCCGCAAGCTCGCCGAGCATGCCATGGACCGCCTGAAGCCGTTCTTTCCGGCCATGGGCGAGGCATGGACGGCGCAGGCGCACCTGCCTGGCGGCGATATCGCCAATGCGGATTTTGGCGCCTTCGAGCACGGACTGGAGGCGGACTATCCGTGGCTGCCGAAAGAGCTGGTCGCGCACTATGCCCGGCTCTACGGAACCCGCACGCGCATGCTGCTCGACGGGGCCGACAAGATCGCCGACCTCGGCATCGCGTTCGGACCGAATTTTTATGAACGGGAAGCGATCTACCTGCGCGACCACGAATGGGCGATGAGCGCCGGCGATGTTCTGGACCGCCGCACCAAGCACGGCCTGCATCTGTCGGCGACGGGGCGTGCCGATTTCGAGCGGTGGCTCGACACCGGACAGTGGGCAGGCTGATGCCGACCGAGCCCTCCTTCACCCTGTCGGTGAACACCAACCCTCTGGTGAACCGCTTCGCCGATCCGGACGACCTGATCGACACCATCGCGTGGCGCATCGGCATCCGGTACGTCCAGCTGACGCATGAATTCATCAACCCGGCATGGCCGGCGGCGACGATAGCCAAGACGGTGCGGCGGTTCCAGGCGGCGCTGGCGCGAACCAATGTCCGGGTGACCTCGTTCTTCACCGGGCCTTACGGCCGGCTCAACCATTTCGGCCATCCGGATGCGGATGTGCGCCGCTACTATGTCGAATGGTTCAGGACGATGGCGTTTATCGCCGCCGACATCGGTGCCGAGAGCTGCGGCACGCAGTTCGCCATCCTGACCCATCGCGACTTCGACGACGAAGCCCGCAGGGAAGCGATGATCGACACGGCCATCGGTCATTGGAGAGAAGTCGCCGAAACCGCCAGGGCACACGGCCTCAAATTCCTGATCTGGGAGCCGATGTCGGTCGGTCGGGAATTCGGCCACACGCTTAACGCCTGCGCGGCGCTTCAGGACAGGATAGACGGGGCAGGTCTGGCGCTGCCGCTCAACATGATGATCGATATCGACCATGGCGACGTCACGTCGAGCGATCCCGCCGACGTTGATCCCTGTGCCTGGGCAGGGCGCTTCGCGTCGCGTTCGCCGATCGTCCACATCAAGCAGTCGTCGATGAACAAGGGCGGCCATTGGCCGTTTACGGCGAAGTACAATGCAGACGGACGCATCGAGCCGGCGAGGTTCCTCCGGACGCTGCAGCGCGGCGGTGGCACGCGCAACGAGATCTGCCTGGAACTGTCGTTCCGCGAGCGCGATCCCGTCGACCGGCAGGTGGTGGAGATGATGCGCGAGTCCGTCGATTACTGGGCACCTTACGTCGAAACAGGCCGCACGGCGCTGGCGCCGGAAGCGGGGGCGCAGGCATGACCCCGCTCTGGATCGGCACGAGTTGGAAGATGAACAAGACCCTTTCCGAGGGGCTGGCCTTCGCGCAGGCGCTGGCCCCCTTCGCACGCGGGCTGGACGAGCGCGTCAAGCCGTTCGTCATCCCGCCCTTCACCTGCCTGCGCGAGGTTGTGGCGGCGCTGGCCGGCACGGGCGTCAGGGTCGGCGCGCAGAACATGCACTGGGCCGATGCCGGCGCCTGGACCGGAGAGATTTCGCCGGTGATGCTGAAGGATTGCGGCGCCGGTCTCGTCGAACTCGGGCATAGCGAAAGGCGCCAGCATTTCGGCGAAACCGATGCTACCGTCGGTCTCAAGGTGGCGGCGGCCGTGCGCCATGGCCTGACGCCGCTGATCTGCGTCGGCGAGACGTATGAGGAGCGCGAGGAAGGCCGCGCGCGGCAAGTACTGGAGCGACAGGTCGAGGGCGCGCTCGCCGCGCTGGATGGCGAGGCGCACTCGGTTACGATCCTGTTCGCCTATGAGCCCGTCTGGGCCATCGGCGAGAAAGGTATGCCCGCTTCCGCCGATTATGCCGACAGCCAGCAGGCGTTCATCCGCGCGGTGGCGGGCCGGCATCTGGCCGCACCGCCGTCAGTTCTTTACGGCGGCAGCGTGAACGCGGCCAATTGCGCCGAACTGATCGGCCAACCCAACGTGGACGGCCTGTTCATCGGCCGTGCCGCATGGCGAGCGGAGGACTATATGGACATCATAGAGCGCGTTCTCGCGGCGATGCGCGAGCGCGACCAAACCAACACACAGGAGACCAGGCCATGAAGATCGCCCTCGGAGCCGACAGTGCTGGAAAACCGCTGCTCGACGTCATAGCCGCGCATCTGAAGGGACGCGAAGACCTCGATGTGACGGACCTCAGCCAGAGCGGCTACTATGCCGATATTGCCGCGTCGGTCGGCAGGGAGGTGCTCGACGGCGCTTACGACCGCGCCATCCTTTTCTGCGGCACCGGCATCGGCGTCTGCATCTCGGCGAACAAGGTGCCGGGCATCCGGGCCGCGCTCACCCACGACACCTATTCGGCCGAACGCGCCGCCAAGTCCAACAATGCGCAGATCATCACCATGGGCGCACGGGTCATCGGCCCCGAACTGGCCAAGGCGATCGCCGATACCTGGCTGGCTTCGGAATTCGACCCGGCCGGGCCGTCGGCCGGCAATGTCGCTGCCATCGACCGGCTGGACGGCAACAAGCCGTCGTGACACATCGGCTTTCCCTCGCTACCTTGCCTCCCATGCCGGTATATCCGGACGCGCTGCCGCCAAGGGGAGGTTGATCGGTGCAGACGAAGAAGAT
>JBQCHN010000337.1:0-18572 GCA_051954615.1 Mesorhizobium sp. | reverse complement strand
GTTGTCAGCGTCGCACCCGGGTTGAGCCATATGCGCGTGCCCGCAGCGCCAGCGAGCGAGCCGATCTGCTGGTCGGTGGTCGCCTGGAATTCCGACCCGGCTCCGGTCAGGTTGACTGCCACCGTCGGAGACAGGGCATTGGCCGCAACAACGCCGAATTGGGCACCGTTGGAGATGTTGATGGTGGAGGAATTCTGGAGGGAACCGCCAGGGCCAATAAGCATCTGGCCGCCGGCGACACTCGTCGTGCCTGAATAGCTGTTGGCTCCGAGCAACTGGAGTACGGCTGCCCCGGTCTTGGTCAGGCCACCCGAGCCGGACACTGCGCCCCCAAAGCTGTTGTTCCCGGTATTGTCGACGGTAAGCGTTGCTGTGCCGAGAGCAACGCTCGTCCCGGCATTCCCGGTCAAGCCCTTGATGGTCTGATCGAAACCGACGAGATCCCAGGTGCCTACAATGAGTTGCATGCCGGACGAGGATGCAAGCGCGTTGGCCGCCCCCATCCGAATTGCGCCTCCAGAGAGGGTCGTTAATCCGGTGTAGCCCTGTACGCCGGACAGGGTGAGGTTACCGTTGTTTGACTTGGTGAAACTGCCGTCGCCCGATATGGTCCCGGAATAGGTGCCGGACGCGGCCTGGGCGAAGACGACGTCGCGCATACCGGCTCCGGTCGCGAAGGTCAGGTTGCCGGCCATGCTGTCGGTGTTGCCGGTGAGCGTTCCTTCACTGATCGCCCAGTTCTGGTTGCCGATGCCCCCCAGAGTCCAGTTCGAGGCGCCGGTTTTCTCGAAGGCCGAGAAGCCTCGATATTGTACTGCCGCGCCGATCCCGGAGACATTGAAATTCCCGTTGCTGGCGCCGCCAAGCCGGAACGTGTCCGAGCCGGTACCGACGACATTGCCGAAGATGGTGGAGCCGGCCTGCAATTCGAGAACGTTGCTGCCGCCAGAAAACGTCACGGCACTGGCGCGTGTCATGCCGTTGGCGGCAAGTCCGCCGCTGATGCTGCCACTGTTGACGACGATGTTGCCGCCGCCGCTGACGACGAGACCAATGCCGCCACTTCCACCGCTTCCTGCACCGCCAGTGCAAAAAGAGGCGCACGGGCCCGGCTGGCCGCCATTGCCGCCTGCGATACTGCTGGTATTGGTCAGTTGAGTCCGACTGCCGGACAGCGCGATGCCATTGCCGCCGTTACCGGCGTTGCCGCCGCGTCCGTTGCCGCCACCATCTTGCCCGCCATTGCCGCCATTTCCGCCGGTGACGCTGGCATTGTTCGTGATGGTGGTGGCGCCGGATGCGGTGGTAACGAAGTGAACGCCGCCGCCGCCACCGCCACCGCTGCCACCGCCGCTGCCGTTATTTCCGACGGCACCGACGCCGCCGGCGCCGCTGCTGTTGCCGCCGGCGCCAGACGTCGTGTTGTAGCCACCGCCGCCGCTGTCGCCGCCGGCGCCGCCTGCGCCGCCGGTGATGGCAGCATCGATCGTCAACAATGTGCCAGTGGTGCTTGTTTCCATATACAGGGCTGACCCGCCGCCGCCGCCGCCGCCGCCGCCATAACTGCCAAAGCCGCCAACGCCGCCCGCGCCGCCTGTAATGGTGGCATTGCTACCCAAGCTGCCGCTGGCATTTGACAACACGGCTCCGAAGCCGCCGCCACCGGCGCCGGCGCCATCGGCTGGACTGCTGCCGCTGCCATCGTAGGCATCGCCGCCGTTGGCACCGCTGAGCGGCGATCCGCTCAAGACGGTGCCGCCATTGGCGCCGCCATTGCCGCTGCGGGAATCGGAACCCGCAGTCGGGCCGGAAATGCCGGCGTTACCACCGGTGCCGCCGGCTGGCACACCGCCGCTTGTCGCTCCGGAAGCGCCACCGCCGCCATAGGCAATGCCGAGCGTCTGGGCATAAGACGGACTGCCGGCCAGCAGCAGGCATGCCAAGGTGGCAAGACTGAACAGCGGTGCCGCCCCGGCGCATCCGTGCTCGACGGCGGATGGCTGCGGTCGGAATGTTCGCTGGTTGCCGGAACGGGCGTTCTGATGTCTGGAACCGCGGGCCATGTCTGTCTCCTTCGACCGATTGGCCGCTCGGCCGATGCGCTGATTGCCCACTAAATTATATTGATTCGACAAGGCGTTATGCCCCCAAAACAGAGGACAGGAACAGGCGCAAAGTGGGGTTTTGTCGCAAACTCGCCGTAAGGCGGCTGGCCCGACCCCGTAACGTTGCCGTCGCCCAGCGAAGCGCCGTTTGATAGATTCAAGTGTGACGACACATGCGTTTTACCGGAACCGTTCGGAACATCGGTCGGAGACCAGTTCGCGGCCGTATTGTAGTCGCCGGACGTGCCGCCCACCCACAAGGTTGCGGCCCGCGCTCCAGTGGTCGCCAGCAGCGGCGCGCTCACCACCGCAATGACGCCGCTCAGCAGCGAACCCGCCAGTGACGTGAACGTCCGCAAGGTGCGATGCGAACGGCTGAGCAGACGCACCCGTCCTGCCGCTCCGACAACAATACCAGTCCTCAATGCTGCCCCCATTCCGTCGAACCGATCGGACGGAACGCCCTTCCCCGTATTGCCTGACGGTGCGGAAGGTACGCTGGCGAGAGAACGTGTCGCAAGCAAAAGTTCGCCAAGGTAGCCCGATGACGAATAGGCGGAAGTCCGTTTCAGGCGTCGAAACGCTTGAGCGGCATCGGATTCACCATTGTCGGCGTCTGGTTCATCGTTCCGTCGAAGGCCGTGCTTATGAACGTTTCCCTGCCCCGCAGGATTGATCTCGGACGCAAAATCTGGTGATTCTCCGTTCCATGAAAACGATCTGCGTCGCAGCGCTTGTCGGCCTCATGACTGCCGGCCCGGCAAGCGCGATGAGCAACACGTTGCGCACCGGCCTTCTGAAGCTCGATCCCGAAACCAGGCTCGAGCAGCGTTGCGACGCCGAAGTGCTCGACCGCATCACCCACGACGACCCACAATTCGAGGCCGACCGGGTGGTGGCCTACGCCTTCGCCACACCTGAAATGCACGAGGATTCGATCCGCAGTCCCGGAGCCGCCTTCCGTAGCAAGGGCGAGTGGTACAGGCTGAAGTTCAAGTGCCGGACCGCGCCGGACCACATGACCGTGCTCGATTTCCGCTACCGTGTCGGCGAGCCGATCCCGAAGGACGAGTGGTCGAAATACAATCTCTACGACTGAGGCCGCCGCCCGGCCGCCTTCCTTGTCACAACGCTGGCTCTCGTGTCGCCGCGCTCAGGCCGCCGCCTGGACGATCTCGTTGTAGGCGTCGAGGTCGACATAGAAGACGCGCGTGATCTCGCGGAACAGTTCATCGTCGTCCAGACCGCGCGATTTCAGGATGTTGACGGCGGTCATGATGTCGAAGCGCTCCGTCAGCCTTTGCTTCTGGTAGTCCTCGAGAAAACGCTCCATAGGTGCCCTCCCCTGCGTCGAACCAACGCGGCTCTCGAAGGATGCTAGGAACGGGCGCTTGCGTGGAGCTTGCCGCCGCCGCTTCCTTCTCGATCTGCCCCAAACCGAACTCGGAAAAAGCGGCCGACTCACCATGGCCAAGGAAAGAATAACGCAACCGGACCGGTTGTGCAGGATGCGGCGGCGGGCGAATCCTCTTGCGAAACCCTGCTTTTCAGTCCTCGATGGCGGGAGTGTCCGGTTTGCGCGCCGGAAGACAGAGGAAGGCCATGCCGCGATACGGTCCCGCAACCTGGAAAGCCGCCTGCCGATTGGCTGGGACCGGCGGTACGGCCATCCTTTTGCTGCTGGCGCAACAAGGCGGCGTCCGCGCCGGCATAGCCGAAGGCACGCTGCCGGACGGCCCCTACCATTGCGAGGCCTATCTGCTCGGCCTGTTCCTCGATCTCGGCACCATCACCATCAAGGACAAGGTCTATAGCGGGCCGACCTATGGCGGCAGGGCCGCGCAAGGCTACAACTACCAGATCGACCGCAACGGAGAGCTGGCCTGGCTGGGACCGCTCGGCGGCTTCACCTCCGGCGGCAACAGCATCTCGCTGACGCAGGTGACGACCGATGGAGACAAGGACGCCTCCTTCGATATCGTCATGCGCCAGCCCGACGGCCCCTTTACCGCGGCGACCTGCACGATCCGGCCGGCCGCCGGCTGAGGCCTTTTGCCCAGGCGGTTGCCGCGGACGCCGGATGCCGGCTCATGTCCGTTGCTTGCCGTTCTTCACCCGCACGCGCCGGAACACCGCCACGATCTCCTCGCGACTGCATTCGACCGCGCCCAGCCTGACGGCGCGGTCGCGCTCGAAGCCGGTGATGTCGTAGTGCGGCGCCGACGTCTTGGGTGGCCCCTGATAGGACGAGCCCTTGATTCCAAGCAGCGCGGCGAAGCGATGCAACTCATCCATGTCGTCGGCAAGCAGATGGCACCAGCGGCGGCCGGCATAGTTCCAGATCGCGGCGTCGACATAGACCGCCATGGCGGCTGGCGGCGCTACTGGTTGCAGGTCTTCTGCGGCGCCGGATCGAACAGCGAAAGGTTGACCAGCTTGCCCGCCATGGAAAAATCGCCGTAGTCCATCACCATATCGCGGGTGATACCGTTCTCGTGCAGCTTGAAGGAGATGCGATATTCCGGCGTTTCCTCGCCGCCGTCCTTCTTGCTCTCGTCGAAATAGGCGATGTCGACAGGCCAGACCTTGTCCTTGGAAAGCTTGGCCAGAACCGGAAGCTCCGGATCGTCCTTGGCGGCCGTGGCCGGCTTGCCGACGACGACGGTGGTGGTCATCACCTTGTCGGCATCGTCCGAGCCGTCGAACAGGGTGGTCTGGTAGAAGCTCTCGCCCTTCTCCGCCTTGCCGATCATTTCGACCAACTGCTGTGTGGGAAATTGCGTCGCCGCCAGGTCGAGACTGGTTTTCTGCGGCTTTTCGAGCTGGACCTTGAGGCCGTTCGGTTCCTTGGTGGCCGTTCCCTTGACCTCCTTGTCGAGCGCCTGGTCGACGAAGGATTTGGTCACGAACGAGAAGGTCTTGCCCTTCGCGTCCTCGAAGGTCGTCGTCTGCTGGTCGGTCATCCGGGAGGTGTCGGTCGTCGCGATCTCGGTCACCATGCGGAACTTGACGGTATAGCCTTCGCAGGGCGAACCGTTGAATTCGTAGACCATGCGCCCGGTGATCCCGGTGATGCCGGAGCGATCAGAAGCCTTGTCGAGCGAGAGATCATAGACGGCGCGATGCGGCTGCAGCGGAACGACCGCCCAGGCCGATGCCGTCGGCGCGCAGGCAAAGGCAACGGCGGAGAGAAAGACGAGGCGCGGTGCGCGCATGGAGAACTCCGGTCTTGCGGCTGATGGCAGCCGCCGAGGAAAGGTGGTCCAGCTTAAAAAAAGTCGTGGCGGAAGCGAGGCAAAAATAGCAATTTCAGCCCAGCCGACGCAGGCGTCATCAAGCAATAGGGAATTCACATGGGCGAAACAATCGAAAAGCGGCTGAGCGATCTGGGCATCGTCCTTCCCGCAGCAGCGGCGCCGGCCGCCAACTACGTGCCGTTCGTGCGCAGCGGCAACCTTTTGTTTCCGTCCGGGCAATTGCCCATCAAGGACGGCAAGCTTGCCGTGACCGGCCTGCTCGGCCGCGACGTCGATACCGCCGGCGGACAGGAAGCGGCGCGACTGTGCGCCATCAACGTGCTGGCGCAGGCCAAGGCCGCGCTCGGCGACCTCGAAAAGATCCGCCGGCTGGTCAAGATCAACGTCTATGTCGCATCAGTGCCGAACTTCACCGAACAGCACCTCGTCGGCAACGGCGCCTCGGACCTGTTCGCCAACGTGCTCGGCGAGCGCGGCAAGCATGCGCGCGTCGCGGTCGGCATGGCCGCCCTGCCGTTGAACGCCGCAGTCGAGGTCGAAGCCATCCTCGAGGTCGAATAGGCAAATGGGCGACCTTTCCTGGCTGACCGCCAAGCCGGTGGCGCATCGCGGCTATCACGACCTCAACGACAGGCGCTGGGAAAACACGCTGTCGGCCTTCGCCGCCGCCGTCGAGCGCGGCTACGCCATCGAATGCGACGTGCATCTGTCCTCCGACAACGTGCCGGTGGTCATTCATGACGACGACCTGAAGCGCCTGACCGGCGCCGACGGTTTCGTCTGGCAGCGCACGGTGGCTGAACTCGCCACCCTGCGCGTCGGCGGCACCGCCGACCATGTGCCGACGCTGGCCGAGGTGCTGGCGCTGGTGGCGGGGCGCGTGCCGCTGGTGGTCGAACTGAAAGGGACGCCCGGTCACGACACCGGGCTGGTGGCGAGCGTCGGGGCGCTGCTCAAGACCTACAAGGGCAAGGTTGCCATCATGTCGTTCGATCACTGGCTGATCCGCGACTTCGCCAGGGATGCGCCGGGCATTCCCGGCGGGCTGACCGCCTACGGCCGCGAAAACAAGCTGATCGAGGCGCATTTCTCCATGTTGGCGCACGATCTCGCCTTCACCTCCTATGCCGCAGGCGACCTGCCGAACCCGTTCGTGACATTTGTGCGCGACAGGCTGAAGATGCCGGTCATCACCTGGACCATCCGCGATCAGCCGGCGATCGACATCACCTTCCGCTATGCCGACCAGATGACGTTCGAGGGCTTCGAGCCGGAGACGATGCGGCTGGCCTGACGAACGCCTCGTCACTTGCATGGCCGCGCAGCAGGCTTAAGTAAGACGCATGGATCAGGGCGAGGAGTCTGCAGGAGCGGGTGCGACGAACTATGCCGTGCGCGCCGCCGCCGGCATAAGCGCCTTCACCCGCGACGAATGGGACAACCTCGTCGGCACGACAAGAACGTCGGCAGCCGGCTACAACCCGTTCCTTTCCTTTGCCTTTCTGAGCGCGCTGGAGGAAGCCGACTGTGCCGTGCAGCGCACCGGCTGGCAAGCGCACCATCTTCGCCTGGAGAGCGACGACGGCAGGCTGCTCGGCGCCCTGCCCTGCTACGCCAAGTCGCACAGTCAGGGCGAATATGTCTTCGACCACGGCTGGGCCGATGCTTTCGAGCGGGCCGGCGGCAGCTACTATCCCAAGCTGCAATGCTCCGTGCCGTTCACGCCCGTCACCGGCCCGCGCCTGCTGGTCACCCGCGGCGAGGACGAGGCTTCGGTCAAGGCCGGGCTGGCGGCGGCCTTGAAGGCGGTGACGGACCGGCTCGGCGTCTCTTCCGCCCACATTACCTTCCTGCCGGAAGCCGATATGCCGGCGCTGGAACAGGCCGGCTTCCTGCATCGCACCGACAAGCAGTTCCACTTCTTCAACGAAGGTTTTTCCAGCTACGACGATTTTCTCGCAACGCTCGCTTCCCGCAAGCGCAAGGCGCTGAAGAAGGAGCGGCGCGAGGCGCTTGCGGGCGGCATCGCCATCGAGCGGCTGACCGGCAAGGCGATCACCGAGCGCGCTTGGGACGACTTCTTCGCCTTCTACATGGATACCGGCTCGCGCAAATGGGGCCGCCCTTACCTCAACCGAAAATTCTTCTCGCTCATCGGCGAGCGCATGGCTGACGACATCCTCCTGGTGATGGCGAAGCGGGATGGCCGCTACATCGCCGGCGCCATCAACTTCATCGGCTCGGATGCGCTCTACGGCCGCAACTGGGGCTGCGTCGAGGATCATCCCTTCCTGCATTTCGAGGTCTGCTACCATCAGGCCATCGACTTCGCCATCGAGCGCGGCCTCAAGGTGGTCGAAGCTGGCGCGCAGGGCGAGCACAAGCTGGCGCGCGGCTACCGGCCGGTGACGATGCATTCGGCGCATTACATCGCCCATCCCGGCCTGCGCCGCGCCGTCGCCGACTATCTCAGGCGCGAGCGCGCGGAAGTGGCGGCGATGAGCGACTATCTCGACGAGCACACGCCGTTCCGAAAGGACGAGGTGCCCGGCATCGCCTGATGCGTCAATGCACGACCGTCTTTGAAAACAGGTTGATGACGACGACGCCCGCCATGATCAGCCCCATGCCGACAAGCGCCGGCAGGTCGAGTTGCTGGCGGAACCACACCCAGCCGATGGCCGTGATCATGATGATGCCGGCGCCGCACCACAGCGCGTAGACGATACCGACAGGCATCGTGCGCAGCGGCAGCGACAGGAAATAGAACGCGAGCCCGTAGCCAGCCACGGTCACCAGCGACGGCACGAGGCGGGTGAAACCCTGCGTTTCCTTCAACGCCGTGGTCGCCAGCACCTCGAAGAAAATGGCGACCAGCAAATAGAGATAGTTCCATGCCATGCGGGCCATCCGTTCGGCACATCCGCGACACGACCGGTTTGATGCCGCGTGCCGGACAGCTATAACGGATCAATAGGCTATCGCAGCCGAAACGGCGAGAGGCAGAGGATGAGCTACGACAATACCAATATCTTCGCGAAGATCCTGCGCGGCGAGCTTCCCTCGCATCGCGTCTACGAGGACGAGGCGACGATCGCCTTCATGGACGTGATGCCGCAGGGCATCGGCCATACGCTGGTGGTGCCGAAAGCACCGTCGCGAAACCTGCTCGATGCCGACCCGGCGACGCTGGGAGCGCTGTTCAAGACCGTGCAGAAGCTGGCCGGGGCGGTGAAAACCGCTTTCAAGGCGGACGGCGTCGTCGTCATGCAGTTCAACGAAGCAGCCTCGGGCCAGTCGGTCTATCACCTGCATGTCCATGTCATCCCCCGCTTCGAAGGCGTGCCGCTGAAGCCGCACACCGGCGCCATGGAAAAGCCTGAGGTGCTGGCCGCGAATGCGGAGAAGATCAGGGCCGCACTGGCAGGGTAGCGACCCGCCAACAAAAAAGCCCCGTTTCCGGGGCTTTTTCTTTAGTCGGCCTGCCTCAGTTCTTACGCGGCAGTTGCGGCACGAGGCTGCGCTTGCCGCCGTCCTTGCCCTTCGGCTCCGGCTTCTTGGCGACAGCCTTGGTGGCCGGGGCCTTCTTCGCGGAAGCCTTGCGGGCAGGCTTCGGCCGGTCGGCCGGCTCTTCCTTCTTCGGCTTCACCGGCGTCTCATCGGCAAGCGATTCGAGCTTCAGGCCGGTCTCGCCGGTTTCCTTCTTCTCGACGCCGATACGCACCGTGCCGCCCTTCTTCAGCTTGCCGAACAGTACCTCGTCAGCCAGCGGCTTCTTGATGTGCTCCTGGATGACGCGGCCGAGCGGACGCGCGCCCATGCGCTCGTCGTAGCCCTTGTCGGCCAGCCAGGCGATGGCCTCCGGCGCCAGCTCGAAGGTCACGCCGCGATCGGCAAGCTGCGCCTCGAGCTGCATGACAAACTTCTGCACGACCTGATGCACCACCGGAACCGGTAGCGAGCCGAACGGGATGATGGCGTCGAGACGGTTGCGGAACTCCGGCGTGAACAGCCGGTTGATCGCCTCGACATCGTCGCCTTCGCGCTTCGTCGAGCCGAAGCCGATTGCCGCGCGCTGGGCATCAGACGCACCCGCGTTGGTGGTCATGATGAGGATCACGTTACGGAAATCGATCGACTTGCCGTTGTGGTCGGTCAGCTTGCCGTGGTCCATGACCTGCAACAAGATGTTGAACAGGTCCGGATGCGCCTTCTCGACCTCGTCGAGCAGCAGCACGCAGTGCGGATGCTGGTCGACGCCGTCTGTCAGAAGGCCGCCCTGGTCGAAGCCGACGTAGCCGGGAGGCGCGCCGATCAGCCGCGAGACGGTGTGGCGTTCCATGTATTCCGACATGTCGAAGCGCAGCAGTTCGACGCCGAGCGAGGCGGCAAGCTGCTTGGCGACCTCGGTCTTGCCGACGCCGGTCGGGCCAGAGAACAGGTAGCAGCCGATCGGCTTTTCCGGTTCACGCAGGCCGGCCCGCGCCAGCTTGATCGCCGACGTAAGCGCGGTGATCGCGGTATCCTGGCCATAGACGACGCGCTTCAGCTCGACGTCGAGACCGGCCAGAACCTTCTCGTCGTCAGCCGACACGGTCTTCGGCGGAATGCGGGCGATGGTGGCGATCGTCGCCTCGATCTCCTTGATGCCGATGGTCTTCTTGCGCTTCGGCTCGGGCAACAGCATCTGCGAGGCGCCGGTCTCGTCGATCACGTCGATCGCCTTGTCCGGCAGCTTGCGGTCGCTGATGTAGCGGGCCGACAGCTCCACCGCGCCCTTGATGGCGTCGTTGGTGTACTTGACCTTGTGGAATTCTTCGAAATAGGGCTTCAGGCCCTTCATGATCTCGATGGCGTCCTCGACCGACGGCTCATTGACGTCGATCTTCTGGAAACGGCGCACGAGCGCGCGGTCCTTCTCGAAGAACTGCCGGAACTCCTTGTAGGTGGTCGAGCCGATGCAGCGGATGGCGCCCGACGACAGCGCCGGCTTCAGCAGGTTGGAGGCATCCATGGCGCCGCCGGAGGTGGCCCCTGCCCCGATCACCGTATGGATCTCGTCGATGAACAGAACGGCACCCGGATAGTCCTCCAGTTCCTTGACGACCTGCTTCAGCCGCTCCTCGAAATCGCCGCGATAGCGTGTGCCGGCAAGCAGCGTGCCCATATCGAGCGCGAAGATGGTGGCGTCCTGGAGTACTTCGGGGACATCGCCCTCGACGATGCGCTTGGCGAGGCCCTCGGCGATGGCCGTCTTGCCGACGCCGGGATCGCCGACATAGAGCGGATTGTTCTTGGAGCGCCGGCACAGCACCTGGATGGTGCGGTTGATCTCCGGCCCGCGCCCGATCAGCGGATCGATCTTGCCGGACCGCGCCTTCTGATTGAGGTTGACGCAGTAAGCCGTCAGCGCGTCCTGCTGCTTCTTCTTGGCGCCGTCTTCCTGCTGCTCGCTGCCGGCGCCGCCGCCCTGCTCGTCTTCCGCGCCGCGGGGTGTGCGGTTGTCGGACGAGCCGGGTCGCTTGGCGATGCCGTGCGAGATGTAGTTGACCGCGTCGTAGCGTGTCATCTGCTGCTCTTGCAGGAAATAGGCGGCGTGACTCTCGCGTTCGGCGAAGATGGCGACAAGCACGTTGGCGCCCGACACTTCCTCGCGGCCGGAGGACTGGACGTGGATCACGGCGCGCTGGATGACGCGCTGGAAGCCGGCGGTCGGCTTGGAGTCCTCGTCATAGCCGGTGACGAGATTGTCCAGTTCGGTATCGATATAGGTCAGCACGGTCTGCTTCAGGTCGTCGAGATCGACGTTGCAGGCACGCATGACGGCGGCCGCCTCGGTATCGTCGATCAGCGCCAGCAGCAAGTGCTCCAGCGTTGCATATTCATGGTGCCGTTCGTTGGCGAGCGTCAGCGCCTGGTGCAGCGCCTTCTCCAGCCCTTGCGAAAATGCAGGCATCAAATCCTCACTTCTTTTCCATCACGCATTGCAGCGGATGCTGGTTCTGTCGGGCGAAATCCATGACCTGGGACACCTTCGTCTCGGCCACTTCGTAGGTATAAACCCCGCACTCGCCCACCCCATGATTGTGGACATGGAGCATGATGCGCGTGGCAGCTTCGCGGTCTTTCTGGAAAAAGCGTTCCAGCACGTGAACCACGAACTCCATCGGAGTGTAGTCGTCGTTGAGGATAAGAACCCGGTAGAGGCTGGGCTTCTTCGTTTTGGTCTTGGTGCGCGTGATGACGGCCGTTCCGCGACCGGTGCCATTACCGTCGCCGCCGTTCTGCATGCGCGATGCACTGCCCGTGACTGCCTGACCGATGCTCACGTCACCTGTTCCGATCGAATCCCCATGCGAACCCGACAACATGTAGGTGTTCGATGCTGGATTTTAAGCCCTTCTGTTTGGCTGACAATATGGCGGGTATGCCAATCCGCGTCGATTTTCGCGATCGTGATTTGAGCGGCCGCATTAACGCGAAAACCCGGCCGCGTCGCCGCTGGCCGGGTCTTCGGGCGGGCCGGAAAGGCCCACGATCACACAGGATACTGTTTACTTCGCCTTGGCGACGAGCGATTCGAACGGCTTGTAGGCATCGCGGGCGAGGTCGGCATAAAGCTCGCCGAGCTTGGTCGCCTCGGCGACGAAGGACTCGTAGGACTGCTTGACGTAATCGGTCTGGATCTCGACAGCGTTTTCGAACGACTTGGCCGAGAGCAACTTCTCGACGAAGGCGGAACCGTTCTCGAAGCTCTTCTTGGTGTAGTCGGACGCCTCGACGGCGAGCGTCTGGGCACCCTTGGAGAAGGAAGCCAGGCTGGTCAGGCCGGTGTCGGCGAATTCCTTGCCGAATTTGCTGAAGTCTTCGTAATTCTGGGTCATGTCCGTTCCTTTCGAGGTCCAGGAGACCTGTCTTGTGCAATGCCAGAAAACATATGCTGCACTGCACAAAAAGTCAAGATGCGATCCGAAAACCCGTGGCTGCGCCGTCAATCGCTAAAATTCACATAAAGATTGGCTCGAACCCGGCAAAAATGGTGAACGCGCCGGTTACCATAAACGGATTGGTAACGTCGTCCGCGCTAGCCTGCGGCGAAAGGGAGGCAGGACCTTTGCCGCCTCCAAGTCAACGAAAATCCAAAGGAAGTAACAGTGAGTCAGGCGTTGTCGGGTATCGTTTCGAGGTCAAGGTTTTCCTTCAAGGCGGTCATCATCCTCGCGCTCGCGGTTACGGTCGTCGTTGCCGATGCGAGTGCCTCTATGGCTGCGAAATCCGCGGCGATCGTGGTCGACGCAAGGACAGGCAAGACCCTTTACTCGAAGGACGCCAACGCCCGCCGCTACCCGGCTTCGCTGACCAAGATGATGACGCTCTATCTCACCTTCGAAGCCTTGGCGAAGGGGCGCATCAGCAAGGATACGCCGGTCGTCTTTTCGGCGAACGCGGCAGCCGAGCCGCCGACCAAGCTCGGTGTCCGCAAGGGCGGCGCGGTCACCGTCGAGACGGCGATCCTGTCGATGGTGACCAAGTCGGCCAACGATTCCTCGACGGCGCTGGGCGAGATGCTCGGCGGCTCGGAGCAGAACTTCGCCCGCATGATGACGGCGAAGGCCCGCAAGCTCGGCATGAACGGCACGGTCTTCCGCAACGCCAACGGCCTGCCCGACCCGGGCCAGTTCACCACCGCGCGGGACATGGCGGTTCTCGGCATCGCGCTGCGCGAGCATTTCCCGCAGTACTACGGCTATTTCTCGCAGCGCTCGTTCCGCTACGGCAAGCGCGTCATCAACGGGCACAATCGCCTGCTCGGCCGCATCAAGGGCGTGGACGGCATCAAGACCGGCTACACCCGCGCCTCCGGCTACAATCTGGTCAGTTCCGTCGCCATCGATGGACGTCGTCTGGTTGCTGTCGTCATGGGCGGCAAGAGCGGCCGTTCCCGCGACGATCAGATGGCAGGCCTGATCCAGACCTATCTACCGAAAACCAGCAGGCGTGGTGGCGGCGAGCTGATCGCAAGGAACGACTCGGCCGAACCGATGGCGGTGGCCGAGGCAACCCAGGAAGAAAGGATCGAGGCGCCGGCCAAACCGATGGTGGCCGCCCTCCTGCCCAAGCGCCATGCGCCTACGCCCGATCCCAAGCCGGTCGCCGCGACCGAGGCCGTGAATGCCGTGGCCGAAACCACGGTCACTACGCCGGAAGCCAAGACCGCGACTATGACTGCCTATGCAGAGGCGACCCAGGTCGATCCGCTGGCGACGTCCTCCGTCGCCGCCGGAAGCTGGGTCGTGCAGGTCGCGTCCGCGCCCACGCAGGACGGCGCGAAGGCCTTCCTTGACAAGGCGACGAAGCAGGCGCCGCGCGCGCTGGCGGATGCCTCCGGCTTCACCGTCGCTTTCGAGAAGGGCGGCGTGACCTACTATCGTGCGCGCTTCGGCGGCTTCGGGTCCAAGAACGCCGCCCGCAACGCCTGCGGCGCGCTCAAGAAGAAAAACATCGACTGCTATGCCGTGCAGCAATAGCCGGCGGTCGATGCCGTCTCCAGGAACTGTATCTGCGTCGAAGGAGAATTAGCCGTGATCGGAGAGAAGAACGTCCTTGGCTTCGTCGATGCGCGCCGCCAGGAAAGACGAACGTTCGATGTCGGCGTTCAGGCGCTGCATCAGGCGGCGGTGCGCCTTGCGGATATCCGCCGCGGCGGCTCCCGCCTGAAGACCAAGGACCTTGTAGGCCTCCTCCTTAGTCATGGTGCGCGTACGTGGCGCAACTCCCAGCCCTTCGCCATCGTCCGCATGCGCGTCGTGGCGCCAGACGGGAAACCGGCCGTCAAGATACGTCTCTAGCAGGCGCACGCTGTCGGGGTCCGGGGACAGTTCGCGATAGACCACGCGCAACTCCTCCAGCCCCATCGATCCCAGCGTCTTGCCTTCCGCACTGCCGGCCAGGACCAGCCCTTCCAGCGCTCCGGTATCGTGATCGAGTTCCATTTCGAGTGCCGCCGTACGCACCATGGAACGGCGGCTGGAAAGCGGCGTCGCGCGGCGGCGGTGCCGCGACAAGGTCCACCAGGCAAGCGCGGCCAGAAGGGCGGGCGCAGCGAGCGCGACACGCCCGCTGAATGCGGTCGCCGCGCCGGCCAAGGCAAGGATCGCAGGCCCCACAGCCCTGAAGCTGTCCGCCAGTCGTTGCGGATCGGCCCGCAAAAACAGCGCGAGCCCACCGAGGAACACGCCAAGCAGGGCCACGATTGCCATCAACAGGGTCATTTCTCTCCCGCTGTCCTCCAACGGCCGACAAGGATAGAACCACTTCACCGGCGCCGGCAATGCGGACGACCGACGCAGGGTCCGGCCATCGCTGCCGACCGGTTCTCAAGGCGGTCGCCCCGATATCTAATCCGCAATCTTGACCTGGAAAGGGCACTGCCGAGGGCGGCAGAGGCGGCGCTTGTCAGAGCAGGCCGAGTTCTGCCAGTTCATGCCTGAGCTTCGGCGGCATGGCGACCAGCCCCGCCTTGCCCTGGCCGAGATCGCGCGGCGCGTCGGCCGGCTTCAGGTAGCGCCAGCCCTGGAAAGCGCGACGCGGTTGCCATTCGGTGCGCACCACCTCTGGGTCGAGCATGAGACGGCAGCGACCGATGCCCTGCGCATCGGTGAACGGCCTGATTTCGGTGATGCGCTGGCGGCACTGCACCGAACCCTTGATGACCCAGTAGAGCGAACCGCCGTCGACGATTTCGGCGCCGCGCGTCGGCACCATGCGCGTGGTGTGCCAGTGCTCGACCGGCTCGCCCGCGCGGCGTCGCTCGTCGAGCTTGACGGCGATCCATTCCTCGAGGTCCTCGACGCTGTCGCTGCCGACGCACAATTTCAGGAGATTGAGTGCCATGTCCGGAATTTAGCGGCTGGCCTGCCAGCATTCAACGATGCGGAAAGTTTTGCACAGGCAGCTTTACCCGCCCCATTGACGGGTGAAGGAACTCAGCACTCCACGACGTTGACAGCCAGGCCGCCGAGACTGGTTTCCTTGTACTTCTCGCTCATGTCCATGCCGGTCTGGCGCATGGTTTCCACCGCGGCGTCGAGCGGCACAAAATGCTTGCCGTCGCCCTTGATAGCGAGCGAGGCAGCCGTGACGGCCTTCACGGCACCAAGCGCGTTCCGCTCGATGCAGGGCACCTGGACAAGGCCACCGACCGGATCGCAGGTCATGCCGAGATGATGTTCCAGCGCGATTTCGGCGGCGTTTTCCACCTGCTCGGGGGTGCCACCCATGACCGCGCACAGACCGGCCGCCGCCATGGCCGAGGCCGAGCCGACTTCCCCCTGGCAACCAACCTCGGCGCCGGAAATGGAAGCGTTGGTCTTGATGATGCCGCCGATGGCCGCAGCGGTCAGCAGGAAATCACGGATCGACGCCTGATCGGCCTCCGGATGGAAGTGCAGCCAGTAGCGCAGCACCGCCGGCACGACGCCGGCCGCGCCGTTGGTCGGCGCCGTGACGACGCGGCCGCCCGCTGCGTTTTCCTCGTTGACGGCCATGGCATAGATCGACAGCCAGTCATTGGCGAGCAGCGGATTGGGCCGGTTCTGCTGCCATTGCTCCTGCAGGCGGTCGTGAAGCTGGCGGGCGCGACGGCGCACCTTCAGACCGCCCGGCATGATGCCCTCCTGCGACAGGCCGCGGTCGATGCAGCCCTTCATGGCGGCCCAGATGGTGTCCAGCCCCGCGTCCAGTTCCTCGCGCGTCTGCTGCGTTTCCTCGTTGACGCGCTTCATGTCGGCAATCGACAGGCCGCTTTTGGCCGCCATGGCCAGCATGTCGGCGGCGGTCCTGAAGGGATAGGGAACCTTCTTGCCTTCCGTCGTCACCGAGCCGCGCGCCTTCATGCGCTGCAGTTCTTCTTCCGAAACGACGAAGCCGCCGCCGATGGAATAGTAGATGCGCTTGAGCAGCAGCCGTCCGCCAGCGTCGTAGGCGTAAAAAGTCATGCCGTTGGCGTGGCCGGTCAGCGGCGTCTTCTTGTCCAGAACGAGATCGGCCCTCGGATCGAAGCGGTAGGAAGGATGCCCCGGCGGCGAAATTCGCTTCTCGGCGGTAATCCGCGCCACAATGGCTTCCGTCCGGTCGGGATCGACTGTCTGCGGCGTCTCGCCGGCAAGGCCGAGAACGACGGCGCGGTCGGAACCATGCCCGATGCCCGTATAGGCCAGCGAACCATGCAGGCTGGCGCCGAGACGATCCACCACCGCGCCGGACGGACGTGGCCAGTCGTTGCCGGCCACTTCATCGAGAAAGCGCCGCGCCGCCGTCATCGGCCCCATCGTGTGCGAACTCGACGGGCCTATGCCGATCTTGAACAGGTCGAAAACCGAGAGGAACACGCTGGCAAATCTCCCTGCCGAAATCCTGTCTTCATACAGGAGATATGGCGATCTTTCTGACGTTTTTCATGTCCCGAGAGCAGCGCCGACCGACCTTGCCTGCTCAGCGCGCGACATGCCCGTCGCCGCCCTATCGATCCGGCCCAGGAAACGGCGTGTCGATCTTGCCGGTGAGCCAGTAGGCGATGAGGCCGATCCATTCCCGTACGGCGATCATCGTCGTTTGCAAGGAATCGATCTCGTTGTCGGCAAAAAGCGAAACGCCCTCCCGGCCGGAGGTGCGGTAGTCCACCGGCCAAGGCGCCGTCGGGAAGCCTGCCTTGTCGAACAGCGCATTGGAACGCGGCATGTGGAAGGCGGAAGTGACGAGCAGCCATGTCTCACCGGGCTTCGGCGTCACCAGCGCCTTGGTGAAGACGGCATTTTCGTAGGTGTTGCGCGACTGGCTTTCCAGGACCAGGCGCTCGGGCGCGACGCCCAGCGCCGTCAGCAGCCGCGGCGCGCTCACGCCGTCGCCCTCGCCTTCCAGCACGAGCGTCCCCGTACCACCCGTTACCACGACTTTGGCATCCGGATAGCGCCGCGCCAGGATCGCCGTTTCGACGAAGCGGTCGCCGCTGGAGTTCAGCTCGTAGCCGCCGCGGGCAAGATTGATCGCACCTTCGAAGCCGCCGCCCAGCACGACGATGCCGGCGACATGTTCGGGGGGAACCGCGGGTCTGGGATAACGATCCTCCAGCGGCCCGATGAGCAGCGCGCCGAGCGATGTCCAGGTGGAAAAAGCGAGGATCAAGAATGCGGCGACTGGCCCGGCAATGCCTAGCCGGCGCCATCCGAACGCCGCCGCGATGCCACCGGCCAGCAGCAGGAAAATCGCCAGATTGAGCGGCTGCACGAAGAACCAGAAGATTTTCGACAGGGCAAAGAACATGCCACGACACCCCTCAGCCGAGGGCGAACACGCCCGCTTCGTCTACCACCACTTCTGTGGCTGGAAGCGGCCGGCCGCTTGTTCGATGACATGAGCGGTCTGGAACAGCGTCTCCTCGTCGAACGGACGGCCGATCAGCTGCAGTCCGAGCGGCAAGCCGTTGGCGTCCAGCCCCGCCGGCACCGCGATGCCCGGCAGGCCGGCCATGTTCACCGTCACGGTGAAGATGTCGTTCAGATACATCTTCACGGGGTCGACGTTCATGTCCTGGTCGGCGATGCCGAAGGCGGCCGAGGGCGTCGCCGGCGTCAGGATGACGTCGACGCCAGCGTGGAAGGCGTCCTCGAAGTCCTTCTTGATCAGCGTGCGCACCTTCTGCGCCTGCAGGTAATAGGCGTCATAGTAGCCGGCCGACAGCACATAGGTGCCGATCATGATGCGCCGCTTGACCTCGCGGCCGAAACCGGCGGCGCGGGTGTTCTCGTACATCTCGACGATGTCCTTGCCCGCCACGCGCAGGCCGTAGCGTACGCCGTCGTAGCGGGCGAGGTTCGAGGAGGCCTCCGCCGGGGCGACGATGTAGTAGGCCGGCAGCGCGTACTTCGTATGCGGCAGCGAGATGTCGACGATCTCGGCACCGGCCTCCTTCAGCCAGGCGATGCCCTTCTGCCACAGCGCCTCGATCTCCTCAGGCATGCCGTCCATGCGGTATTCCTTCGGGATGCCGACCTTCATGCCCTTGATCGGGCGGCCGATCGCCGCCTCGTAGTCGGGCACCGGGCGGTCCACCGAGGTGGTGTCCCTGGCATCGACCGAAGCCATCGACTTCAACAGGATCGCGGCGTCGCGCACGTCGCGGGCGATCGGGCCGGCCTGGTCGAGTGACGAG
>JBQCHN010000336.1:0-7229 GCA_051954615.1 Mesorhizobium sp. | reverse complement strand
CCCGACGGGCCGATGAAGGCGGTGACGCTGCGCTCCGGCAGGGAGAGCGTGATGTCCTTCAGGGCCTTCGATTCGCCGTAGTAGAAATTGAGGTTCTTCACCTCGATCTTGGTCTTCGGCGTCGCTGCGTTGATGACGTCGGCCGTGATGATTTCGTTGGAGAGCATGGGTTTCATGATCCTTTAGATCCTGCGTCCGGTCAGGCTGCGGGCGAAGATGCTGAGCGCCAGCACGGTGAAGGTGATGATGAGCGCCCCGGTCCAGGCCAGTTGCTGCCACTCCTCGTAGGGACTGAGCGCGAACTGGAAGATGGTTACCGGCAGGCTGGCCATTGGCGCGTTGAGGTTGCCCGACCAGAACTGGTTGTTGAGCGCGGTGAAGAGCAGCGGTGCCGTTTCGCCGGAGATGCGGGCGACGGCCAGCAGGATGCCGGTGACGATGCCGGACAGCGCCGCGCGATAGGCGACCGAGCGGATGACGATCCAGCGCGGCGCGCCGATCGCCGTTCCGGCTTCGCGCAGCGCGTTCGGAACGAGGTTCAGCATGTCCTCGGTGGTGCGCACCACCACCGGGATGACCAGCATGGCGAGCGCCACCGCACCCGCCAGCGCCGAGAAATGGCCCATCGGCCGCACCATCAATTCGTAGATGAACAGGCCGATGATGATCGACGGCGCCGACAGAAGGATGTCGTTGATGAAGCGCACCACCACGGTGATCTTCGAGAAGCGGCCGTATTCCGCCATGTAGGTGCCGGCGAGGATGCCGACCGGCGTGCCGACGACGACGGCGATGACGGTCATGGCGACCGAGCCGGCGATGGCGTTCAACAGGCCGCCGGCTTCACCGGGCGGCGGCGTCATCTCGGTGAAGACGGCGAGGTTGAGGCCGGCGAGCCCTTTCCACAGCAGCGCGCCGAGGATCAGCGCCAGCCAGGCGAGGCCGATGCCGGCCGCGACGACGCACAGCGTCATCATCACCGAATTGCGGGCCTTGCGGCGGCTATAGAGCGAGGAGGCGGCAGCGGACATCGGTCAGGCTCCGGCGCGGCGCTCGATCCGCAACAGCATGTAGCGGGCGGCGGCGAGGATGATGAAGGTCATGACGAACAGGATCAGGCCGAGCGCGATCAGCGAGGAGGTGTAGATCTCGCCGTCGGCCTCGGTGAACTCGTTGGCGATGGTGGCCGAGATCGTTGTGCCGGGCGCGAACAGCGAGGCTGCAACGCGATGCGCATTGCCGATGACGAAGGTCACCGCCATGGTCTCGCCGAGCGCGCGCCCGAGGCCCAGCATGACGCCGCCCATGATGCCGACGCGGGTATAGGGAATGACGATGCGGCGCATGACCTCCCAAGTGGTGCAGCCGACGCCGTAGGCCGATTCCTTCAGCACCGCCGGCACCGTGTCGAACACGTCCTTGGTGATGGAGGTGATGAAGGGCAGCACCATGATCGCCAGGATCAGTGCCGAGGTCAGCATGCCGATGCCGTAGGGCGGACCGGCGAACAGCGAATTCAGCACCGGGACGTCATGGAAGACGGAGATGATGAAAGGCTGCACCGTGCGCTGCAGGAACGGGGCGAAGACGAACAGGCCCCAGATACCGTAGATGATGGAAGGAATACCGGCCAGAAGCTCGACGGCGATGGCGATCGGCCGGCGCAGCGGCCGTGGGCAGAGTTCGGTCAGGAAGATGGCGATGCCGATGCCGATCGGAACGGCGATCAGGATGGCGATGGCCGAGGTGACGACCGTGCCGTAGATCGGCGCCAGCGCACCGAAATTCTCGGTCACCGGGTTCCAGCTTTCGGTGCCGATGAAAGCGGGGCCGAACTTCGACAGCGCCGGCCAGGCGCCGACGATCAGCGAGACGGCGACGCCGCTGAGGATCAGGAGCACGAGGATGGCCGAACCCTTGGCCACGCTGCGGAAAATGAGATCGGTCAGCGCGAAGCGGCGCACCGTCGCCTCGCGCTCGCGCAAGGCTCTGCCTTCACTCGACGAATTCGCCGTTGCTACCAGGGTCATCCAGCCAATCCCGATCGGTTTGCGCAAGCAAGGTCAGGCAGGCGGGACCGGAGATCCGGTCCCGCCGACCGTGGCTATCAGTTGGTCGCCGGGAACAGCGCCTTGCCGTCCGCGTCGACGATTTCCTTGGCCCAGGTCTCCTCGACGCTCTTCACGACGGAGTCGGGCATCGCGACGTAATCGAGCTCGGCGGCGGCATCGTCGCCCTTGGCGTAGGCCCAGGAGAAGAACTTCAGCGCCTCGGCCGTGGCCGTGGCATCGTCGGGCTTCTTGTAGAGCACGATCCAGGTGGCGGCGGTAATCGGCCAGGATTCGGCGCCCGGCTGGTCGCCGAGGATCACGCCGTAGCCCGGAACCGAGTTCCAGTCCGCGTTGGAGGCGGCCGCCTGGAACGAGGCAGCGGTCGGCTCGACCTTCTTGCCTTCCTTGTTGATCAGGTCGGTGTAGATCAGCTTGTTCTGCTTGGCGTAGGCATATTCGACGTAGCCGATGGCGCCGCCGGTCTGGGCGACGTTGTTGGCGACGCCTTCATTGCCCTTGGCGCCGATGCCGACAGGCCATTCCAGCGCGGTGTTGACGCCGACCTTTTCCTTCCACTCGCCATTGGTGGCAGCGAGATAGTTGGCGAAGTTGAAGGTCGTGCCCGAGCCGTCCGAGCGGTGCACGACGGCGATGGCCATGTCGGGCAGCTTGGCATCGGGGTTCAGCTTGGCGATGGCCGGATCGTTCCAGTTGGTGATCTTGCCCATGAAGATGTCGGCCAGCGTGGCGCCGTCGAGCACCAGGGCGCCCGGCTCGACGCCTTCGATGTTGACGACCGGCACGATGCCGCCCATCACCATCGGGAACTGCACGAGGCCGGTCGCCTCGAGGTCCTCGCCCTTCAGCGGCGCATCCGAGGCGCCGAACGTCACGGTCTTGGCCTTGATCTGCTTGATGCCGCCGCCCGAGCCGATGGACTGGTAGTTCAGGCCGATGCCCGTCTCCTTCTTGTAGGCGTCGGCCCACTTGGCATAGATCGGATAGGGGAAGGTCGCGCCGGCGCCGGAGATGTCGGCAGCCAGGGCCGGGAAAGCGAAGGATGCCGCAGTGATGGCGATCGCGGCGACCGCCGAGCGGGTGAAATGTCTCATGTGGCCTGCTCCTGTTCGGATTGGTCTCTCGACGCCTTTTGGCGGCGCCCGGTGAGGCCATAGACCCGCTGTGTTACAGTCGCATGACAGTTTCGTGTCGGCCGTTTGACACCGCACAAACGCCCCGCGCGGGTCGCCCCGCACGGTTTCCGCATCGCGAATGGACTCTGGTCAGGCGCGGCGCTGCGTGTCGGCCCTGCCGCCCAGCCAGCGCTCTACCTTCTCGGCCAGCGCCTTGGGGCTGATCGGCTTGGGCAGGTAATCGTCCATGCCGGCCTCGATGCAGCGCTCGCGGTCGCCCTTCAGCGCATGCGCGGTGACGCCGACGATGGGGACGTGCGTGCCCTCGATCTCTTCGCGCCGGCGGATCTCGCCGGTGGCTTCCAGGCCGTTCATCTCCGGCATCGACACGTCCATCAGGATCATGCGGGGCTTGAGCTTGAAACAGGCCTCCAGCGCCTTGCGGCCGTTGCCGACGATCTCGAAGCTGAAGCCGGTTTCGCCGAGGATCTGGGTGAAGACGAGCTGGTTGACCTCGTTGTCCTCCGCCACAAGGATATCCAGCCCTGCGCCCTCGGCAACGGCCGGACGCGGCCGTGCCGGTGGCGGGGCCAGCATCGCCCGCTCCGTCGCAGGCGCGCGCTGGGGGGCAGGTTGCGCCGTACTCGCGGCGGCCGGGGTGGCATCGTCGGACGGCGCCGGCTCTTCCTGCTGCTGGTGCATGGCGACGGCATGATGACGCTGGATGGTGGCGACCAGCGTTTCCAGCAGCGCCGAGGAGCGCGCCGGCTTGATCAGCTGGGCATCGATGCCGAGCTCGCGGTAGCTGGAGCCGGCGAGCGACTGGTCGACCGAGGTCAGCAAGATGATGGGCGTGCCCGCCAGGCCTTCGGTGGCGCGCACGATGCGCGCCATTTCCAGCCCCGACATGCCGGGCATCTGGTAGTCGAGCACGATGCAGTCCACCGGCAGGCCGTAAGCGGCGGCGGCCACCAACACCTTGAGCCCTTCCGTGCCGCTTTCGGCCGCACAGGAATCGAACCCCCAGGACGCCATCTGCTCGCTCAGAATCGAGCGGTTGACGGCGTTGTCGTCGACGATCAGCACGCGCGCGCCGCTGACGTCGATGGGCATGATGCGACGTGCGCCCTGTTCGGCGGCGCTCGGCAGCGTCACCGTGAACCAGAAAGTCGAGCCCTTGCCTTCGTCGCTCTCGACACCAATCTCGCCGCCCATCAGGTCGACCAGCCGCGAGGTGATGGCAAGCCCCAGCCCCGTGCCCTCGTGCCGACGGGTGGAGGAGGCGTCGACCTGGCTGAACTTCTCGAAGATCTGCCGGAGCTTGTCCGGTGGAATGCCGATGCCGGTATCGGTCACCGAAATGGTCAGGCGGGTGCCGGACGGCATCCTGCGGCCGGTGACGTCCACCAGCACATGGCCCTCGTCGGTGAACTTCACCGCATTGCCGAGCAGGTTGGTGACGATCTGGCGGATGCGCCCGACGTCGCCGACGAACATCGAGTCCAGTCCCGGCTCCACGCGCACGATCAATTCCAGGTCCTTTTCCTTCGCCCGCGTCGAGACCAGCGTCGCCACGTCCTCGATCGCTTCCGCCAGGCTGAACGGCGCGGGGTCGAGCACGAGCTGGCCGGCGTCGATCTTGGAGAAGTCGAGGATGTCGTTGATGATGGTGAGCAGTGCGTTGCCCGACTTGACGATGATGTCGGTGAAGGTGCGCTGCTTGGCGTCCAGTTCCGATTTCGCCAGCAATTCGGCCATGCCGAGCACGCCGTTCATCGGCGTGCGGATCTCGTGGCTCATATTGGCGAGGAATTCGGACTTGGCGCGGTCGGCCAGCACTGCGCGCTGCTCGGCCCGCTGCAATTCCGCCTCGCGCTGCTTCAGCAGCGTGATGTCGGTGGTCGAGCCGATCAGGTAGAGCGAGCCGTCGGAGGCGATCATCGCGCCCTTGCGGGCGAACTGGTGGCGCACGGAACCATCGTCCGACGTCACCGTCTCCTCGACTTCCTGCGTCTCGCCGGAGCGAAGCACGGCGAGATCGCCCGCCACGAAGGCTTCGCCGTCGGCGCCGAAGACCTCGATGTCGGTCCTGCCGATCGCCTCTTCCTTGGAGATGCCCGTGAGGTCGCACCAGCCCTTGTTGACGTAGAAGAGCCTGAGGTCCGAACGCTTGGCGTAGATCGACACCGGCACGTTGTCGATCAGCGAGCGGAACACCTCGTTCTCCCGCATCGACTCCCGCAGCGCCTGCTCGCGTTCCTTCAGCTCGGTAATATCGACGCGCACGCCGATGAAGGTGCCGTCCTCGGTGCGGGCATCGTAGGCCTGATACCAGCGCCCGTCCGGATTGCGTCGCTCCGAAACCCGCCTGGGGCCGTGATACAGCGCCACCCGCCTGTCCAGCCAGCCTTCCGGATCGCTGTCGTAGAGCGCGTCGAGCGCCGGATCGCCGCTGTTGCGGAAATAGCCGGCCCGATGCCCGATCTCCATCGCCTGCCGCAATGTCGAGCCCGGCACCCATGCGGCCGTCATTTCCGGCTGCGATTCCTGCAGCTTGCGGTTGGCCAGCACGAACCGATCGTCGCGGTCGTAGATGATGACGCCGGCCGGCAGCGATTCCAGCACGCTGGCCAGGCGCTGCCTTGCCTCCTCGGCCTCCGTCTCGCGCCGTTTCAGCTCGGTCACGTCGAAGATCGACGCTGCGAGATAGGCCTTGCCGCTGGCCGATCCGACCCTGTTCTTGCGCACGATGCGATAGACCTCGGCGCCGTTGCGGACGTGGGCCGTCTGGACCTCGTAGATCTCGCCGGTTTCCAGGACCCTCCGCTCGTCGTCTTCGAACAAGCCCTGCTCGTGCGCCGGCACGAGGCTGGCGTCGCTCTGGCCGACTACCTTGTCGGGCGTGGTGTCGAAGAAATCGGCGAAGGCCTGGTTCACCAGGACGTAGCGGAGGTTTTCGTCCTTGACGAACATCGGGTTCGGCACGCTGTCGATCACCGCTTCGGCGAGCTTGGCCTTCTCCAGGGCCTCGGCGAGTTCGGCCTCGCGCTCCTTCAGTTCGGTGACGTCGTAGTAAGAGATCAGCCGCTTGCCGCCGGAAAGCGCGGTCACGGAATAGATCATGACGCAGCCGTCGGCCCGGCGGAACTCGCGTGGCGCGACGTCTCCAGCTCGGATCTCCGTCAGCCGTGAGGCGACGTAGATTTCCCAGCGGTCGTCGGCGACGTCGTAGATGCCGTTGTGGCGATTGACATCCATCAGGGCACGGAACGGATCGCCGATGCCGACCTGCTCCGTCGTCACCTTCCAGATGTCGTAGAAGGCGCGATTGACGAGTTCCGCCTTGAGGTCGGCATCGAGGATGACGATGCCCATCGTCATGGCATCGATCGTACGCTGCAGGTCGAACAGCAGGTCGCGGTCGACCTCCCCGGCGACGGGCGACGTCTCCTTGGCCTCCCCCTTCAGTTCGCCGAACGCGCTCGCCATGGCACTGACGTTGCGGCCGACGCCGCGATAGCCGACGAAACGGCCTTCCGCATCGAAGCGGGGCACGCCGGAGGTCGATATCCAGCGACATTCGGGTTTGCCGCCGCCAAGCTCGTAGACGAAATCGCGGAACGGTCGGCGTTCCTGCAGATCTTCGAGATGCGCGGCGGCGCTTCGGCTACCCGCAAGCACGGCCTTGAGGAAATCGAAGCGGAAGCGGCCGATCACCTGGGCGGGATCGATGCCCGTGGCCTCGCGGTAGTTGTCCGACAACCAGGAGAAGCGCAATTCCGCGTCGGTTTCCCACAGCCAGTCGCAGCCGGCATCCAGGAATTCGCGCAGCGCCTCACCGGAAAGCGTGTGGCCGGCTTCCGGCCTATCGTGCGCCTTCGTCATTCCATCCCCGCCAATACACGATCGGGCCTCCCCGCGACCCTGATCGGGAACTGTGCACCACAGGCGTTAACGATCGACTAACCTTAACCGATGCAAAGCGCGGCCGCGTGCCATCGTCATGCCGCAGTTGCGCTGCATTTTGGCCGCCTTGGCGGGATGC
>JBQCHN010000335.1:0-2576 GCA_051954615.1 Mesorhizobium sp. | reverse complement strand
GCCGTCCTCAGCGCAAGCGCGCCGCCCGACACCGACATGCCGGTCACATCCTTCCACGAGCCGGACGCCAGCGGCGCGGACTGGTCGAGGAAAGCCTTGGCCCAGGCGATGACCTTCTCGCCGCGCTTGGGATTGTAGCCCTTGCCCTTTTCCGCACCGTCCGTCTCGGGGATGGCGTCGGTGCCGTAGAGCGCGTCGTAGAGCGAGCCCCAGCGGGCGTTGGCGGCATTGAGCGCATAGCGCGCGTTCATCACCGGCACGACGAGCTGCGGACCGGCTATGGTGGCGATCTCGGGATCGACATTCTCGGTCTTCACCGCAAAGGCCGGCCCCTCCGGCACCAGATAGCCGATCTCCTTCAGGAAGCCCTTGTAGGCGGCCATATCGACGGGCGCGCCGTTCTGCTTGTACCAGGCGTCGATCTTTTCCTGGATCTCGTCGCGCGTCTTCAGCAGCGCCCTGTTCTTCGGCGCCAGATCGTGCGCGATGGCCGCGAAGCCGTTCCAGAAGGCGGCGGCATCGACGCCGGTGCCGGGCGCCGCCTCGTTCACGACGAAGTCGTGCAGTTCGGGGGCGATGCGCAGGCCTGCGATCTCGATGCGGTCGGTCATTTAACTCAGTCTCCAAGAAAGCCGCCGGAGAAAAGCGGCAAGTCGTGCCGGGCCTTTGGCACGCTCGCGGTCCGGGGTCAATTATCCTATCGTTCCAGCGCCCGCGCTTACGCCGCGATGCGCGGGCGGCCCGACGCGACGGCGACGATCTCGGCCTCGACGAACATGCGCTGCCCCTCGACGATCGAGACGCGGAACTCCTTCGACACCGATATCTCGACCTCGTCCGCTCCTGCTTCGGCGGCGCGGCTTTCAGCCAGCGACCGCACCTCGGCCTCGGCGGCAGCGACGGCCGGGTCCTCCTCCTCGAAATCGACGATGCCGCTGTCGCTGGACAGGCGGAACTGCCCTATCTTGGGCTGGCTGACGCGCGCCTCGACGGTGACGCGCACCTGGCCAACGACGGCACCCAGCGCATTGGCGACGTCGGTGTCTTCCGGCACGATGCAGGCGTTGCCGAGCAGCGCGGCAAGGCCGGCATAGTGCAGCGGCGCCGAAGCGCCGAGGCCGATGACCGGACGATCGAGCGAGACAGCCAGGCGGGCGATGCCGGGATAGGCATCGACGGCGCGCTGCACCAGCGCATGCGCCACGGTGCCGGCGCCGTCCAGCCCGTCCTCGGCGAAGGCGGTTTCCAGTATGTATTCGGCCGACCAGCGGGTGACGGCCCGCAAAACGCGCGCGCAGAAGGCTTCCGGCGAATCCGCGACGGCCTGGCCGCGGCCGTCGCGCTTGCGGGCGAACAGTTCGGCACCGAGGCGGGCGGCCTCGCCGTTCCAGTTCGCCTGGCGGCCGAGCACATGCGCGGCGTCCGAAGGCGTGAAGCCGGATATGTGGACCAGCCCGCGCGCCACCAACCTTTTCAGCGTCGCGTTCTGGGCGTTGGAGGAAAGCAGCAGGTCGAGCGGCTGCGGGATGGCGGTGATCGCCTCGTAGAGCTTCGCCTCGGAACGGCCGAGCCCGGCGGCGAAGCGCTCGGGGATGCCGGTGCGGAAGGCGAAGCGGGCGTCCATGCGGCCGGCGTTCGGCGCGCGCAACTGCCGCTCCAGTTCCCGGATGACGGTCGCGCCATGCGTGACGGCCGACAGCGACAGCGGCACCAGCCGGCGAGGCCCGAGCACCAGGCGCGGGTCCAGCACGCCTTCCTGGAACGCCACCTCGGAATCACCGCCAAGGCCGAAGGTCCGCATGGCGACCGCCTCCACCATGGTGCGGAAGCCGCCGACGGTGGCGCCTTCGGGATCGAGGCGGGGCCTGCCCTTGTCCAGCACCGCGACGTCGGTGGTGGTGCCGCCGATATCCGATACCATGGCGTTGTCCAGCCCGGTCATGTGGCGGGCGCCGACCAGCGAGGCCGCCGGTCCCGACAGGATCGTCTCGATGGGCCGTTGGCGGGCGAAGGCGGCCGAGACCAGCGCGCCGTCGCCACGCACCACCATCAGCGGTGCGGCGATGCCGCGTTTTTCGAGGAAACCTTCCGTCGCCGCAACCAGCCGGTCAATCATCGAGATCAGCCGCGCATTGAGCAGCGTCGTCAGCGCCCGACGCGGGCCGCCGAGCTTGGCCGACAGCTCGTGGCTGGCGGTGACCGGCAGGCCGCTGCGTTCGCGGATCAGGTCGCGGGCGGCAAGCTCGTGTTCGGGATTGCGGGTGGCGAAATAGGCGCAGACAGCGAAGCCCGAAACCGTCTCCGCCAGTTCGGGCAGCGCCGCCTCCAGCGCGGCAAGGTCGAGATCGGCGGCGTTGCCATGCACGTCATGGCCGCCTGGACAGAACACCACCGGATCGGCGCCCAGCGCACCCTTCAGGCCGTCGCGGGCGAGATCGTCCTCGCCGAAGCCGACCATGACCAGCGCGACGCGCCCGCCCTGCCCTTCGACCAGCGCGTTGGTGGCGAGCGTGGTGGACATGGAAACGAGCTTGATCGCCGCCGGGTCGCAGGCCGCCTTGGCCAGAACCGCATCG
>JBQCHN010000334.1:0-10249 GCA_051954615.1 Mesorhizobium sp. | reverse complement strand
CCGCTCGCCGAGGAAGATGGCGCCGACCGAGACGCTGACCAACGGATTGATGTAGTAGCCGAGCGCCGTCTCGACGGTGCGGTCCACGGCAATCGCCCAGACGTAGATGCTCCAGTTGATGGTGATCAGCACCGCCGTCAGCGCGGCCATGCCCAGCATGCGCGGTGACCGCAGAGCGGCCTTGAAATCGGCGGTCCGGCCGAGCCAGACCAACACGGCGGCGGCGATCGGCAGCGACCAGACGATGCGGTGCGCGATCACCTCGGCCAGCGGCAGGTGGGCCACCGCCTTCATGAAGAAGGGCAGCAGACCCCACAGGAAATAGGCCACGAGGGCCAGCACGAAGCCCCGGCGGGCGCCGTTGTCGGTGTCGGCTGAAAGTGCTTGCGCGGTCATGGCCTAACCCTATGGCCCAGAGCAGGCATCGATACCATCGCAAATTTCTGATGGCTCAATGGATTTTTGGCGATGGGTGGCTTTAACGTTGCCCTCCACAATTCTCCAAAAAAAATCTTCCCGAAACTTATCCCCGTCCTTTGAACCCGCCCCAGACTTGGCCCCAGCGTCCCGCGCGGGAACACCGGTCATGACGGTGATTGCGTGGCGGGGAGCCGGCGCCTCCGCCGGTCGTCAAACGTAGGCGATCGGCCGGGGAGGTTCCGTCCAAGGGTTCCCCTGGGGGTATTACGGCCCGTGTGCGCTGGACGAGCGCTGCAAGCCATCGGCCGGTGTCGGCGCAAATGCCGCCATCGTGAGCTGCGGTGAAGCGGAACGGACGGGAACAGAAATCGCCGGCGGGCGCGGGAAGCCGCGCCATTATTTACTTAGCAGGCACGGCCACCGCGCCCGCTTCCCGACCTCAGCCCACCGAGGTCAGTTCTTTGACAATGGCCAGACGGACGAAAATCCGGGCGTGGCAACGAAGAAGTTCGCCGCCTTCCCCCTCAGGGAGGAGGGGGACGCTGGCGCCGCTTCAGGCGTTCGTCTCTCGAAAAGCCAAACAGTCGGCTTTTCGTCCGCTACGCGGACCGCTTCTCACCCCCTCAAGGGAGGAAGCTGGCGCCATGGCCCTACTCCGCCGCCACCAGCCCGGCCATCTCGCGGTTCTTCATCAGCTTGTAGACGATGGAATCCATTAGCGCCTGGAACGAAGCGTCAATGATGTTGTCGGAGACGCCGACCGTCCACCAGCGGGCGCCGGTGCCGTCGTGCGATTCGATCAGCACGCGGGTGATCGCCTCGGTGCCGCCGTTGAGGATACGCACCTTGTAGTCGGCGAGCTCAAGGTCGGCGATCTCGGCCTGATAGCGGCCAAGGTCCTTGCGGAGCGCAATATCCAGCGCATTGACCGGGCCGTGGCCTTCCGCCACCGACATCTTTTCCTCGCCGTCGACCAGCAGCTTCACGATGGCTTCCGAGACGGTTTTCACATGGCCGTTGGCATCGAAGCGCCGCTCGACCATGCAGCGGAAGGACGTGACGGCGAAGAATTCCGGAATGCCCGACAGCATGCGCCGCGCCAGAAGCTCGAAGGAGGCGTCGGCGCCTTCGTAGGCATAGCCTTCCGACTCGCGCTCCTTGACGACGGCGATCAGCGCATCCAGCCGATGGTTGTCCTTCGGCACGTCGATGCCGCGCCGCTTCAGTTCGGCGAGGAAATTGGCCTTGCCGCCCTGGTCCGACACCATGACGCGGCGGCGGTTGCCGACCGTCTCGGGCGGCACATGCTCGTAGGTCGCCGGGTCCTTGGCCAGCGCCGAGGCATGGATACCCGCCTTGGTGGCGAAAGCGGAAACGCCGACATAGGGCGCCTGCGGCTCCGGCGCGCGGTTGAGCAGTTCGTCGAAGGCGCGGGAAAGGCGCGATATGCCGGCAAGCTGCTCGGCCGAAATGCCGAGCTCGAAGCGCTCGGCATAGGCGGGTTTCAGCATCAGCGTCGGGATCAGCGTAATGAGGTTGGCGTTGCCGCAGCGCTCGCCGATGCCATTCAGCGTACCCTGTATTTGGCGCACGCCGGCCTCCACTGCCGCGAGCGAATTGGCCACCGCCTGGCCGGTGTCGTCATGGGCGTGGATGCCGAGATTCTCGCCGGGAATGCCGGCGGCGATCACCTTGCCGACCGTGGCGCGCACCTCCGAGGGCTGGGTGCCGCCGTTGGTGTCGCACAGCACCACCCAGCGCGCACCGGCCTCAAAGGCCGCTTTGGCGCAGGCCAGCGCATAGGCGGGATTGGCCTTGAAGCCGTCGAAGAAGTGCTCGCAGTCGACCATCGGCTCCTTGCCCGCAGCGCAGGCCGCCTCGACGGAAGCACGGATGGCATCGAGGTTCTCTTCCTCCGTGCAGCCCAGCGCGACGCGCACATGGTAGTCCCAGCTCTTGGCAACGTAGCAGACGGCATCCGACTTCGCCTGCATCAGGGCAGCGATGCCCGGATCGTTGGAGGCCGAGACGCCGACGCGCTTGGTCATGCCGAAGGCGACGAACTTCGCCCCGCGCGTCCGCTTCTGCGAAAAGAAGGCCGTGTCAGTCGGGTTGGCGCCCGGATAGCCGCCCTCGACATAGTCCATGCCGAAGTCGTCCAGCAGCCGGGCGATTGCCGTCTTGTCCTCGACGGAAAAGTCGATGCCCGGCGTCTGCTGGCCGTCGCGCAAGGTGGTGTCGAACAGGTAGAGGCGTTCTTTCATGGTCGTCGCGCCTGGCTGAAGGCCAAAGTCATTTCTTCCCCGCGAACATGTCCGTGGCGTAGATCAGCCGGTCGAGGATGCCCGGCTCGGTGAAGGCATGGCCGGCGCCTTCGACGAGGAAGAACTCCGCCTTCGGCCACGCCTTGTGCAGGGCCCAGGCGTATTTCATAGGGCACGGCATGTCGTAGCGGCCATGGACGATGACGCCCGGGATGTCCTTCAGCTTGCCGGCATCGCGCAGCAGCTGGCCTTCCTCGAACCAGCCGCCATGGACGAAATAATGGTTCTCGATGCGGGCGAAGGCCAGCGCGTAGTCGGCCTCGGCGAAGCGGTCGCTGGTTTCGGGCTCCGGCAGCAGCGTGATGGTCTGGCCTTCCCAGCTCGACCATGCGATGGCGGCCTCGCCCTGCTTCTGCCTGTCATTGCCGGTCAGGATCTTGCGGTAGGCGGCCATCATGTCGCCGCGCTCGGCTTCGGGGATAGGCGCCTGGAAACGCTCGAACTTGTCCGGGAACATTTCGGACACGCCGTACTGGTAGTACCATTCGAGCTCGGCCCGCGTCAGCGTGTAGATGCCGCGCACGACCAGTTCGCTGACCCGCTCGGGGTGCGTCTCGGCATAGGCGAGCGCCAGAGTGGAGCCCCACGAACCGCCGAAGACCAGCCATTTGTCGAAGCCGCACATTTGCCGCAGCCGCTCGATGTCGGCGACCAGATGCCAGGTCGTGTTATTCTCCAGCGAGGCATAGGGGGTGGACCTGCCGCAGCCGCGCTGGTCGAACAGGATCACGTCGTAAAGCTTCGGATCGAACTGGCGCCGCTGCTTGGGCGAAACGCCGCCGCCCGGCCCGCCATGCAGGAACACCGCCGGCTTGGCGCCTTTCGTTCCGACGCGCTCCCAGTAGATGGTGTGGCCGTCGCCGACATCGAGCATGCCGGTCTCGAACGGCTCGATCTCGGGATAGAGGGTGCGCAAAGTCATTTCGATGCTTCTTTCTTTGGCGGCCAGGTTTCGGTGTCGTGGTCGGGATGCTGGTAGGAGACGAGGTCGGCGAGATAGGGAGCTTCGCCGAGGTCGGCCATCGTCTCCTCCTGCGGGAGGCTGCCGATGGCATCGACATAGGGAAGCTTCGCTTCCGTGCCCCACTGGATCGCCGGCACGATCTCCTCGGGATGGTCGAAGGCGCCGATGGCAAGTGCGGTGCCGTCCGGCGCGGTGAACGCGAGCGGCGTGCCGCATTTGTTGCAGAAGCCGCGCTTCACATGGTTGGACGAGCGGAAGGTGCTCATCCGGCCGCGCGTCCATTCCAGCCGCGCACCGCGCACCGAGACCAGCGGCGCGTAGAAGGCGCCGAACGCCTTCTGGCACATGCGGCAATGGCAGACCGAGGCGTCGCCCAGCGCGCCCTCGACGCGGAAGCGCACGGCGCCGCACTGGCAGCCGCCGGAATAGGTTGGCCTGTTGTCGAGGCTCATCGCATCTCACTCCGGATTATGACAGACGGCCTCGATGTTGTTGCCGTCGGGGTCGAAGACGAAGGCGCCGTAGTAGTTGGGATGGTAGTGCGCGCGAATACCGGGCTTGCCGTTATCGCGGCCGCCCGCAGCAACCGCCGCCTCGTGGAAGGCGTCCACTTCGGCGCGGGTGTCTGCCGTGAAGGCATAATGCCGGCCCGGCCCCGGCTCGCCGGACTCGTGCAGCCAGAACTGCGGCCGGTCGTAGCCGTAGCCGCCGACCTTGACGCCGCCAGTGTATTCCTCCGGCACCATCATCACCAGCGATGCGCCGAGGGGCGCCAGCGCTGCGTCGTAGAACCGTTTGGCGGCATCGAAATCCTTCACCGCAATGCCCGTATGGTCGATCATCGCTTTACCTCCCATGTGGTGATGCGCTCACCCGTCGCCGGATCCTTGCCGTCCTTCAGCTGGATACCCTGAGCCAGCAATTCGTCGCGGATGCGGTCGGCCTCTGCCCAGTCCTTCGCCGCGATCACCGCCAGACGGCGGGCGATCGCCGCGGCGACGGCCTTCTCGTCGACCTCAGCCGCTCCGGTTTCAAAACCGAGGAAAGCGAGCGCCGCTTTCACCGCCGACGCGGCAGCGACGTCCTCACCGGCTTCGCCCGCCAGTAGCGTCAGCGCCTGGAAGGCGGTGTAGGTGGCGAGGTCGTCGGACAAGGCTTCGAGGACGGCGGCGGGAACGGCCGCCTCGCGACCGTCAGCCAGATCGGCGGCGCGCTTCCACTTGCGCAGGGTGTTCTCGGCTTCCTCCAGCTTGCGCACGGAAAAGTCGATCGGCTCGCGATAGTGCGTCATCAGCATGGCGAGCCTCAGCACCTCGCCCGGCCACTTGCGGCCGCCGAACGTCTCGGTCTCCAACAATTCGTGAATGGAATAGAAGTTGCCCAGGCTCTTGGACATCTTCTGGCCTTCCACCTGCAAGAAGCCGTTGTGCATCCAGACATTCGCCATCGCATGCGTGCCATGGGCGCAGCGCGACTGGGCGATCTCGTTCTCGTGGTGCGGGAAAATCAGGTCGAGCCCGCCGCCATGGATGTCGAACACCTCGCCGAGATAGGCCGACGACATGGCCGAGCATTCGATGTGCCAGCCGGGACGGCCCCTGCCCCACGGCGACTCCCAGCCGGGCTCCTCCGGCGAGGACAGCTTCCACAGGACGAAATCCTGCGGGTTCTTCTTGTGCGCGTCCACCGCGATGCGTGCGCCGGCCTGCTGCTCGTCCAGCGGCCGCTTGGACAGTTGGCCATAGTCCGGCATGGAGGCCGTGTCGAACAGCACTTCGCCATTCGATTCATAGGCATGGCCGCGCTCGATGAGAGATTGAATCAGGCCGATCATGTCGGTCTTGCCGTCGGCACGGGGCTGGACGAACTCGGTGGCACGCGGCTCGACCGTCGGCGGCAGGCAGCCAAGGGTGGCGACATCCTTGTGGAACTGGTCGGCGGTCTTTTCGGTGACGCGGCGGATCGCCTCGTTGAGCGTGAGGGTGCCGGCGCCGATCTCGGCACCGAAATCGCGCAAGGCGCGCGCGTTGATCTTGTCATCCACGTCGGTGATGTTGCGAACATAGGTTACGTGGTCGGCGCCGTAGAGATGGCGCAGCAGGCGGTAAAGCACGTCGAAGACGATGACGGGCCGCGCATTGCCGATATGGGCGAAATCGTAGACCGTCGGCCCGCAGACATACATGCGCACACTGTCCGCATCGATGGGGACGAAGTCCTCCTTCGCGCGGGTCAGGGTGTTGTAAAGGCGAAGTCCCTTGAAACCGGACATAAAGCTCCCTCGGCCTGCTGGCCGGGGCGTTTGTCCTGTCAATCAAGATGAGGCGAAAACGTCCGGACCAGCGCGTGCGCTAGCCAATAATCGAAATGCCGCAAATGGCGAAAGACGTTTCCATGCGCGCGCTTTATCGCCTTGGCCGTCGTTGCCGTCAAGTCCGAGTCGCCAATGGCAAGCCGCCGAAACAAATTGTTAAGCATCCCGCCACGGTGTCGGAGCATTTAGGTCCTACATTGCAAGAACTGTCACGATTTGGGCGAAATCGCCCATCATGTGCAACGCCCAAGGGGGAAGCTTCCCCTGGGGACACAAGGGACAGAGCAAATGAAACGCAGCAAGAAGGACGTTCGCGCCAAACAACCGGCGCTCGCCAATCAATACAGGGCCATCGGGCCTGCGGCGGTAGCCGCCGCACTTCTTCATGTGACAAAGAAGAAGAAGACCGAGCAGAAATTCATCGCGCCGCGCGCGGCCTGAGACGTCGGCCTCCGACCGTAACCGGTCAAGGCAAGGCGACGCCGCCTAGACCCGTTCGAAATTCGCTCAGGCGAGCCATATGGCGGTGGTTTCGAGAACCGTAGCGGAGCGGACATTGGGTCCGTGAGCAACGGAAGCGCAGAAAACGCCGTCAGATGACCGCCGGAGTAGAATTTCCAAACGGGTTCTCAAAACAGCGTCATCTGATCGTCCGAGGCGCCGGGGTTCCGGCGCTTCGCTTTTTCAGGCTCCGCCGGCGCAGCAGGCGCGACATGGCGCTCCTGAATCGACGGTTCGCTGTTGGCGACCTTGTTGACCGCCTCCGAAACCGGGATCGCCTCGAAGAATCCCGGATCAGCCGGCCGCAGGAGGTCCGCCACGTCACGCGGCTCCTGGCTGCGGCAATCCAGCCAGCGCGCGAAATCCTGCGGCCCGATCACCACCGGCATGCGCTCGTGGATGCCGGCCAGGTCGGAATTGGCGTTCGTCGTCAGGATGGCGCCGGTGTCCATCTCCGAGCCGCCGGGCTCGGCATAGGTTTCGACCAGCGCCGCGAAGGCGACGAGCCCGCCCTGTCGCGGACGCACCCAGTAGGGCTGGCCCTTGCGGCCGTTCGGCTGCTTCTTCCATTCGTAGAAGCCGGACGCCGGCACCAGGGCGCGGCGGTGGCGCATGGCGGCCTTGAAGGACGCCTTGCCGGCCGCCTCCTCCGACCGGGCGTTGAACAGCAGCGGGAAATCGCGCGTGTCCTTCACCCAGGCTGGGATCAGGCCCCAGCGCACCAGCATGGCCATGCGATCCGGCAGGTTGGAGCCCGGCTCGCGCGGGCCGGCCGACAAAATTGCAAGGATCGGCTGGGTCGGCGCGATGTTGTACCGCGCCGGAAAATCCTCGATCTCGCCAAGCCCGACAAATGCCGCCGTCTGGTCCGGCGTCGCGGTCAGCGCGAAGCGTCCGCACATGATTTTCGCCTCTGAATTCGTAGTCGCCACAAGGTGGCGATGGAAGTGCGCAAGTGCAACCGCTAAAGGTCGGTCACAGGCACCGGTCCACAGGCCGCTGCCTCCAGAAGGTTTTGGGCAGATGGCTGGCATGACAGGTCCGCGCAAGGAGGTTCCGGCCGTTTCGGTCGCCGTGGTGCGCGGCGCCACGGTGCTGCTGGTCAAGCGCGCCCTGCCGCCGTCGCAGGGACTCTATGCCTTTCCGGGCGGCAAGGTGGAGGCAGGCGAAACGCTGGAGGAAGCGGCGCGGCGCGAACTCATGGAGGAAACGGCGCTCGCGGCGCGAAATTTCCGTCCCCTGGAGACCATTTTCATCGCAGGCGCGGCTGAAGGTCATCCGGTGGACTATCGGCTCACCGTCTTCGGCGCCGACCACGCCGGCGGCGAACCGCAGGCCAGCGACGACGCCGAAACCGCCGCCTTCTACACGCTGGCCGAAATGGCGGCACTGCCGCTGGCCGATTCTGTCTTTACCATCGCAACCGAATTGCTGGCGCGCGGCGAAAAAGCCGGAGACTAACGCCGCGACCCGCCTTGCAGCCGACAAATTGTTTCGCCACAAAGGCTTAATCATGCGCGCCTCGCCCCTTCTCTGCGTCTGCCTTGCCGCCGCCCTGTGTGGCTCGGCGGTGCGCGCCGAGGCCGTCGAGGCGCCGTTCGAGCCCGGCCTGATGCGGCTGGCGGAAATCCTCGGCTCGCTGCATTTCCTGCGCAACCTGTGCGGAGAAAAGGGCGACCAGTGGCGCATCGAGATGGAGAAGCTGCTGGAATCGGAAAACCCGGACCCGGACCGCCGCGCCCGTTTCATCGCCTCCTTCAATCGCGGCTACCGTTCCTTCGGCTCCAGCTACAGCCGGTGTACCGCTTCCGCAACGGAAGCCATCAATCGCTACATGAAGGAGGGCGAGGCCCTGTCGCGCGATATCGCTTCGCGCTATGGCAACTAAGAGTTATGGCAATTAAGGGGCCGTTAACTTTTCCGGCAAAGGCAGCGTGCAGTCGCGCCATCCTGTGCTAGAGTCTTAACGGGACATTAAAGGGACGCCTCAAGTTTGATCCGCATTTGAAGGATCGCTGCTTGAAACGGGTGGTAGTTGCGTATGGAACACAGTGTCAGCGATATCGATGCCCTGGTCAGGGAGGAAAAGCGCCTGACCGCAGTTGAAAGCCATAACGAGGCCTGGGCCGAGGGGCTTTCGGCCGGCATCGAGCCCGAGATCATCGCCGAAGCGGCACTGGAAACGGCGTTCGGCGAGATTCTGCGCACCAACGGCGAGACGGCGGCCCTTGCCCTGCTCGACCGTATGCGTGAAAAGGTGATTGCCGGCGCGTTCGGCCCCGAGCAGTTGCGGCACTGAACGGCAACCGGCTCGCGGCCCAATCGCGAGAAGGCAATGACGTTCGGGCTTTCGCCCGGCACATGGAGATGCGGGCAGTGCGTGCTTTTCCGTCAGACAACCGGCGAGGTCTTGCCGTTCGCTTCTGGCTGGCCATGTCCCTGAGCGCGATGGCACCGCTCGTCCTCTGCACCGGCCCGGCGTTTGCCCTTTCCGAAATCCAGCGAGAGGAATTGCCGGCACCCAATCCGCCGCCCGCCGGCGAGGACGCCTCGCAGCCGGAAATGACGGTGCCGATGCCCGATCCCGTCGAGGCGCCGCCTGCCACAGGCAGCGAACCCGCCTCGCCCGAGGACGGGCAGGCGCCCGAACAGGTCGAGCCGGCCAAGCCGGACGACGGCAAGACCGAAAATCCGCGCCCCGAGGCCGCCCAGCCGCTGCCGGAAGTCCACTATGACCTGCAGTCGCTTCCCGAACCGGTGCGGCGCATGCACAGCCTTCTGGTCGAGGCCTGCAAGAGCGGCGATATCGAGAAACTCAGGCCGCTGATCGGCACGGGCGACAGCATGACCCAGCTTTCGCTGACCGAGATCGACGGCGACGCCATCGCCTTCCTGAAGGGACTGTCCGGCGATTCGGAAGGGCAGGAAATCCTTGCCATTATGGAAGAAGTGCTGAATGCTGGCTACGTGCATCTCGATGCCGGAACGCCGCAGGACCTCTACGTCTGGCCCTATTTCTTCGCCATGCCGCTGGACAAGCTGGATGCGCGCCAGCGGGTCGAGTTGTTCAAGCTCGTCACCGCTGGCGACTACGACGACATGAAGCAGTTCGGCGCCTACATCTTCTACCGGCTGGGCATCACGCCGCAGGGTCACTGGGCCTTCTTCGTGGCGGGGGACTGACGCCGCCGCCGTCAGGCAGCGGGCACCGCCTCGGAAAACTCCACCGCCCTGCCTTGCGCGGGGGTGACGATCTCGCCTTCCCACATGACGCGCCGGCCCCGTATGACGGTGCCGACCGGCCAACCGGTGACAGTGCGGCCGTCATGCGGCGTCCAGCCGGCTTTGGAGCCTTGCTGCGCGTTGGTGATTGTGGAACGCCGCTTCAGGTCCACGATCGTGAAGTCGGCGTCGTAGCCAGCGGCGATGCGGCCCTTGCGCGCCATGCCGAAGATGCGCTGCGGACCGTGGCTAGTAAGATCGACGAAGCGCTCGATAGTGAGCCGGCCGGCATTCACATGATCGAGCATCACCGGCACCAGCGTCTGCACGCCGGTCATGCCTGAGGGCGAGGACGGATAGGGCTTCTGCTTTTCCTCCAGCGTGTGCGGCGCGTGGTCGGAGCCGAGCACGTCGACGATGCCCTGCGCGATACCGTGCCAGACGCCGTCGCGATGGCGGGCGGCGCGCACCGGCGGGTTCATCTGCAACAGCGTGCCCAGCCGC
>JBQCHN010000333.1:0-5242 GCA_051954615.1 Mesorhizobium sp. | reverse complement strand
GTGCGCTGGAAGCTTGCCGGTTCGAACGAGGACAGCGCGGAGGCGTCCGCCTTCCTGTCGAAGGCGTTCGGCGCGGCGATCTTCCTGATCTTCCTGGTGCTGCTCGCCCAGTTCAACAAGTTCACCAGCGTGTGGCTGGTGCTGTCCTGCGTCGTCATGGCGACGATCGGCGTGTTCCTCGGCCTGCTCCTGACAGGCGAGGCCTTCGGCATCGTCATGTCAGGCATCGGCGTGATCGCGCTGGCCGGCGTGGTGGTGAACAACAACATCGTGCTGATCGACACCTACGACCGGTTGCGCGAAGAGGGCTGGGACAAGATGGAGGCGGTGCTGCAGACCTGCCGCGAGCGCGCCCGTCCCGTCGTGCTGACGGCGGTGTCGGCGATCCTCGGCGTGCTGCCGATCGCTTTCGGCCTCGGGCTGGAGATCTTCCACCACGAGACGACCATCAACGCGCCGTCGACGCAGTGGTGGATCTCGCTGTCCTCGGCGATCGTCTTCGGCCTGTCCTTCGCCACGGTGCTGACGCTGATCGTGACGCCGTCGATGCTGATGGTGTTCACCCGCGCCAAGCGCAAGGAAGGCGAGCGGCGCAGCCTGTGGAGCCGGCTGTTCAGGCGCGGCAAGGGTGCGGTTTCGACCTCGCCTGAGGAAGCGCAGGAGCCTGAGGGCGAGGCGACTTCGGCCTTCCCCAAGGCTGCGGAATAGACGCTTCAGCTTCTTGACAGACAGGGCCGTCCGGGAACTCCCGGACGGCCTTTCGCATTGTTGTGCCATTGCAACACTTCAAGCGAGGGCCTTTCAATGACGCTCAGCACCCTTCTCATCATCATTCTGATCCTGATCCTGATCGGCGCGGTGCCGAGCTGGCCCTATTCGCGCGGCTGGGGCTACGGTCCGTCCGGCATCGTCGGCGTCATCCTGGTGATCGTCATCATCCTGCTTCTGATGGGCCGGATCTGACCGACACTTCAATCCTATCGAAAGGCGGCGCGAACTGGGCTGGCGCCGCCCTTTTGTCGCTCAGGCGGCTCGTGCAGGAGAATCGATCCCAACGACTTCCATGCCGAGATCGATCAGCGCCGCCGCTACCGCCTGCTCCAGAGGCGTGTGCGGGATCGGCCCGATGATGCCTTCCAGCCGGTCGGAGACCAGCCTGTGCTCCTCGAAGCGCAGGTAGGACATCGATACGAGCGCCCGCCACATCGGCACGAACGGGCCGCCGGCGCGCAGCACCCACCACGGCAGCGCGGACAGTTTCAGCGGCCGACCGACCGCCTGTTCCATCGCCGCCTTCATCTCAAGATCGGTGACCGGGTGGCCGGGGAAATGCAGTGCCTCGTAGGCGCCGAGCCTGTCAAGGTTTTCGGCCAGCGCGACGAAGGCGTTCGCCAGGTCCGGCAGGTAGGTCCATTCGTGCACCAGATCGACCGGCCCGGCAGCGGTGTAGGTGCCCCTGGTCATCTTGGACGCCATCACCGTATCGAACCAGCCACCGGTGCCGGTGCCGCCGAAGAAGTCGCCGGCCCTGAGCAGGACGGTACGGACGTCGCCCGCTTCCGCCTCGGCGCGGAACAGCGCTTCCATGGCGACGCGGATGCGGCCCTTTTCGGTGGTCGGCAGGAAGGGCGTGTCTTCCTTCAGCAACGGCGGCATCGGCTGGCCGAAATTGTAGATGGTGCCGGGAAAGAGATGCAGCGCGCCGTTCGCGCGGCAGGCCGCCATGACGTTTTCAGCCATGGGCAAGGCTGTGCTCCAGTCGGAATAGACGGGGTTCAACCCATTGAAGACGATGTCGGCTCCTGCCGTCGCGGCGATCAGGCCGGCACGATCCAGCGCGTCGCCGGCCACGGCGGTCGCCTTGCCGAGTTCTCTCGGCAGCTTGCCGCTGCGGGTAACGGCCCTGACGTCATAGCCGGCTTCGATGAAGGCTTTGGCGACAACGCGGCCGAGCCGGCCGTTGGCGCCGAGAATGGCGATGCTGGTCATTTGCTTGCTCCGTTCTTGTGTTGGGAGCCCAGATATGATCCTGTCGTCTTTGAATGAAAATTGGCGAAGAATGATCTTCAGATATTCAATTATGAATTTATGGCCGATCTCGACTGGAACCTGATCAAGAGCTTCGTCGCCGTGGCGGAAGCGGGCAGCCTGTCCGCCGCCTCACGTCACCTGAGCGCCAGCCAGCCGACCCTCGGCCGTCATATCGCCGACCTGGAGACGGCGCTGGGCGTCACGCTGTTCCGGCGCGGACGGCGCGGCTACGAGCTCACGGAAGCGGGGGCGGTGCTCTACGAGCGCGGCAAGACGGTTTCGGACGAGGCGGCCGCCTTCTCCATGTTGGCGCTCGGCTCAGTCGAGGCGATCGAGGGCACGGTTCGCATCGCGGCGAGCGAGGTGGTGGCGGCCTATGTTCTGCCCGGCATCACGGCCCGCCTCGGCGTCGAGGAGCCCGGCATCGAGGTCGAGGTCGTCGCTTCCAACCAGGTCGAGAACCTGCTGCGGCGCGATGCCGACATCGCCATCCGCATGGTGCGGCCGGTGCAGAACGAGCTGGTGGCGCGCAAGGTGACGGACATTCCGCTCTGCCTTGCGGCGGCCGGACCCTATCTGGACCGGAGTGGCCGCCCTCAGGTGCCGGCCGATCTGCGCGGCCATCGTCTCATCGGGTTCGACCGCAGCGACGACATCATCCGCGGTTTCGCCGGGTTCGGCCTGTTGCTGTCGCGCAGCGCATTCGGCCTGCGCACCGACAACCAGATCGTGCTGTGGGAAGCGGTTCGTGCCGGAAACGGCATCGGCATCGGGCAGGAGCCGTTGGCCAGACGCGATCCAGCCGTCGAGATCGTACTTCCCGGCCTGCCGCTGCCGGTGCTGCCTGTGTGGCTGGCCATGCACCGCGACGTGCGCACCAGCGTGCGCATACGCCGGGTGGCCGATTTCCTCCACGAGGAGCTGAAGCGCTACTCCGCCGGCTGAGGCGCGAAGTCGGCGGTGTGTGCGAGGTTCGCCATCAAGCACACGATCACCAGGAAGCCGGCCAGGGCCATGAAGATCGGCGAAAAGCCGATGTGTTCGGCGGCGAAGCCGATCGCCGAAGGCGCGATCAGGATGCCGGAATAGCCCATGGTGGTGACGACGCTCATGCCCGTGCCCGATGCCATGCCGGGCTGGTTGCCCCCGGCCGAGAAGGCGATCGGCACCATGTTGGCGATACCCAGGCCGCAAAAGGCGAAGGCGGCGATGGCGAGCCAGGGCCAAGGCGACAGCGCCGCCACAAGCATGCCGGCGGCGGCGATCAGGCTCGACACGCGCAGCGTCGTCACGGCGCCGAAACGGTTGCGCACACTGTCGCCGGCGAAGCGCATCAGCGACATGGCCGCGGAGAAGAAGGCGAAAGCCAGACCCGCCGTGGCGAGGTCGGCGCCAAGCTCCTGCTGGAGATGCAGGGCCGCCCAGTCGAGGATCGCGCCTTCGGGAATCATCGACAGCAGCGCCATGAGCCCGACCAGATAGACGGTAGCTGTGCGCGGCAAGGTGAATCGATGGTGCTCGTGGATGGCGGGTTTCGTCTCGGCAATCAGGTAGCGGGCGGCCGCGAGGAACAGGACGAGCGCCGCTGCGGTTACGAGCGCCGCATGGGCGACGTGGCCGAAGGCCTGGATGGTGATGCCGCCGAGGCCGCCGCCGGCGAAGCCGCCGAGGCTCCAGAAGCCGTGCGAGGATGACATCACCGCCTTCGACAGGCGCCGCTCGACGGCGACGGCATTGGCGTTCATGGCGACATCCATGCCACCGATGAGGCCGCCGAACAGGAACATGGCGGGCGCGGCCAGGAAGACGTTTGGCGCCAGAGCCACCAGGAGCAGGCCGAAGACGGCGACCGCGCCGAAGCCGCGCACGACCGTACGCGAGCCGTGGCGGGACATCAGGTAGCCGGAAAGCGGCATAAAGGTGAGCGCGCCGAGACCGAAGACCAGGATCAGCACGCCCAGCGTGAATTTCGAGATGGCGAGCCGCTCGAGAAAGACAGGAATCTGCGGCGCCCAGCTGCCGGTCAGGAAACCGTTGACGAAGAACATCGTGGCGACCGCCCAGCGGCCGCGAACGGCGGTTTGCAGGACGTTGGTCGTTTGCATGGGGCGTTCTCGCCTGAGGCCGGGGACGCGCGGAAATTAGATCGATTCAAACGGCAGTCAAGCGTCATGGCGGCGAAAATTCCGATCCAGCGTCAAGACCGGCGCGAGCAGGCCAGACATGGCAACTGCAATGCCGGTTCGGCTTGACCCGGGCGCGGCGGTCGGGCATCGAAGCGCCCGAACACGAAGCCGGCGGCAGTCGAGTCGCGGCGAGCCCCATGCGGAGAAAAAACGATGGCCGACGAAATCACCGAAACCAGCCAGACTGTCGCCGCCGGCCAGTTGCGCGCCTTGATCGAACGCATCGAGCGTCTTGAGGAAGAAAAGAAGACGATCGCCGACGATATCAAGGAAGTTTACGCCGAAGCGAAGGGTACGGGCTTCGACACCAAGGCTATCCGCACGCTTGTCCGGCTGCGCAAGCAGGATCAGGCCGAGCGGCAGGAAGAAGAGTCGATCCTCGATCTCTACAAGGCCGCACTCGGTATGGCGTGACCGGCATTTGTACCGAGCCAGCGGGGTTGGCTCGGTTGCAGATTTCACGGTGAAATTCGCGCCCAGCCGCAGCCGACGAGGCTTGCGGCTGGTTTTGCGTTTGTAGTTTTCAGCTGGCGATAGGACCGATGGCTGCCTGTCCGCGCGGGGTGCTGTCCGCCCGGATAATGAACGTTGGTATTGCTTGTGTCGGTTTCACAATGGCCGGCCTGCCGAAAACGATCGCCAAGCCTTTACATTGTTCAAGTCTGCTTCACTGCTCCAGCAGTTCCTCGTGCCTTTTAGAATAGGCAACATAGGTCTTTTATACGAAGCCTCTTCGTAAAAACTCTGCAGAGTCAGCCGCATATGCTTGGCCGAGCAGTCGGAGAAGGTAGAGTGCCTGTGAAAACTCTTGCTGCAGCGTATATTGACGTATATCTGTACCCGGTGGGCCACACTTGCGTGCTAAAAATAATGAAGACTTGCAAGAGATCGGCGTAAATATGGATTGGTAAGGAGAGGCTTGGTAGAAGATATCAAGTCGAGAAGTCGGTTTGGGGCCGGCTGGTATCGTTCAGGGTGGGCTATGAAACTTCCGATGCATCTGCGGCGCGCGGCGACGGCCGCCC
>JBQCHN010000332.1:0-10798 GCA_051954615.1 Mesorhizobium sp. | reverse complement strand
GCAATGTCGCTGCCATCGACCGGCTGGACGGCAACAAGCCGTCGTGACACATCGGCTTTCCCTCGCTACCTTGCCTCCCATGCCGGTATATCCGGACGCGCTGCCGCCAAGGGGAGGTTGATCGGTGCAGACGAAGAAGATCATCAACGATGGCGCCAAGGCCGTCGAGGAGATGCTGCAAGGCGTGCTTGCCGCCCATCCGCGCCATATCCGCGCGGTCGAAGGCAGCCCGCGCTCTATCGTCTCCCTGAACGGGCCGCGCCCCGGCAAGGTCGGAGTGGTCATCGGCGGCGGCTCGGGCCATGAGCCGACGTTCCTCGGCTTCGTCGGCAAGGGCCTTGCCGACGCCTGCGCCGTCGGCAACGTCTTCGCCTCGCCGCCGCCCGATCCGATCGTCGAATGCGCCAAGGCCGTGGACGGCGGCGCCGGCATTCTCTTCGCCTATGGCAACTACGCCGGCGACGTCATGAATTTCGACATGGCGGCCGAAATGCTGGCGATGGAGGACATCGAGGTGCGTACCGTGCTCAGCACCGACGACGTCGCCTCGGCACCGCCCGACCAGCGCGATAAGCGTCGTGGCGTGGCGGGCAATTTTTTCGTCTTCAAGGCGGGAGGTGCTGCCGCCGACAGGATGCTGCCGCTGGACGAATGCGAACGCATCCTGCGCAAGACCAACGACCAGACCTATACGGTCGGTGTCGCCCTCGCTCCCTGCTCGCTGCCGCAGACCCGCCGGCCGAATTTCGAGATCGGCGCGGACGAGATGGAAATCGGCATGGGCATCCACGGCGAGCCGGGCGTCGAGCGCGGCCCGCTGCGCACGGCCGACGAAATCGTCGACGACATCATCGACAAGATATTCGCCGAGATGGCGCCGTCGCGCGGCGACCGCGTTGCCGTTCTGGTGAATTCGCTGGGTTCCACTCCCCTGATGGAACTCTACATCATGAACCGGAGGGTGGCGGCCCGGCTGGCCGATCGCGGCGTCGAGACTCATGCCACCTGGGTCGGCAATTATTGCACCTCGCTCGAAATGGCGGGCGCCTCGATCACCCTGCACCGCCTCGACGGCGAATTGCAGACGATGCTCGACCATCCCTGCGACTGCGCGATGTTCAGGGCTGGCTGATGACGATCTCGACCGACAGGCTCAAGGCGATGTTTGCGACGGTCGCCACTGCGATCGAGGCCGACAAGGACCGGCTGTGCGCGCTCGACGGTGTCATCGGCGACGCCGACCACGGCATAGCGATGGACCTCGGCTTCGCAGCTGCCCGCGACGCCACCGCAGCTCTTGGCGGCGATGTGGATCCCACCGCCGTCTTCAACGCGGCGGCGAAAGCCTTTCTCAACGCTGTCGGTGCCTCGTGCGGCCCGCTCTATGCCACCGCTTTCATGCGCGCGGGCGCGGCCGTGAAGGGAAAGGCCAAGCTTGAGGCGGACGACATGGTCGATGCATTCGCGGCCATGGCGAAAGGCATCCAGGATCGCGGCAAGGCCGAGCCGGGCGAAAAAACCATGGTCGACGCCTGGCTGCCTGCCGCCGATGCCGCAAGACAGGCGCGAGCCGCCGGTGGGTCCCTACCGTCCGCTCTGGCGGCAGCTGCGGCAGCGGCCGAACAGGGCGCAGAGGCGACCCGGAATTTTGCTGCCACCAAGGGCAGGGCGGCACGCCTCGGCGATCGCTCGCTCGGCCATGTCGATCCGGGAGCGGCGTCGGCGGTCACCGTCATCCGCGCCATGGCCGACAGCCTCGCCGATGCGTGAGGCCGGTCCTCAGGAAACAGTCAGCGTCCCGAAATCGAACTTGAAGGGCGTATCCTGAAGCACCGCGTCGATGATGGCGCAGGCGAGCGGGAAGCGATCGGGACCGATCGGTTCGAGCCCCGGAGTCGGCTGTAGCCAGGCCGACAGCATGCGGGCAGTGTCGATGCCCTCGACCGTTTCGCCGGCAAGCTCTTTCGCCATAACGTCGGAAACGGTGCGGTTCCTGCCGAGTTCGTGGCCGAGGCGGCTGTTGCGCCCGCCGCCCACCGTCACATGCAGGTCGCCGAGGCCGGCGAGGTCGAAAGCGGTGTCGCGCCTGCCGCCGAAGCGTTCGCACAGGCGCGCCATCTCGCGCGTCGCCTGGGTGAAGGCGGCGGCGGTCGGGTTCTTCGACTGCCCGTCGGCGCGGGCTGAATCCGGATAGCGCGTCTGCATCGCCGCCACCCCGATCGAATAGAAATTCTTGAGTGCCGCGCAGGCCTCCACGCCGATGACGTCGTCGGTGGTCGAAAGCCGGTAGTAGTTTGTCGTCATGAGCGATGCGAACTCGTCGGCCGCCTGCCGGTCGGCGCAGGCGTAGACGCAGGCGCTGGGCTTGCGGTTGGCGAGTTCGCGCGCGATGCAGGGCCCGCCGATGCCGAGGAAGGCGCTCATCTGCGGTAGCCGCGAGGGCACTGACCCCGCCAGGGTGATGAGTGACGAGCCGGCCTTGTCCAGTCCCTTGGTGACGAAGGCGATCCGGCGCGGGCGTTTCATGGAACCGGCAAGCCGCTCCACCGCCCAGGAAATGCCGGGGCTGCTGACGCCGACGACGATCATGTCGGCGGCCTCGACATCGGCGTCCGTGAGACCCGCATCAGATATCGGTCTGACGTTGCCGGGTAGCGGCTGGTCGAGCTTCGGATGCACGCCGCCGGCCTTGCCGATGCGCGCGATGATGTCGGTATCGACCGGCGTGCCGGCGAGCAGCACCGTATGGCCGTTGTCGGCCGCGGGCACGGCCAGCGCGCTGCCCATCACGCCCGCGCCAAGGATCAGGATCGTCGCCATCAGCTTTCCTCGCTCGTTCGTCTTGACCGGCTCCAAAGCGTGCCGCGATCTTTCAGCTTCGCTCCGCACGCTTTAGCTTGTTGATTTCACGCATGTCTTTGTCCCGAAACCGGTTCCCACTTTCGGGAGGCACGCTCTAGCGCATCATCGCCGCGACATTGCCGCCGTCGACGCTGATCACCGCGCCGGTGCTGGCCCGCGCCTTGGCGAGATGGACGAAGGCGGCAGCCACGTCGGCGCCGGTCACCTCGCGGCCGACGAGGTTGCCGCGCATATAGGCTTCCGGGGTCACGCCGCGCGCCTTGCTGCGTTCGAGTACCATCTTGTCGGTCATCAGGCCCGTGCGGATGCGGTCGGCGTTGACCGCGTTGGCGATGATGCCGTCGCTGCCGTGTTCGACCGCGTATTGGCGCATCAGCGCCATCAGCGCCGCCTTCGACGTGCCGTAGGGCCCGAAGTCGGCGCCGGGGTTGACCGCCTGCTTGGATACGTTGAAGACCAGCGCGCCGCCGGTTCCCTGCCTGCGCATGACCTTCACGACGGCGCGAGCCACATAGTGGTGGCTCCAGAAATTGAGATCGAAGGCCTTGCGGAAAGTTGCTTCGTCGACTTCGACCAGCTTGCCCTGGAAGGCGGCGCCAGCGTTGGAGATGAGAATATCGACGCCGCCATAGCGGCCGACGACCTTGGCGATGGCCGCGTCCACGGCCGCCGGATCTGTGACGTCGCAGGCGACGCCGATCCCGCCGAGGCGCTTCGCCTCGCGCTGTAGCGCCTCTTCTGCGATGTCGATCAGGGCGATCTCGGCGCCTTCCGCCTTCAGCGCCTCGGCGACGGCGAGGCCCAGCCCGCCGGCACCGCCGGTGACGACCGCCACCTGCCGGCTCAGCGGCGTTTCCACCTGCTTCGCCAGTTTGGCCTGCTCCAGCGACCAATATTCGATGTCGAAGAGATCGGCCTCGGACAGGGCCTCGAAGGATTCGATGCCTTCGGCCTTGGTGATCACGTCGATGGTGGCTTCTGCGACATCGGCGGCGACGAGCGCGTTCTTGCGAGCAGCCCCGGCGGCGAACAGGCCGATGCCGGCGACATAGAAGACACGCGGCATCGCGTCGAGCATGCGCTTGCCGCCGCCGGCACGCTGGTTGTTACGCTCGAAATAAGCCTTGTACTCAGCCTGATAGCTTGCCACCGCTTCGCGCACCGTCCAGGCCCAGCCGTCGAGATCGGCGGCCAAAGGCGCCGGCAGCGCCACGCCGAACCGCTTGATGTGGAGGACGTGCTCCGGCGTCGCGTTGCCGCGCCGGGTCAGGCTGCCGACGTTTTCAGCGTTGCAGAAGTCGAGCACCTTTTCGCCCGCCCGATGTTCGAGCACGAACCGCTTCGGTGCCCCTTCGACGGCGCCCTCGATGGCGATGGCGCCGCGCAGGATCGGCGCGATGTCGGCGGTATCGGCAAGGCCGGCCGGGATGGCGGCGCTCCTGAACGGCTTGGCGCGGCCCTTCGCCAGGCGTTTTTCGGCGAGGTCGATCTTGGCGATCATGTCCTCATAGGCCTCGCGCGGATCGTCGGACCAGGTGAAGATGCCGTGCTTCAGCAGGATCATGCCGTCGCCTTTCGGATTGGCCCGGAAGGCGGCGTCGCAGGCCTTGGCCAGGATGAAGCCCGGCATGACATAGGGAACGATGATTGAATCGGGGAACAACTCGCGCACGAGGTCTTCGCCGTGCGGCTGGTTGGTCAGCGAGACGATGGCGTTGGCGTGGGTGTGGTCGATATGCCTGAACGGCAGGATCGCATGCAGGATCGCTTCGACAGACGGATTGGGTGCGGCCGGGTCCATCAGCAGGCGCCGCTGCAGCATGACCATGTCGTCGTCGCTCAATGTATCGAAGCCGACCATCGCCTTTAGCGGATCGAGGCGGACGGCCGGCAGGCCCGGCGGTTCGATCGTGCCCATGTCCCAGCCGCTGCCCTTGACGCACAGGACATCGACCGCCGTGCCGTCCATGTCGGCGAAGGTGGTCTTCACCGACGTGTTGCCGCCGCCATGCAGGACCAGTTCGGGATCGCCGCCGAGCAGGCGCGTCGTGTAGGTGCGGATGGCGAGGTCACGGTTGACCCCCTTGCCGACATAGCCATCCACGGCGGTGGCGAATTCACTGTCCGACCAGCGCGACTTCATGACAAACCCTTTCCCTTGCGGCGGCGCCTGGCGCCGCCGGTACAAGCCTTTCGATATGCGCCGGACGGCAGCCTTGCCTGACCACGAAGGCTCTAGAGGCGCGCTTCCGTCTCTGCGTCGAAGACGTGAACCTTGGCAGGCGGGATCGCGAAGCGGACCTCGCTGCCTTCATCGAAACGCAGGCCCTTTTCGACCACCGCCACGAACTGCCCGTCCGGGCCGTTGCAGAACAACTGCGCGTCGTGGCCCAGACGCTCCAGAAGCACGGTGCTGGCCGCGATCGGGCCGTTCTCGTCGACCTTGACGTCGGTCGACCGCAACCCGAGAATGACCTTCTGGCCGGGCTTCGCCGACACCTCCCCACCCAGCACGATGCGGCCGCTCGCCGTATCGGCGGCAGGTCCACCCGCGCCCGCGACCATCGTGCCCGGCAGGAAATTGATGGCCGAGCCGCCGACGAAATCGGCGACATACTTACTGGCGGGATGGTCGTAGATCTCGTCGGGGCTGCCGATCTGCTCGATCTTGCCGGCGCGCATGACGGCGATCGTGTCCGCCATGGTCATCGCCTCGATCTGGTCGTGCGTGACATAGATGGTGGTCGTCTTCAGCCGGTTGTGGAGCTGTCGGATCTCGGTGCGCATATGCGCCCTGAGCTTGGCGTCCAGGTTGGACAGCGGCTCGTCGAACAGGAACACCGAGGGCTCGCGGACCATGGCGCGGCCCATCGCGACGCGCTGGCGCTGCCCGCCGGAGAGCTGCTTGGGATAACGTTGCAGATAGTCCGTCAGGTTCAGGATCTCGGCCGCATGCTCGACCCGCTTCTTGATCTCGGCGGTCGGCATCTTCGCCACTTCGAGGCTGAAGGCGATGTTGTCGTAGACCTTCATGGTCGGATAGAGCGCGTAGTTCTGGAACACCATGGCGATGTTGCGGTCGCGCGGATGGACGTCGTTGACCCGCTTTTCGCCGATCATCAGATCGCCTTCGGAAACGCTCTCGAGGCCGGCTGTCATGCGCAGCAGGGTCGTCTTGCCGCAGCCGGAGGGGCCGAGCAGGACGACGAACTGCTGGTCGCCGATGCGGAACGAGATGTCGCGCAGGATGTTGATCGATCCGAACGACTTGCCGATCTTGCGGTATTCCACTGTCGCCATGTGAGTGTTCCGTTCTTTCCTTCGCGTCGGGACTGAACCGGTGCGTCAGTATTTCTGGCGGGTTGGCGTGATGACGATTTCCTGGACCAGCGCGTTCTGCGGCATCTGGTAGGCGTGCAGCATGAGGCCCGCGACATGCTCGGGCCCAATGCCACCGCCCATCTTGACCTTGTTGGCCTTGTAGTTGGCAAGCGTCGTCGGATCGAGCACGCCGCTCAGCACTTCCGTCTCGATGACGCCGGGCGAAAGCACGATGACGCGCACATCGTAGTCGGAAAGATAGTCGCGCAGCGATTCCGAGATGGCATGGACGAAGAACTTGGTGCCGCAATAGACGGTATGGTCCGGATAGACCTTGCGGCCGGCGATCGAGCTCATCATGAACAGCGTGCCGCGGCGGCGCGCCATCATGCCCGACATCACGGCATGGACGGTGTTCAGCATGCCCTTGGTGTTGATGTCGATCATCTCGTCCCATTCCTCGGGCGGCTGGCGGCCGATGTCGGCGAGCCGGGCAATGCCGGCATTGGCGAACATCATGTCCACCGGCCCGTATTTTTCCTCCGCTTCCTTCACGGCCGCGGCGATTTCAGCGCGATCGCGCACGTCGACCTTGCGGGCCATGCTGTTGGGAAGGTTCAGCGCCTGCATGCGCTCCAGCCGGCGCGCCATCATCAGCACCGGATGGCCGGCGGCCGAGAATGCCTTGGCGACGGCTTCGCCGATGCCCGAGCTTGCTCCGGTCACTGCCACCAATGGTTTGTCGGCCATGATACCCTCTTGCGTGATTGGCTATGCCGGGGCGGCGGCGAGCGCCGCCCCGATGGTCAGAAATCAGCCCTTGGCGACGATCTCGTCGACCTGCGACTTCAGGGCGTCCATGGTATCCTTGGCGGAGCCCGACTGGCCGGCGAAATACTTGCCGAGCGCGACGGGGATCGTGTCGCTGGAGATTTCCGCCCAGGCCGGCAGGTCCGGCTCGGAGCCCATGTAGTTGGCGATGGTTTCGCGCACCACCGGCAGGTGGCGCGTAGTGCCGGCGCCGACGCGGGCGTTGGCCTTGACGCGCGGATCGTCGTAGACGCTCGTGCGCGTCGGGCCGGTGCCGCCGCCAAGCACGGTGATCAGTGCCTGGGTGTCGGCTGAGGTCGCCCATTGCATGAAGATCCAGGCCGCGTCCGGCGCCTTCGAGTATTTCGACACCGCCAGCGACGAGCCGCCTTGGTGGCCGACGCCGGGGATTTCGCCGAACGCGGTTTCCTGCACGGTCCTGAGCGTGGTGGTGGGCTTCGGCGGCACGATCGCTTCCATCAGGCCCGAGACCTTGGAAGCCTTGGGGTCGTCGAAGAAGGGGAAGAACTCGCCCCACGACAGCATCGAGGCGGCGACGCCCTGCGCCACCGACTGGCCTTCGCCGTCCCACGTCCAGCCGTTGACGCCGGGCGGCATGGTGGCCTTGAGCTTGTCCCAGTAGGCCATCGCCTCCAGGCCGCGCTCGTCGTTGCCGCAGAACTTGCCGTCCTTGTCGAAGATCGAGCCGCCATGGCCCCACAGCCACGCCGTCCAGTCGCATTCGAGGCTGTAGTGGCCCGACTTCATCTGGCCGCTGGTGCCGTAGACGTTCGGCCCCTTGGCGTCTGTGATGGCCTTCGACGCGTTGAGCAGCTCTTCCATCGTCGTCGGGGCCGGCAGCTTCAGCTCGTCCCAGATGTCCTTGCGATACTGCATGATGAAGATCGGGATGTCGTAGGGCACGCCGACCATTGTGTCCTTGTACATGGCGATGCCGTCGACCAGCGGCTTGAGGAAGTCGTCGATGTTGTAGTTCGGCATCGCCAGGTCGGCGTTCTTGAGCTGCTCGCGCGGATCGAACACGTCCTGGCTGAAATTGGCCGCCCAGCTCTGGTCGATGTAATAAAGGTCGTAGGTGCCGAGGCTGGAGGCGACGTCCAGCGTCAGCTTCTGCAGCACCTGCTCGAGCGGCAGCACCTCGATCTCGATCTTGATGCCGGAGGCTTCCTCGAAATACTGCTTCAGCTGGGTGGCGATGGCGTTTGAGGGCGGCGTCGATTCCGTCGCCAGCTTCAGCGTCGTGCCGGCGAACGGCTTGCCGACGTCGGCGAGCCACTTCATGACGTCGGCGTTCGGCTTCAGTTCCTGGTCCTGTGCCTGCGCCTGGTTCATCGTCCAGAACGGGCGCGCGCCGAGACCCATGCCGAGCGCGCCGGCGCCGAGGCCAAGCTTGCCGGCTGCGCGAAGGAACGAACGGCGGTCCATCTGCCCCTTGACGAAGCGGTCGGTGACAGAGGCGAGGTAGGCCTTTCTCATACTGTCTTTCATTGTGTACTCCTCCGTTTCAATTCGCGTTTGCGAAGGCTGCGAATTTGAGCCTTTCCCCTCTATTGCTTCAGCGATCCCATGGTGAGTCCGCGCACCAGGTGCTTCTGAACCAACAGAATGAAGATGAATGCCGGGATGATGGAGGCCGCGCCCAGCGCCGCCATGTTGCCCCAGGCCGTGCCGATCGAGGTGACGAAGGTCGACGACACGACCGGCACCGTTTTCAGTCCGGTGGTCGTCAGCGTCAGCGCGAACAGGAACTCGGTCCACGAGAAGATGAAGCACAGCACTGCGGTGGCGGCGATGCCGCCCTTGGCCATCGGCAGGACGATGCGCCGGAAGATGGTGAAGCGGCTGGCGCCGTCGACGATGGCGCTCTCGTCGATCTCGGCCGGGATGTCGTCGAAGAAGCTCTTCATCAACAGTACGGCCAGCGGCAGGTTCATCAGCGCGTGGATCAGCACCATGCCGGTAAAGGTGTCTAGCAGGCCGAAACCCTTGTAGATGAAGAACATCGGCACGGCGACGGCGACCGGCGGCATCATGCGTGTCGACAGCACCCAGTTGACGAACTGATGGCGGCCGCGGAAATTCATCCGCGACAGGGCATAGGCGGCAAGCGTGGCGATGACGATCGCCACCAGCGTCGACAGTGTCGCCACCACGATCGAATCCCACAGCCGCGGCGCCATGAAGAAATTGCCGCCGCCGGGCGTCACGGTCACGCCGCCGCGGCCGAGGGAGATGCCGAATACCTTTTGGAAGTTGTCGAAGGTCGGCGCGAAGTGGAACAGGTTCGGCGGCCGGCTGAAGATGTCGTTGCCGTATTTGAACGCCACCGATGTCCAATAATAGATCGGGAAGAAAAACAGCCCGACGACGACCCAGGCGGCGAGCGTGCGCAGCGTGCGCGATGCGACCGAAGCGTTCATCTCACCACCTCACCTTGGCAACCTTGATGAACAGGCTGGCGACGGCCAGGATGATGGCCAGCGTGACCAGGCTGAGCGTCGCGCCATAGCCCCATTTGACGAAGCTGAACGTCTGCTGCCAGGCATAGAGCGACAGCGTATAGGTCGACGTCCCGGGGCCGCCGGAGGTCATGACGAAGACGTAGTCGAACACCCTGAACAGGTCGATGCCGCGGATCAGCACCGCGATGGCGATCACCTTCGACATCATCGGCAGCGTGATGCGGCGAAATATCTGCCACTGCGATGCGCCGTCGATCATCGCCGCCTCGTAGGGCTCGCGCGGCAGCGCCCGAAGGCCTGCGAGGAAGATCAGCACCATGAACGGCGTCCATTGCCAGATTTCCGGCAACAGCACGCCCGCAAGCGCGGTGGAGGCTGTCGCCAGGATCGGATGCGCCGGGTCGAGCAGGCCCGCCCATTGCAGGAAGTAGCTGATGACGCCGAATTGCGGGTCTTCCATCAGCAGATACATCATGCCGGCGATGGCCGGCGGGATGACCAGCGTCATCGTCAGCAGGCCGCGCAGGAAGCCGAAGCCGAAGCCGTCGCTGTCTAGCAGAAGCGCGATCGCCATGCCGAGCACCAGTTCGATGGCAAGCGCCACCGCGAAATAGGCGAAGGTGATGGTCAGCGACTGCCAGAAGCGGGCGTCCTCCCACAACTGCGCCCAGTTGCTGGTGCCGACATATTCGAGCGCGCGCCGGCGCGGCGCATACTCGTGGAAGCTGAGCCAGATGTTGTAGAACAGCGGATAGACCGTGAACACGAGCAGGATCGCCACCAGCGGCAACAGCCAGGGCAGCGGATGATCCGAGATCACGAAACGTCTTACCTGGGCAGCCTGCACGTATCCCTCCCAAGACGCCCAGCCATGCCGCGCGCAGTTGTTGGTTTCCTGTGCACCTGCTGGAACGCTAGATTGTCGGCGCGCCGGTGACAAGACGCGGCGCTGCGGGCGGCCACGACAAAGCCGCGCCTTCCGCCTGCGCCCTTTCCGCAATCGCTCTGCGCTTTCCTGCCCTGCACGACGCCTCCCACGTCCCCCGTGTCCCGGCTCAGCCTGCGCCCGGCCGGCGCCGCGCCAACAGCATGTCGGCGATCTCGACGAATCCCGCGCCACCGCGCCCGCCGGCGACGAAGGCCGGTTCGGCCTCGATGCGGCCGGCGAAATCCCGGACATTGGCGACGCCGCAGGCATTCGGGAAAAAGCCGAACATCGGCGCATCGTTCGGGCTGTCGCCGACGAACACATAGGCGGCCTTGTCCGCGTCGAGATCGACGCCCAGCCGCTCGGCCGCGAACCGCCGCGTCATCGACAGCTT
>JBQCHN010000331.1:0-3080 GCA_051954615.1 Mesorhizobium sp. | reverse complement strand
TCGTCCATGGCCGGGTTGTAGACGACGCCGGCGACGATCTGGCCCTGCCGCTCCAGCGCGATGGAGACCGAGAAGATCGGGATGCCGTGCAGGAAATTGGTGGTGCCGTCGAGCGGGTCGACGATCCAGCGGTGCTGGTCGTCGTCACCGGAGACGGCGCCGCGCTCCTCCATCAGGAAGCCGTAGCCCGGCCGCGCGCGCGACAGTTCGGCGAAGATGATGTCCTCGGCCTTGCGGTCTGCCTGGCTGACATAGTCGCCGGGACCTTTCATCGACACCTGGAGGTTCTGGACCTCGCCGAAATCGCGCGACAGCGACCGGCCGGCCTTCATCGCCGCCTGGACCATGACGTTGAGGAGGGCTGAACGGGCCATGGGAAGGGTCTTTCGTTGGTTAGGGCAGTAGGGCGGTAGGGCAATAAGGCAGTATGTGTAGAGTGAGGCGCTGGAAACAGACGCTCTGCTTTTCCCTACTGCCTTACTGCCCTATTGCCTTGCTGTCTTGATCTCAATCCGCCCGGCGCAGATACGTGATCTCGTTGGTATCGACCAGGATGCGTTCGCCCGCCTCGATGAAGGGCGGCACCAGGACGCGGATGCCGTTTTCCAGGATGGCCGGCTTGTAGGAGGACGCGGCGGTCTGTCCCTTCACCACGGGATCGGCCTCGGTGATCGACAGCACGACCTGGTCGGGAAGCGAAACGCCGATCGGCGTCTCGCCATAGAGGCGCACGGTCACCATCATGCCGTCCTGCAGGAAGGCGGCGCGCTCGCCGACGAAATCCTTCTGCAGCTCGAGCTGCTCGTAGCTTTCGGTGTCCATGAAGACCAGCGCCTCGCCCTGCTCGTAGAGGAAGGAGAAGTCCTTGTATTCGAGGTCCACCTGCTCGACCGTCTCGGCGGAGCGGAAGCGTTCGTTGAGCTTGGTGCCGTTGATGAGGTTCTTCAGTTCGACCTGGTTGTAGGCGCCGCCCTTGCCGGGCTTCACCGTGTTGGTCTTGACCGCCACCCACAGGCCGCCGTCGTGCTCGACGACGGTGCCGGGACGGATTTCATTGCCGCTGATCTTGGCCATGGATGCCTGCTGCAAAAGGTTGAGAAAAAGGAGATTGCGCCGAAAAGGGCGATTTCGGCGCTTCCAAGACCACAAATCGCCCGCACTGGCAAGAGAGCGGTGGAATGCAGCGGCCCGACGCTTCAGCGCAGCCGGTTGGCCTTTTGCAGCGCCAGCCGGGTTTCCTCCTCGGTCAGGCCGGCGAGGAAATCCTCCATCTGGTCGTCGATCAGCCCGGCGCGGCGGGCGACGATGTACCAGGCGGCGGCGAGGTTCGAATCCGGCTCGACGCCGATGCCGGCCATGTAGAGCTTGGCCAGCCGGTTCTGCGCGGCGACGTTGCCGCCGTCGGCGGCCCGCTTCATCCACTGGAAACCGGCCTTGAGGTCGCGCTTGCCGCCGCGCCCGTCGATCAGCCATTGCGCGAGGTCGATCTGGGCAGTGTCGTAGTTCTGTCGCGCAGCCTGGACCAGCAACGTACGCGCCTTGACGTCGTCCTCTTTCTTGCCGCCGACGCCGTTGGCATAGAATTGCGCCATCGCATATTGCGCGTCGGGCAGACCCGCTTCGGCGGCGCGCTCGTAATAGGGCGCGGCGCGGGCAAGGCCGGCATCGCCGCTGTCCTCCTCGACCAGCAACTGGGCGAAGTTGAACTGCGCCAGCGTGTTGCCGGCTTCGGCGGCGGCCTGCATCAGCGCGTGCGCCTCCTTGCGGTCCTTCTTCACGTAGGTGCCGTCGATCAGCATCAGTGCGTACTGGAACTGCGCTTCGGGAATGCCGCGCTCGGCGGCGCGCTGATACCATTTCGCCGCCTCGGCGGCGTTCAGCGGCACGCCCAGTCCGCGCGAAAGGATCTCGGCGACAAGCGTCTGGGCGGCGGGGTCGCCGTTTTTGGCGCGCACCAAGGCGAGGTTGTAGGCGGTCTTGTAGAGGCCGCGCTGGAAGGCGCCGTAGGCGGCGTCCGGCTGGCGGGCGCCGAAGCGCGACGGATCGACGGTGTCGGCCGGCGGCTCGTCGGTCGTCGCCGGCTGCGGCAGCGGATTGGCGATCGGCTTGATGATGGTGATGCGCGGTTCGCCGAAGCGGGACGCGTCCGGCTGCTCACCGGGGGACGGCGGCGCAATTGTGGGCGGCGCGACGTCGGGTATGAAGGGTTCGGGCGCAGCAGCGGCCGGCATCGACTGGGTGGGCGGCGTCTGAACGGCTGGAGGCGCCGGCTCCTTTGCCGGTTCGGTCGCCCCCGCCTGGGCGGCGGCGAGCAGGAGAGGAACGGCGAGCACCAGCCGCATCGTCAATCCTCGAAACGCGGCGCCTGCGCGTCGAGCAGCGCGTTGGCGCGCGCCACCGCCTCGCGCGGATCGATGCCGTCGCCGTAGACGGCGGCGGAAAGGGCGACGAACTCGGCACCGGTTTCGGCGACGGCGGCGGCCGAGGCGAGGTCCGAGCCCGCCATGACGATGCAGGGGATCTCGATCATCTCCGCCCACCAGCGGCCGAGGTTGAGGTTGCGCGGATGCGGCTCGGCCTGCGTGTCGTAGCCGAAGCGGCCGAAGAAGATGTAGTCGGGCCGCTCCTCGCCCAGCTCCAGCGCCTCGTCGCGCGTCTTGGCGCCGCCGGTACCGACGGCCATCTTGTCTTGGAACCGTTCGACCACCTCGGCAAGCTCGGCCTTGCCGGATTCGATGTGGATGCCGTCGGCCCGCACCCGCCCGGCGATGCGGGTGTCGCCCTCGACGATGACTGCGGCACCGGCCGCCTGCGCCGCCGGCAAGATCTTTTCGGCCAACGCCTGGAAGGCGGCGTCGTCCAGCCCGTTGCGCGGCAGGATCAGTGAGGCCACGTCGCCGCCGGCAAAGGCGGTGGCGAGGCGTTCGGCGTCGGCACCCGGCGGGGCGATCAGCACGATGCGGCAGCGGTTCGGGATCGGCGTCTGGTTCATGCGGCGGCTCAAATCGGATTCCGCCTATGCGAGGCGAAGATGGTTGCATTGCGGCATAGAGCAAAGTGCCGCGCTTGAACAGGCGCGC
>JBQCHN010000330.1:0-24334 GCA_051954615.1 Mesorhizobium sp. | reverse complement strand
GCAGCGGCCTCTCCCATCTCGATCAGGGGCTGCGCGATCGCGGTTATTCCCGGCCTGATGAAGCTCATCCAATCGAGATCGTCGAAACAGACCAGCGACAGGTCCCCGGGGATATGCAGGTCGAGCGAGGCGATCGCATCCATGGCCGCTGCCGACATCAGCCCGTCGGCGGTGAAAAGCGCGGTCGGGCGATCCTTGAGTTCCAGCAGTCTCAAGGTTTCCCGGCGCGCGCCTTCCGCCGAATAGATGCCGACGCGCCCGATCAGGTCAGGGTCGACGGCAAGGCCGGCATCGCTGAGCGCTTCTACGTAGCCGTAGAGGCGCTGCCAGGAAGGAAAGAGCGTGGTCGAATCGAGCGAACCGCTTTCGACGGCGTGGAGAAAGGCGGGCACTCCGTCGCTGTCCCAATGCTCGAGTTCGGCGACCAGCCCGATGCGGCGGTGGCCGAGTTCGATCAGGTGATCGATGCACTCGCGCGAGGCGGCACGGTTGTCCACCGAAACGGTGTCGGCGGCGAGGTTCTTGACCCTGCGGTCGATCAGCACGACGGGGCAGCCGTCGCGGAGCGCCTCGTGCAGGTGCGGCGAGCTGGAGAGGTCCGAAGGAGCGACGATCAGCCCGTCGACCTGCTTCTCCCTGAGAAGCTGTACGGCTTCGATCTCGCGATCGAGGCGTTCGTCGCTGTTGGTGAGCAGGATGCCGAAGCCGGCGGCGCGGGTGACGTCGGCGACACCGCGCAGGATGCTGGCGTAGAAGGGGCTCTGGATATCGCCTGCGACGACGCCGATGGTCTTGGTCTTGCCGGTGATCAGGCCGCGTGCCAGGAGGTTGGGGCGATAGCCCAGTTCGTCCGCTGCCTTGCGAACCTTGTCCTTGATCTCCTGCCGCGAATATCCGTAGCCGCCGAGCACGCGGCCCGCCGTGGCCGTGCTCACGCCGGCGCGTTTCGCCACCTCGGCTATGGTTATCTTGTGGTGCCGTTTCTCGCTCATGGTTCCTGATTCTCTGACGTCCTGTCGGCGTCGGCAGGCTTTCCGGCACCTTTATCGGCATTTCTGGCTTGACGAACCGGAAAAAGCGATACTTATAATGTGAGAACGTTCGCACAATTTCTCTCGCAGCGCAATTCGAGCGAAATTCGTCAGTGCGGGTCAACTGGGGAAGGAGAACGAAATGGCCTATCAACTGGGAATGAACCTCGTGCGGGCCGCAGGCCTTGCCGGTGCGCTCGTCGCTTCCGCGCTCGCCGCCAACGCCGCCGAGGTCGACAAGGCGCTGCATGACGCGCTCCCGGCGAACTACCAGACCAACGGCGTCAGCATCGCCGTATTCAACGACTGGCCGCCGGACGAATTCGTCGAGAACGGCGAGCTGAAGGGCTGGAGCGTCGACATGGCCAAGGCGATGTCGGAGCGGCTCGGCGTTCCCTTCAAGTTCGAGGCGACCAGCTTCGACGTCATCATTCCCGGTCTCGCCAGCAAACGCTTCGATGCCGGTTTCTCCTCCTTCGGCGTGACGCCGGAGCGCCTCGAGGTGCTGGACTTCATCCCGCAGCGCAAGGAAGGCACCGGTTATGCCTTCCTCAAGGGCAAGGACCTGAAGCTGGCCGGCGAAGACGATCTGTGCGGGCACAGCGTGGCACTCCTGACCGGCGCCTGGGACTTCCAGTACCTGGCCAAGGTGAGCGAAGAGAAATGTGCCGGCAAGAAGCCGATCGAGCTGCAGCAGTTCACCACCCAGAACGCGGCCGAGCTCGCGGTTTCCTCCGGACGCGTCGAGATCGTCGCCGCCGGGTCCGCCAAGCTTGCCTATCTCGCCAAGCAGACCGGCAAGTTCGACATGGCACCCTTCGTCAGCAACGCCGTCTACAACGGCATCGGCGTCCGCAAGGGCGACCCGCTCGGCCCGGCGCTGGAGGGTGCGCTGGAGGCGATGATGAAGGATGGCTCCTACAAGGAGATCATGGCAAAGTGGGGCGTCGACGGCGCCGGCATGCTCGAAAAGGCCGTGCTGGTCACCAAGGACAATCCGAATCCGTAACGGTATCGAAAGCCCGGGGCTTCGCGCCCCGGGCCCGTTTCCAGGGAAGAATGCAGCATGGCCGAAGCGAGCGACACCATGTCGGCCGGACGCGATATCCATTCGGTGAAGCCGGTCGACGTCTTTCATCCCTCGTGGTGGATCGGCGGCGCCGTGCTTTTGGGCTTCGCGTTTCTCTTCATCCGGCTTCTCGTCGTCAACGAGAACCTGCAGTGGAGCGTGGTGTGGCAATACCTGTTCAGCCCGGAAATCCTGGCAGGCCTCGGCCGCACGCTGATGCTGACTTTCCTGTCGATGATCTTCGGCCTGATCATCGGCACGGTGATCGCCATCATGCGGCTGTCGCGCAATCCCGTCTTCCAGTCGGTGAGCTGGGTGTGGATCTGGTTCTTCCGCGGCGTGCCACCGCTGGTGCAGCTGGTGTTCTGGTACAATCTCGGCCTGCTCATCCCCGAGATGTCGATCGGCATTCCCTTCGGTCCGACGCTGTGGTCCGTGCCGACGAACCAGTTGATCACGCCGCTCAGCGCGGCGCTTCTCGGCCTTGCCTTCACCGAGAGCGCCTATGCGGCGGAAATGATCCGCGCCGGCATCCAGGCGATCAATGTCGGCCAGACGGAGGCGGCCGCGACGCTCGGCATGACGCAGGCGCAGACGCTGCGCCGCATCGTGCTGCCGCAAGCGTTGCGCATCATCATCCCGCCGATCGGCAACGACACGATCTCCATGCTGAAGTTCACCTCGCTGGTCAGCGTGCTCGCCTTGCCCGACCTGCTCTATTCCGCCCAGATGATCTATTCGCGTACCTACCAGACCATTCCGCTGCTGATCGTGGCGACGATCTGGTATCTCGTCCTTTCGACCATCCTGACCTTCATCGAGCACTATATCGAGCACAGGCTGAAGGATGACGGACCTATGGATCTGCAACGGATCGCGACGTCGCTGTTCAAGAGCAAGTTCTGGGGATTCCGTCGCGGCAAGGTCCTGCCATGACGATGCCGCTTCTCAACGTCGAGCGCCTGTCGAAGAGCTTCGGCACGCATCTGGTGCTGGATTCGATCGACCTGACCGTCGACGCCGGCGACGTCACCTGCATCGTCGGGCCTTCGGGCTCCGGCAAGAGCACGTTGCTGCGCTGCCTCAACTATCTGGAGGTGCCGACCTCCGGCGCCATCTACCTGCAGGGCGAGCCCGTCGGCCTGCGCTGGCGCGGCGACAAGCTCTATCGCATGTCCTTCAACGAGCTCGCGGTGCAGCGGCAGAAGATGGGCATGGTGTTCCAGGGCTTCCATCTCTTCCCGCACAAGACGGCGCTGGAAAACATCATCGAGGCGCCGATGATCGTCAAAGGCAAGAGCAGGGCACAGGCGACCGACGAGGCGATGAAGCTTCTCGACAAGGTCGGTTTGCGCAACCGTGCCGACTACTACCCGAAACAGTTGTCCGGCGGCCAGCAGCAGCGTGTCGCGATCGCCCGCTCGCTCGCCATGCAGCCGGCCTTGATGCTGTTCGACGAGCCGACCTCCGCGCTCGACCCCGAGCTTGTCGGCGAGGTGCTGGGCGTGATGCGGCAACTCGCGGAAGAGGGTATGACCATGGTGGTCGTGACCCATGAGATGGCCTTTGCCCGCGACGTCGCCGATCACCTTGTTTTCATGGACGGCGGGGTCATCATCGAAGCCGGACACCCGCGCGAGGTGCTCGCCAATCCGCAGCAAAGCCGCACACGGTCCTTCCTTGCGCGAGTCCTCTAGAGACTGGGAATTTCCATGCGTTACTTCGATGCCGAGCAGGTTAACCGCGCCCTCGACTATCGGGAGCTCGTGGAGGCGCTGCGCGCGGCGCATCGCGACGGCGGCATGCCGCAGATGCACGTCAACGTGCTGAGCGACACCGGTAACGACGCCAACAAATTCGTATCGCTCGTCTCCTGGGCATCGGGCGACGTCGTTGCCGTCAAGATGGTCGGTGTCTTTCCCGGGAACACGGGACTGGTGCCGCCGCAGCCATCTGTCCAGGGATTGGTGGCGCTGTTCGACGGGCGTACCGGCGCGGCGCTCGCGACCTGCGACGGCGCGGCGCTGACCTTCCGCAAGACGGCGGCCGATTCCGCGCTCGGCGTCGACATGCTCGCGCGCCGGGATGCCGAGGTGCTGCTGGTGGTCGGTGCGGGCGGGCTCGCGCCGCACGTTGTCGAAGCGCATACGGCGGTCCGGCCGTCGATCCGCAAGGTAATGATCTGGAACCGCAATTTCGACAAGGCGCAGGCTCTGGCTTCGCGGCTGCACCAGGCTGGCAAGCCGGTTTCGGCCGTCGCCGACCTCGACGCCGCCGTTGCAGAGGCCGACATCGTTTCGTGCGTCACCATGGCCACGGAGCCGCTGGTGAAGGGCCGTCTGCTGAAAGACGGGGCGCATGTCGATCTCATCGGCGCCTATATGCCTGATATGCGGGAGGCCGACGACGATGTCGCCCGACGCGCCGGTATGCTCTTTGTCGATACGCGCAACAATGCGGAAGGATCGGGCGACGTGGCGGGGCCGCTCGCCTCAGGCGCGCTGCGGCGCGAGGCCATCGCCGCCGACCTGTTCGACCTCTGCAAGGGCAAGCATCCCGGACGGACCTCGCCCGGACAGATCACGCTCTACAAGAACGTCGGCGGCGGCCACCTCGACCTGTTCGCGGTCAGGCATCTGGTTGCGCAGTCGGCTGGCTGACTTGGCGGGCAATATCGCCCTGGCGGCTAGGACGCATTGCGTGAACGATATCGCATTGACGAGGCGATCGGGATCCCGGCGAACTTGGCGCGTCAACCCTCTGCCGGCGTGCTCCAGACGCCACTGATGAGGTTTTCGCTCCAGAGACGGCCCGCATCGATGCCGCCTGCCGGAACGGGTTTCAGCCCGGCGACCGTGCGTGCGAAAGCTTTGGCGGCGGCCTGCGCCTGTTCGATCGACACCGGGGCGAAACGGAAGCGGGCACCTGCCGGAATCTGCGACAGACGATGGAGATCGGCCGAAATGACGGTCGTGATCTTGGGATAGCCGCCGGTGGTCTGACCGTCCCGCATCAGCAGGACGGGTTGGCCCGTGGGTGTAACCTGGATGGAGCCCGGCACGGTTCCGTCCGAAACCATGGAACCTGCCCGCGGTGCCAGGGCAGGCCCGACCAGGAAGCGGGCCATCCGGTCCGAACGATTGTCGAGTTGCCAGTCCGCCCGGTACAGAAGGGCCAGGACCTCGTCGTCGAACCAGTCGTCCTGCGGCCCCGGGATGACGCGGATCGGGCCGCGATCGTGCGCCGGCAACACCGGGAGGGTGAGCGGTGTCATCCGGCCGCCCCGCACGGGCAGACGGTTGCCTGCCGTTAGAAGCGCAGGCCCCAGGCCTGAGCGCAGATGCGTCGACAGGCTGCCCATGTCGGGTTGAAGGTCAAAGCCGCCAGCCACGGCCAGATAGCCATATATCCCGCCTTTGAGCGGCGACAGCTCGATGTCCTCGCCGGGCTCGGCCAGAGCGGAATGGCCCGGCATGACGACCCGGCCCGCCACAGACAAGCCGATGCCCGGACCCGCGGCCGCGACCATCACCGGGCCGCCTTCCGCGCGAAAGCGGGCTCCGGCATAGACGGTTTCGATCGCAGCCGCGCAAGGTTCGTTGCCGACGAGGATATTCGCAACGGCCAGCGACATTCCGTCCATCGCCCCGGACGACGAGATTCCGAAGCGCCGCCAGCCGATCCGCCCGCCATCCTGGAGGCTCGCGCCTGTACCGATCCGCTCGACGATCAAGCCGGTCATGCAAGGCGCTCTACGACAGCCGCTCCATCGGCGGATCGGCCCGCAAGGTCGTGCCATTCCCTGTCCGAGATCGGATGGAAGCAAATCTCGTCGCCAGCGTCGAAAAGAAAGATCGGGTCGCGGCGCGGCAGGAAAGGCAGCGCGGGCGTGCGACCGATCAGGTGCCAACCGCTTGGCCCTTCGACACTGCCGATCGCGGTCTGCGCGCCACCGATGCTTATGGACGACGCTGGAATGCGGGCACGCGGAACGTTGCGGCGCGGACGGGCAAGCCGCACATCGAGCCCGCCGAGATAGGAGAAGCCGGGCAGGAAGCCGATCATCATCACGGTATAGACGGACGCGGCATGGGCCTCGACAACTTGAGCGATGGAAAGGCCGCAGAAGGCCGCCATGTCCGTAAGGTCTTCGCCATGCTCGCCGCCATAGGCGACCGGAACCCGCCAGCGCCGGGGAGTGCGTTGCGAAATGTCGAGCCCCGCCCACAATTTCAGCAAATGGGCGGAAAGCGCCTCGATCCCGGCGGTCGCCGAATCGAGGTGCACCATCAGTGCGCGATAGGTCGGCACGGTCTCGATGATCCCCGGAAAGGGATTGGCGGCCAGCGCGGCATCTAGGGCCTGGACACGGGCATTCACGTCCAGGTCGATGACGTTGCCGAAATCGACGCTGATTGCGGTGTCTCCACAGTGGAGAAGACGCGGCGCGGTCATGGCCGATGCGCGAGAGCGGCCAGCACGGCTCTCGCCACGTCCTGCGCGGTGGTTTGCATGGCTTGCAGCGTCGTGCCGCCGATATGGGGCGTCAGGATCAGGTTGGGGCAGGTCGTCAATGGGCTGCCTGCAGGCAGCGGCTCCGGGACGAAGACATCCAGGGCAGCTGACCGAAGCTGCCCATCCTCAAGGGCAGCGATCAGCGCGGTCTCGTCCACAAGCGCGCCGCGCGCCGTGTTCACCAGGATCGCGCCACGTCGCATGAGCGCCAGTTCACGGGTTCCGACCAGAGGCCGCGGGCCAGGCAGTCCATGCAGCGACAGGATGTCGGCCCGTGCCAGGAGGTCGTCGGCATCCCTGGCGGTGGTCAATCCCTCGGCCGCAAGTTCCGCGGGTTCGGCATGGGCCGAAAGCACGATAACCTGCATGCCGATGCCTTGCGCCATACGGGCCAGTCGCCGCGCGACGTGGCCGAATCCCCAAAGCCCGAGGGTGCGGCCGGAAAGCTCGATCCCGTATGCGCCGGAGGTCAGTCGCCAGTTGAAGTTGCCGGCACGCAACTCGCGGTCCGCGTCCGGCAGGTGGCGGGCCGCCGCCAGCATCAGGGCGAGGGCATGCTCGGCGACGGACTGAGCGTTGGAGCCCGGCGTATTGACGACACGGATTCCGCGTTCGCGGGCCGTGGCAAGGTCGACCCTGTCCATTCCCGTTCCGTGGACGCCGATAACGCGCAGCCGCCGGGCCTGTGCCATCGCTTCGCTCGGCAGGCCGAAATTCCGGGTTATGACGGCATCCGCCTCCGCCAGAAGCGGATAGAGATCGTGACGGTCCGTCGAGCGTGCCTGATCCACCGCAACGCCATCTGCCCGCAATATATCGAGGCCTGCCGCGTCGATGGGCTGGATCACCACACAGTGCGGCTTCCTGTCGATCATGACAGGCGTGACAGGGGTCGCAGGCAGAGCGCGGAAAGGATGCGGGCCGCGACGGCAAAATCGGCGATGTTCATCGCCTCGTCGGGATTGTGGCTGCCGTTTGCGTTGCGGATGAACAACATGCCGGTCGGAATGCCCATCGAGGCGAAAACGGCCGCGTCGTGGCCTGCGCCGCAAGGCATGATTTCAGCCGTGATATCCTGTTCTGTCGCGAGATCCGCAAGGGCGTCGATGACTTTGCGATCCATAAGCGCCGGTTCCGAACTGGTCTTCGGGCCAAGATCGAAGCGTACACCCAGTTCCTCGGAAAGCGCATCCACCGATCGTGCCAACTCGCCGTGCATGAGGTCGAGCGTGGCCCGGCTCTGGCTGCGAACGTCGAGCGAGAAATCCACGCGGCCCGCAACCTTCGAAAAGGCTGCTTCATGCGGATCCGTCGAAAATTGGCCGAAGGTGACCGTCAATTCATGGTCTTCCGCCAGCAGGGATTGCCAGCGATCGTCCAGTTGCGCGATGAGCTTGGCGCAGGCGAGCACTGCGTCGTTGCGATAGGCGCGCGGGGTCGCGCCGGAGTGGGAATACGTTCCCGTGCAGATGGCGGAACGGTAGCGGAAGCTGCCGCGAATGCCGGTGACGATACCGACGGGGCATCCCTTGGCCAGCAGGACCGGGCCTTGCTCGATATGCGGCTCGATGAAACACCCGACCTTTGCACGGTCGAGGAACGCCAGTCCCTCGCGCAACTGCCGGGTATCTCCGCCCGCTGCATCGATGGCCGTGCCCAGGGAGACTTCATCGCCGGCCCGGCGAACCGTGTCCAACTCGGCAATGGTGAGCTGTCCGAAGGCCGAGCGGCTGCCCACGTAGGAAGCGCCGAACCAGGTGCTTTCCTCGGCCCGGACCGCCATCACCACCAGATCCTGCGGTGGGACGATTCCGGCACGGCGATATCCCGCTGCCACAGCCAGTCCCGCCAGCACTCCGGCGGCCCCGTCGAAATTGCCGCCGAACGGGACCGAGTCCAGATGCGAACCTATGACGACGGCAGGGTTTGACGCGCGGCCGGGCAGTGTCAGGTAAAGGTTGCCGCCGGCGTCCATTGCCGTCCGCATGCCCATTCGCCTCGCCTCGCGGCCGACGATGTCGTGGGCGATCTGCTCGCCCAGGCCATAGGAGACCCGGGTGATGCCGCGAGACGTGCCCGTACGCCGTCGCAATTCCTCGAACAGCCGTTCGGCAAGAGCGATGTCGGGCTCGGGGGCTCCGGGCGAATGAGACTGGGAGCTCGGAGAAGACGGCAGCACGGTCATATACGGGTCAACCGGCTGATAATGCTTTCGCGCACACGACTTAAATGGGTGGTCATGGCCTCTGCGGCGCGGTCGCCTTCGCCCTTCTCGAGGGCGTCGAGAATGGCGAGGTGTTCCCTGCAGGTGTCGGTCAGCCGTTCGGGCATGGAGCGCAGGTCGAACATGCGTGTCTGACGGCGCAGCATCAGGATGATCGAGGCGAGCTGCTGGTTTTCGGCGGCTTCCGAGATCATCCCGTGGAGGTCCTCGTCGACGTTTCGCACGACGCCTCTGTCGGCAGGGTGTGCGCCATCCAGCGCAACCAGTTCCTCCAGCTGCTTGCGCAGCGGGGCTATACGGTCGGCCGGAATGTTGCCTGCCGCCATCCGCGCGACGGCGGGTTCCAGCAGCAGACGCACCTGAAGAGCATCCATGTAGTCGTCGATCCGCATCTGCTTGACCTGCAGGCCACGGTTGCCCTGCCGCAGGAGCAGTCCTTCCCCTTCCAGCATCAGCAACGCGTCACGCACCGGGGTGCGCGACATGTTGAGCGCCGTGGCCAGCCGGCGTTCGTTGACTAGTTCGCCCGGCTTGAGGTTGCCGGTCAGGATCAAATCGAGGAGCTGCTCGTAAGCCTGATGAGCGAGACGCTTGTTAGGCGCATTCAGCATACGGGTTCCTCGACATGTCAGCCGCTTCAAAGGGTTGCATAGCGCTATACCTCACTGCCGGCGGCCACAAGTTCAAGGTTTCGCGAAATCGACATACAAATCATATTCCAGTGGTTGACTATTGGTATACCAAATCCTACCGTGGCTGCAACTCTCTCATCGCCGCACGGTTGCGACAGCCCGGCGTGCCTGATCGAAAGGACTTGCGCATGCCACTGGCGCCGGGCTCGATGTTGCCGTTCTCAAGGGAAGAGCATCTCGCGCGCCAGGCGCGTCTGCGCGCCACGCTGCGGGAGCGTGGCGTGGATGCGATGCTGGTCTTCTCGCAGGAAAGCCTGTTCTGGCTGACCGGCTACGACAGCGGCGGGTTCGTGTTTTTCCAGTGCGCGGTGGTGACGGCGGATGAGCGCCCTATAGTCCTTCTCACGCGTCGCCCCGACCTGTTCCAGGCGCGAATGACATCGACCATCGAAGACATCCGGGTCTGGTGGGATGCCGACGACGCCAATCCGGCGCAGGACCTTCTGGCGATCCTCAAGGAGCTGGGCCTCAAGGGCGATCGAGTGGCCATAGAACTCAATACGCATGGGCTGACCGGCTGGAACCTCTATCGTTGCCAGACGACGTTCGGCGACTGGTGCAGGCTCGAGGACGACCAGCACCTGATCCGCAAACTGCGCGTGGTGAAGTCGCCAGCCGAAATCGAGGTGATGCGCAAGGCTGGCAAGATCTGCGACCGTTCCTTGGAGCGGGTGATCGCGGCGGCTCGTCCGGGCATTCTTGATAGCGAGCTGAAGGCTGTCTATCTCGCCTCGATCCTCGGCGATGGGGCGGATATGCCGCCCAATGCCCCGCTGTTCAATTCAGGCGAACGGGCGATCTACGGCCGCGGCGTCACCAATCCCCGCAGGCTGGAGACGCAGGACCAGATCCTGGTCGAATATCCGGTCGCCTATCGCCACTACAACGTGAAGACCGAATGGATGATCCTGTTCGGCAAGGTCGCCGACCGCCAACGCCACATGTATGAGGTGGCTCGCGAAACCCTGGTGCGGATGACCGACCTTGCCCGGCCTGGCACGACGCTCGGCGAAATCTTCGACTGTTATGCCGCCGGGCTCGATGCCGGCGGATATCGCGCTGCGCGCTACGGCGCGACGGGCTATTCGGTCGGCATCTCCTACGCGCCGACTTCGATGGACGTGCCGCCGATGATCTACTCGGGCAATGCCACCGTATGCGAGCCGGGCATGACGCTCTTTTATCATGTGATGAGCGGCGACGCCGACAGCGGCTATGCCATGGGCGTCGGCCATACGCTGCTGGTCACCGACGGTGCGCCCGAGGTGCTGACCTGGCTGCCCGACGATCTGACCGTTGTTGCATGACGAAACCACGGCGACCAAACCACTGACACGGAGAAAAGCAATGGCTTTGCTGACCTTGAAGCGACGTCATGTCCTGATGGGCCTTGCCGCCACCGGCCTGGCCACCGGTCTGGGGCTGCCTTCCGGCAGTTTCGCCCAGACGGCTGCGCCCAAGACGGGCGGTACGCTGCGCATCAGCCATTCCACCCGCATCGCGACGCTGAACGTGCTCAACCTGTCCGGTCCGGCAGAATATCCGGTGGCGGATATGCTTTATTCAGGTTTGACCCGCATCGGCATCGACAGCAAGGTGCAGCCAGACCTGGCCGAAAGCTGGGAAGGTTCTCCCGACGCGACGGAATTCACCTTCCACCTTCGCAAGGGCGTGACATTCCACGATGGAACGCCGCTGACGGCGGACGACGTGGTGGCGACCTATACGACCATTCTCAATCCCGACGTGCCGGCCGCCGCCCGCTCGGTGCTGAGCATGGTCAAGAAGGTCGAGGCGGTCGATCCGGTCACCGTGAAGTTTACGCTCAGCTCGCCATTCGCCGACCTGCCGGTGTCGGCGGCGCATGCCAACGCCCGGATCGTGTCGAAAGCGGCGCTTGAAGCACCGCTGAGCGAACTGGACACCAAGGCCAACGGCACCGGGCCGTTCAAGCTCGAAACCTACGACAGCGCCCGCATGGTGCGGCTGGTGAAGAACGAGAACTACTACCAACCCGGCAAGCCCTATCTCGATGCGGTCGAGATGTTGCTGTTCCCCGACCTCGCCGCCGAGACCGCGAATTTCCTCTCGGGCACGACCGATGTCATGCTGACCGTGCAGCAGGCCGAATACGCCCGCATTGCCGCGGAGGCCGGCGTCGAGGCCAAGCGCGTACCGTCGGGTCGCTTCGTCTGCGTGACCATGCGCCAGGATACCAAGCCCTGGGACGACGTTCGCGTACGCCGGGCGCTGGCGATGGCGACCGATCGCGACTTGCTGGTCGAGGTCATTCTCGAAGGGCTCGGCCGTCCCGCCGCCGACACGCTCGTGGCGCCGGAACTGGAGTTCGCGGTCGCGCGGAACCCGGTGCCCTACGATCCCGAAGGTGCGCGCAAGCTGCTCGCCGAGGCCGGCTACCCAGACGGGATCAAGACGACGCTGGTCGCCTCCGATCGACCGGCCATCCGGGTCCAGACCGCCATCGCGCTGAAGCAATCGGCGGCGGCCGGCGGCTTCGACCTGACCATCGAGACCATGCCGCATGACACCTATCTGGCGAATGTCTGGATGAAGGGCGCCTTCTATATCGGCTATTGGGGCATGCAGCCCACGGTCGATTCGACCTACCGCCTGCTCTTGACCTCGGATGCCTCCTATCAGGACACGGAATGGAAGAACAAGGATTTCGACGCCCTGATCGCGGAAGGCAGTTCCACCATCGAACACGCGAAACGCGCCGATATCTATGCCCGTGCGCAGAAACTTGAAGAGGAACAGGTTCCCTATATCGTGCCGTTCTTCGAGGATGTGCTGACCGCCAACCGCGACACCACGGAGCAGTGGCAGGTGGCGCCGATCTCACGCTATTTCTTCGTCGAAGACGTCTGGCTCGACAAAAGCTGAGATTGCGCGCTTGAGCCTCGCTTACATCCTCCGCCGCCTGGGCGCGATCGTCTTCGTTCTTGCGATCGTGACCTTGGCCGTCTTCGGCATCACCATGGTCTTGCCCGGCAATGCCGCGGTCATGATCCTTGGCGAGCACGCCACGCCGGAATCTCTGGCGGCCCTCGAGCGCCAGCTCGGACTCGACCAGCCGTTGGCCGAACAGTATCTGCGCTGGATCGGCGGCGTGCTGCACGGCGACTTCGGAACCTCGCTGCGGCTATCGCTGCCGGTTTCTCAGGTGGTCGGCGAAGCGTTCCGGAATTCAGCCTGGCTGGCGCTCCTGGCCCTGGTCACTGTGACGGCGATCGCGATCCCTCTCGGTGCGGTGGCGGCCCTGCGGCGCGGCACGATCTGGGACCTGTTGATCGGCCTGTTCTCCTATATCGGCACCGCCATGCCAGAGTTCGTGACGGCGACGCTGCTGCTGGTTTTGTTCGCCTCGCCGGAATGGCCGGTCCTGCCGGCAGGCGGGTTTGTCGCACCGAGCCAGGATTTTCTCGGCTTCCTGCGCCACGCCATCCTGCCTGCGGCCACGCTGGGGTTGATCTTGATGGCGCACATCTCGCGCCAGGTGCGCTCGGAAATGTCGGAGGTTCTTTCGTCGGAATACGTTCGTGCCGCGCATCTGAAAGGCATATCGCGGCGCCGTGTCATCTGGCGTCATGCGCTTCCGAATGCGCTGGCTCCGGCGGTCGCGGTGATTTCGCTCGACATCGGTTATCTGCTGGGCGGCATCATCGTCGTCGAGGAGATTTTCGCCTGGCCCGGCCTCGGCAGGACGCTGATCTATGCACTGCAGAACCGCGACCTGCCGGTGATCCAGGCGATCACCCTCCTGCTGGCCGTCGTCTACGCCATGTCGAACCTCCTGTCGGACATCGTCATTGCTTGGCTCGATCCGAGGGTGCGCCATGCGTGATTTCATAAGGAATCCCGCAGGGCTCGTCGGCGGGGCCCTGCTTGCGATCGTCCTGTGTGCCGCGCTGTTCGGGCCGGTGATCACGCCTTACGATCCGCAGCAGTTCCATGCGGCCTCCCGGTTGCAAGGCCCGAGCTGGCAGTTCCTCCTCGGCACGGATCAGTATGGCCGGGATATCCTGTCGCGGCTTCTCAACGGTGCGCCCTCGACGGTCTTCTTCGGCCTCGGCGCTACCGCGCTCGGCGTCGGCGTCGGGTCGATCATCGGCGTCATCGCCGGCGTAGCGGGAGGCAGGGTCGACAGCATCATCATGCGTGTCCTCGACGGCCTGCTGGCGATGCCCGAGCTTCTGTTCACCTTGCTGATCGTGACCTTCCTCGGCGGCGGAACGACCCAGGCGATGCTTGCCGTGGCGGTGACTTTCGCTCCGGGCATGGCGCGGATCGCGCGCAGCTCGGTCCTGTCGGTTCGCACCCGCGAATACGTTCTGGCCGCGATCGCGCGCGGCGAGTCCCGGCTGTGGATCGTCGGGGGGGAAGTGCTGCCCAATGCGCTCGGTCCGATCATCGTGGAGGCCACCATCAGGGTCAGCTTCGCGATCATGATTGGAGCGACGCTCGGCTTCCTTGGCCTCGGCGCGCAACCGCCTTCGACGGAATGGGGCCTGATGGTCGCCGAGGCGCGCCAGTTCATGTTCCGCAATCCATGGTGCGTGGCGGTGCCGGGGGTGGCCATTGCCGTCACGGCCATGGGCTTCAACCTGTTCGGCGATGCCTTGCGAGATGCCCTCGATCCGAAAAGGGTTCGCGCATGAGCGGAGCGACGGAACGGCCCGTGCTGGAGGTCCGCGACTACACGCTGGCCTATGACACCCCGCAGGACACCATAACCGCGCTCAACGCCGTCAATCTCGACGTCCGGCCGGGAGAGACTCACGCGCTCGTCGGCGAAAGCGGCTCGGGCAAATCGACCCTAGCCTGGGCGATCATGCGCTACCTGCCGCGCAATGCGCATTCCCTGTCCGGCCGGATCATGCTTTCCGGTGAGGATTTGTTGACCAAAACCCAGGGGCAGATGGAGTCGCTTCGCGGGCGTCGTGTCGCGATGGTCTTCCAGGATCCCAGCTCGTCGCTCAACCCGACCATGCGAATGGGCGACCAGATCGCGGAAGTGCTGGTTCGCCATCAGGGTCTGAGCCAGGAGGCGGCATGGGCAGAAGGCGAAGCGGCGCTGACCCGTACCGGGATCACGCGCCCGGCCGAGATCATGCGGCGTTACCCGCACCAGGCGTCGGGCGGTGAAAAGCAGCGCGTCGTCATCGCCTCCGCCTTCGCCTGCAATCCCGAGCTCATCATCTTCGACGAGCCGACGACCGCGCTCGACATCCTGACGGCGCAGCAGATTCTCGACCTCTTCCTGCGCCTGCGCGCCGAGACCGGCGTGGCCGCGCTTTACATCTCGCACGATCTTGGCCTGGTTTCGCGCATCGCGGACCGGGTGTCGGTGATTCATCGCGGCGAGATCGTCGAGAGCGGGAAGGCTCATGACGTTTTCCGTGCGCCGAAGGACGACTACACCCGCAAGCTGATGGCCGCCGTGCCCAAGCCGGACGACCGCATCGCCGTGGCCGAGCCTGTCAAGACGGAACCGCTGCTGTCGGTGCGCGACATCACCGTCCGTTACGATACCGACAACTGGCTGCGCCGCATGCTGGGACGCGAAACGGAGCCGTTCTTCGGGGCCCAAAATGTTGGTTTCGACATACGCCCGGGGGAATTGCTCGGCCTTGTCGGGGCGAGCGGCTCGGGCAAGTCGACGATGGCCCAGGTCATTTCGGGACTGCGCGATTTCCAGGGCGAGGTGCATTTCAATGGTCGCCGCTTCGATCGGCGCCAGGCTTTCGACCGTGCTTACCGGCGCGAGGTGCAGATCGTTTTCCAGCACCCCGATGCAAGCCTCAACCCGTCCCAGACCATCGGCAGCATCCTGTCGCGGCCGCTCCGCCTTTACGGACTTTTGCCGCGCTCCAAGGTCGCAGACCGGATTCGCGAACTGCTGGAGATGGTGCTGCTGCCCGCCGAATTTGCCTCGCGCTATCCGCACGAATTGTCCGGCGGTCAGAAGCAGCGCGTCGCCATCGCACGTGCCTTCGCCGCCGAGCCGAAACTGGTCATCTGCGACGAGATCACCGCGGCGCTCGACGTTTCGGTGCAGGCGGCGGTCGCGCGGTTGCTGACCGATCTGCAGCGCAAGACGGGTGCTGCCTGCCTGTTCATCACGCATGACCTGAATCTGATCCGCCAGCTCGCTCACCGCATCGCCGTTATGCAGCGTGGGAGGCTGGTCGACACGTTCGACGTCGCGCAGGCGGAGCAGCCCGACCGCGACGCCTATACGCGGGCGTTGCTCGAGGCCGTGCCCCTGCCCGCCGAATTCCAGGGAGTGCAAGGCGAATGACCAAAGCCGTGGAGCTTGCCCGCAAGGTCGACGAACGCGCCAGTCTCGACACACTGGCCGAGATGGTGCGTCACAAGAGCTACACGGAAACGCCCGGAGAACGGGCGTTGGCCGAGCACATGGTCGGGGTCATGTCGGCGCTGGGCCTCGAGGCTTATCTCATGCCGGTCGAAGGCGATCGGGTGAACGCCATCGGCATCTGGCGCGGCACCGGCGGGGGCAAGAGCCTTCTCTTCAACGGACACCTGGACACCAACCCGGTGACCGAGGGCTGGACGGTCGATCCCTGGGGCGGCCTGGTGGACGACGACTTCATCTACGGCATCGGCGTGTCGAACATGAAGGCCGGCGACGCCTCGTCCCTTTGCGCGGTGCGAACGCTGATCGAGAACGGCGTACGGCTGAAGGGCGACGTGATCCTCACTTACGTGATCGGCGAACTGCAGGGCGGGATCGGCACGCTGCGCGCCGTGGAATCGGGACTGAAGGCCGATTATTTCATCAATTCCGAGCCTTCGGATCTGGCGGCCATCACGATGCACGCCGAGGCCTTTACCTTCGTCATCGAACTGGAAGGCATCACCCGGCATCTGTCGAAGCGCGAAGAGGCGGTGGATGCCATACGCGCCGCCTGCGACCTGATCCCCGAACTGACGACGCTTACTTTTTCCGACGCGCCCAGCGATGCGCATCGCTCGATCAACCGGGTGCATGTCGGCACCGTCCACGGTGCGCTCGGCCGCGACCTGCACGAATGGCGCCCGCCCCAGGTCGCCGACTTCGTGCGGCTGACCGGCTCCGGCCGGTATGGCCCCGGCCAGACGGAAGACAATGCGCTGGCCGACATCCGCCGCGTGCTCGGCGGACTCATGCAACGATGGCCGGGACTCAAGGCCACGGTCGAGACGCGGAAGTCCGCCGGCCGGCCGATCATGCCGGCGTTCGAGGTCGCCCCCGACAGCCGTATCGTCACCGCGCTCAACGGCGCATACGAGGCGATCCGAGGCGAAGCGCAGCCGACCGGCCCGCTGACGCCGACCGGCTTCTATGGCACCGACGCCGGCCATCTCTATGCCGCCGGCGGAATGGAAGGCGTCGTCTGCGGTCCGGGCGGGCGCTACAACACCATGCCGGACGAGCGGGTGGATATTCCCGACTACCTCGACATGATCCGCATCTATCTGCTGACCATCTGCGACATCTGCGAGCTGACATGATCGATCTCGCCCGCGAGTTTCCCGCTCGCACGCTTGCCGGCCGCGACGTGGTGCTGCGTTTTCCCGAAGCGGAGCATCGGCGCCGGCTGGCACGCACACGCAAATTGCTGGTCGAGCGCGGCCTGGATGCAATCCTGATCTTTGCGCAGGAAAGCCACTACTATCTGACCAGCTACGACACTGCCGGCTATGTCTTTTTCCAGGCGGGCCTGATCACCGCCGACGACGGAAACACCGCCCTGCTGACCCGCACCCCGGACAGGCGCCAGGCCGAGGTCGCCTCGCTCTACGACGAGGTGTACATATGGCTGAATGCCGAAGGCGCCGATCCGGCCCGGGACCTCAGGGCGATTGTCGAGGCGCGTGGCCTGAAAGGCGCCCGCATCGGCGTGGAACTGGCGAACCATGGCCTGACGGCCGCCAACTGGCGTCTGGTCGAGTCTGCAATGGCCGGGTTCTGCGTGCTGGAAGACGCTTCCGACCTCGTACGCTCCCAGCGCCTGGTCAAATCGGCTGCCGAACTGGAGCTCGTCCGCGCCGCCGGGAATCTTGCCGATGCCGCGACCATGGCGGCGATCCGGGCCGCCAGGCCGGGGGTTTACGACACAGTCCTTTCCGGCGCCGCCGTGACCGCGATGCTGGCGGCGGGAGCGGACATGCCTTCCGGCGGCCCGCTGGTCAACGTCGGTCCGCGCGCCCTCTACGGCCGCGGCATCGGCGGCGCTCGAAAAATCGAGACGCAGGATCAGGTGCTGATCGAACTCGCGGGGTCCGCCTGCCGCTATCATGTGGTGGTCGAGCATACCGTCGCGGTCGGCCCCGCCGATCCGCGCCAGGAGCGGCAGATGGCCGTCGCCATCGAGGCGCTGGAGCGCATCAAGGCGGCCGCCCGGCCGGGCGAGCTGCTCGGCACGCTGGATGACATCCATCGCGGGGTACTGGACCGCGCCGGTCTCGCTCATGCCCGCTACGCCGCCTGCGGCTATGCCCTGGGCTGCACCTTCAAGCCGACCTGGATGGACGTGCCGCCGATGATCTACAGCGGCAATCCCCTGGTGTTGGAGGCGGGCATGGTCTTCTTCGTCCATATCATGATCCCCGATGCCACGACCGGACTGGTGGCGGGCGTCGGCCAGACCTTCGCCATTGGCGAGACGGGCAGCGGGGTCGAGACCTTCAGCGCGCTGCCCTTGCAGCTCTGGAAGGTCTGAGCGTTCTGGCGGGCGCTTGTTCGCCCGCGCTGTTGTCAAAGGAGAAACCATGCCACGCCTGACCGAAGCCGCCAGAGGCGTTTTCGTCATCTCCGTCACACCTTTCCTGCCGGACGGACAGCTGGACCTCGACAGTCTGGACCGGGTGACGGATTTCTACCTGGAGAAGGGGGCTTCGGGCCTGACAATCCTGGGCATGATGGGCGAGGCGCCGAAACTGACGCAGAACGAGGCGCGCCAGGTAGCGGCACGCGTCATCGCCCGCGCCGGCGACGTGCCCGTTGTTGTCGGCGTCTCGGCGCCCGGCCTTGCGGCGATCACGGAACTTTCGGCTTCGGTGATGGATATGGGGGCGGCGGGCGTGATGATCGCGCCGCCTGCGAATCTTCGGACGGACGCGCAGATCCACGGCTATTTCAAGCAGGCCACCGCGGCTGCTGGCAAGGACGTGCCCGTCGTCCTGCAGGACTTTCCGCTGGCCACCGGCGTGCACATCGATCCCACCGTGATCGGACGCATCATCGACGACGTGCCACAGGTCGTGATGCTCAAGCACGAAGACTGGCCGGGGCTTGCCAAGATCACGGCGTTGCGCGCAGCTGAAACCAAGGGGTGCCGGCGCATCTCCATCCTGTGCGGCAATGGCGGCGTTTTCCTGCCAGAAGAAATGGCGCGGGGAGCCGACGGCGCGATGACCGGCTTCGGCTATCCGGAAATGCTGTCGCAAGTTGTCGACCTTGCCACCGCCGGCAATCACGATCGCGCGCAGGACATTTTCGACGCCTATCTTCCGTTGGTGCGCTACGAGCAGCAGCCGGGCGTCGGACTGGCGGTCCGCAAGCATGTGCTTGCGCGGCGCGGAGCCATCGCGCACACCGCACAGCGAAACCCGGGCAGCGCGCTTTCTCCCGACGCCGAGGCCGAGGTCGATCGGTTGATCGCACGGCAGGAACGTCGACTGAAGGAGCTTGGCTGATGGATTTCGGTCTTTCCGTGAAACGCGCACTCGTCCTCGGCGGCAGCAAGGGGTTGGGCGCGGCATGTGCCATGGCTCTTGCCGCAGAGGGAACGGAGGTGGTTGCTCTCTCGCGCTCAGGCGAGATTCCCAAGGCCCTCGAAGGGCAGGTGGTCGGCCGCATCAGCGCGCGTGCCCTCGACCTGACCGACATGACGGCCGTCGCTGCCCTGTGCGAGGAATTGCGCGCCGATCCGGTGCAGATCCTGGTCAACAACTGTGGGGGGCCTCCGGCCGGGCCGGCAAGGGGGCAGCCCGCCGAGAAATGGCGTGCCGCTTTCGATGCCATGGCGACGCCCGTCTTCGCCATCACCGACGCCGCGCTGGAAGGCATGATTGCAGGTGGCTGGGGCCGGATCGTCACCATCGGTTCGTCGGGAATCGAGGCGCCTATCCCCGGTCTCGTGCTCTCCAACGGCGTGCGCGGTGCCATGGCCGGTTGGTCCAAGACGCTTGCCGGCGAGGTCGCGTCGCGCGGCGTCACCGTCAACATGGTCCTGCCGGGGCGGATCGCGACCGACCGCGTGGCCGAACTCGACAGGATCAAGGCAAAGGCCGTGGGAGAGGACGTGGCGGCGGTCGAGGCCGCGTCGCGCGCGACCATACCGACGGGCCGTTATGGTCGTCCCGAGGAGTTCGCCGCCGTCGTCGCGTTCCTGTGCTCCGAGCAGGCCAGTTATGTGACCGGCTCGATGGTTCGGGTGGACGGAGGCATGATCCGCAGCCTTTGAATGCTGCGGCGTCAGGTTCGGACCGGAGAGCGGACCGCCACATTGGCCGCTTCGAGACCTCGTCGCAGCGCGCCTGCCATGGCAACGGCCTGCGCGCCGTCTCCATGGACGCAGATGGAATCGATTCCGGCCTTAAGTATCTTTCCCGAGGTCGAGACGATCCGGCTGTTTTCGACCATGTCGAGCACACGCGCCAACGCCTCGGACGGGTCGTGGATCATGGCGCCAGGCTGGCTACGCGAGGTCAGGTTGAAACTGTCCGCATAGGTGCGGTCGGCGTAGACTTCGCGGATAGGCCGCAGGCCGAGCCGTTCCGCTGCCCGCTCGGTCGCCGTACCGGGCATTACGACGAAGCAAAGATCCGGATCGACGGCCTTGACGGCGCGCGCGACCGCCGCGGCCAGTGCGTCGTCGTCGGCACAGGCGTTGCCGAGCGCCCCGTGGGTCTCCACATGCGTCATGGGGTAATTTTCAAGCGCGCAGATCGCGCCCAGAGCGCCGACCTGCACCGCCACCAGTTCCTCGATCTCGTGCGCCGTGATGCCGGGCATGGCGCGGCGACCGAAACCGGCGAGGTCCGCGTAGCCTGGATGCGCTCCGACGGCGACGCCGCGCGACCGCGCATCGATCACGGTGCGGCGCATGATCGCCGGGTCGCCGGCGTGGAAACCGCAAGCCACGTTCGCCGTGGTGACGATGTCCATCAGTGCGGCATCGTCGCCCATTTTCCAAGGGCCGAAGCCCTCGCCGAGATCGGCGTTCAGATCGACCTGCATCTCACATCTCCTCGTTCATACAATACCAGTTGTCAATTGGGACGCCAATGGTATACCAATCATCGACCATTCTTCGAAAGCCGGAAATCGACGTGACACGACTGCTCTACCTCGGAAACGGACGCAAGCTTCAGTCCGTGGCGAAACTCGACGACCGGTTCGAGGGCTGGGGCCTGTCGGTCGACCGGTATTGGGCATGGAACAATGAGTTTCCCGCCACCCTCGACGGCTATCATGGGATTTTCCTTTCAGGCAGTCCGCACGGGGCCTATGAGGACGTTCCCTTCATTCATCGCGAACACGATCTTATCCGCGAGGCGGCGGATCGCGGCATTCCCATGCTGGGAATCTGCTTCGGCAGCCAGATCCTGGCATCCGCGCTTTGCGGCAAGGATCAGGTGTTTCGCCGCGAATGGTGCGAGATCGACTACAAGGACCTCGAGGTAAAGGCGGCCGCCGTCGACGACCCGCTGGCCCGCGACTGGGGCGAGACCGTCCGTATGTTCGTCTGGCACAACGACGAGGTGCGCCACGGGCATCCGGATATGGTGGTCCTGGCTTCCTCGGATGTCTGCCCCAATCAGGTCTGGCGCCATCGCACCGCTCCCGCTTGGGGAATTCAGGGCCATCCGGAAGTCACCCGCGCACAGGCGTCGATCTGGTTCGAGGAGAACCGCGAACGGATGACGGCGGACGGCGGCGACGTCGACGACCTGATCGCCAGGGCGGATGAAGCCATGGAAGCCAAGACTGCGCTGACACGCTTCGCCGAGATGATTTCACGCAGCTGAATCCAGGAAGAACGATCTTGGTACAGACTTCCTACTGGTTCGACGTCGCCGAATACCGGGCTCGACTGGCGCGCGTGCAGGCAGGACTGAAGGAACGCGGACTTGATGCGCTTCTTGCATTCCAGCCCGAGACGGTTACCTGGGTCACCGGCTATTTCACCCGCGGCTACGGGACATTCCAATTCGCCATCATACCGGACGAGGGCGAGCCCACGCTTTTTTGCCGCGACGTCGAGGAATATTATCTCGACGCCACTTGCGTCTTTCCCGACCGGGTCATGTGGACCGACGGGGATGATCGCAATCAACTGGCCGCCCTGACCATCGCCGGCCGTTTGAAAGGCGCGCAGGCCATCGGTGTCGAATTGGGCGCATGGGTCCTCAACGCGCAACGATGGGATGCGATCCGGGAAGTCCTGCCGGCTATGCGGATTGAGGATCAGAGCCTGATGGTTCCGACGATGCGTTTTATCAAATCGCCGGCGGAGATCGCGTATCAGCGCCAGGCCGCGAAGGCTGCCGAGGCGGGCATGCAGGCGGCGATCGCCAGCGCACGGGTCGGTGCCTCCGAGCGGGAGATGGCGGCCGAGGTTTGCGCTGCCATGATCCGGGCAGGCTCCGATCTTCCGGGGCCGGGAGTCATGTCGTCGGGCGAGCGGGCCTATCACCTGCACGGCGGCTATTCCGACCGGATCCTGCAACACGGCGATATCGTCCAGATCGAGACGACGCCGAATGTGAAGCACTACCATGCCCGCTTCATGCGACCGATCCGCGTGGCGGAGGCCTCCGATGCCGACCATCGGCTGGCGGAAAAATTGATCGACATCCAGGACGCTGCCCTGTCGGAGGTGCGCGCCGGAGCCGCGGCGACAGTGCCCGATGCGGTGTATCGGGACGGCGTCCTGTCAGCCGGCCTGCGTGAAACCTATACCAACAAGACCTTCTATTCCGTAGGCCTGCTGCTTCAACCCAATGGGGGAGAACCGCTGGAGGCTCATCCCGGTGCACATTGGACATTCCAGGAGGATATGGTCTTCCACACCTATGTCCTCGCGCGCGGGTTCGGAATGTCCGAGACGATCCGGGTAACCACAGACGGCTATGAACGCCTAACGAACTTCCCGCGCCAACTTTTCGTCACGCCGCGCTGACCAGCTGCTTTGATGCCGCAGGCCCGGCGCCGAAGACGGGGCATCGATGTGCGGTGTTTACCAGAAGCGGCGGACCGTTCAGGTGCGGTTACGAAATCACACGCCGAGCACCCTGGGGATTTGCATCGCATTGCATTCGTGACGGGGAAGATTGCCGCGACCTTTGTCGCGTCGTAGAATATCTCCTCCGTGTCAAGCTCGCGCAAGCTTTGCAAAGAAACGAGTCGGCAGTTCTGCCAATTCCTAAATACGCCTCAATTGCTCTGTTGAAGCAAACTTAGCAATTGAAGATCATGATATTTCAGTCAGTGTGCGTGCCGCTTACAAGCGTTGAGGGCGACAATGCGCTTCTGGGGCTGGTTAATAATAACGCTCTCACTGTCCTTGAGCGGATCAGTTCATGCTGCGGAACTCCCTACAGCATCTGATCGTCAGGATTTTTATCAGTACTATCTTGCCGGGCTTGGCAATTCCGATTCGGTACGCCACTGGTCTCGCCCTGATCGACAAGGTCGTCATGCAGCTTTCGATAGCCACAGACCCTGCCGCTTTCCTTCCAGGTCTTGCTGAGGAGTTCGGTCTGACGAGCGTCTTCTCGAGCCCGTTTGCTCAACGGGTTCTTCAGCTAGGCGTAAAAACCGCTGGGTCGGGTGCGCAGGTAACAACACATCGTCTGGACAGCGAACTGTTGGCGATGCTCAGCAACGAATGCGTATTTCGCTTTGCATCCTTGGCGAAATACGCGGTGGCTTTTTTTTTTGGTATGTCGCGCTCCTCGGTAATGCGCGTCAGTTCTTTCTTCAGACGACGGATTCTGCCACCTGATCGCCATCAGTCAAACCGGATGGCTTCGAGAACTTCCTGCGTCACGTGTAAAGCGAGTGCTGGCTGACACCCAGCCGCTTCGACACCTCTGCAATGGGATAACCCCGCTCGGTAATCTGCGCGACCGCATCGCGCTTGAAATCATCAGTGAAATTGCCAGTCCCCATCACGGCCTCCTTGCCTTAAAATTAGGGAAGAAGGCGTCCACAAATTTAGGGGCTATTTATATCTCGCCACGGATAAACCTACTCGGGTCGTGTCACGCTCGATAGAGACACGCTCAAGCTTTCGGGTTGTGCTTTTAAGATCTTTTGCCAGACGGAGATATGGTCCCGGCGCTGGATCAGGAAAGGGACCTCTTGTTTATCGTTCCGTCAGGCCTGCTTGCCACGACCTGCGGTGACCCGATAATCGGGTGAAGCCTGATCGTCGGTATCCGTTTTTGTAGTCTCGGAAGATTCCACGATCAGCCCATATGTCTTTCGATATGGGCCTGCATCGATCGGGTGAAATCCACCGGTTTCGGTCGCGGTGCGGAGACGCGCTGCTGCTGCGCCCAGACCGGCTCGGGGAAATGGCTGTCGTCGGTGAAGCGCGGGACGATGTGCCAGTGGACGTGTGGCAGTGCGGTGCCGAGGCTGGCAAGGTTGATCTTCTCGGGCTGCAGCAACAGGCGAAGACCCGATTCTACGGCGAAGACGACCTCCATCAGATGCCGGCGCTCGTCGGCCGACAGATCCGTCATTTCTTTGACGTGGCCG
>JBQCHN010000329.1:0-6654 GCA_051954615.1 Mesorhizobium sp. | reverse complement strand
CTCGAACTTGTAGGGCCGGCCAGCGCCGATATCGGGAATGAAGATTTCCCAGATGCCGGTGTCGCGGCGCAGGCGCATGGGGTGGCGGCGGCCGTCCCAATCGTTGAAGTCGCCGACCACCGAAACGCGCTTGGCATTCGGCGCCCAGACGGCAAAATGGACGCCGCTGGCACCTTCATGGTCGATCAGATGGGCACCCAGCTTGTCGAAAAGCCTGAGGTGCGAGCCCTGGGCGATATAGTAGTCGTCCATCGGCCCCAGCACCGGGCCGAAGGAATAGGGATCGGTCAGCCACCATTCGCCGCCGGCGTTTTCCGCGTGGAAGCGCAGCGGCTGGCGCTTGCGGATCGACAGCTTGCCCTCGAAGAAACCGGCGGCGTCGCGCCTCTCGAGCTCGCCTATTTCCTTGCCGGCCAGCGTATGGGCCGTCACGCGCTCGGCATGAGGAATGAAGCAGCGGGCGACGAAACCCTTGCCGGCAGCCTGCACGCCGAGAACCGCGAACGGATCGCCATGCGTGCCCGAAACAATGGCGGAGACATCGCCGGCTGATGCCAGTCCGTCCGTTCCGCCCATTGTCGCGGTCGCACGCGGCTTCTTCGTCAAGCGGCTCCCCTTTCCGGGTACAACAATACGTTGCCGTTTCTCATGCAATCACATCAGGCAGGCACGTTCCAGATATCTTTCGCATATTCGCGGATGGTGCGGTCGGAGGAGAACCAGCCGACACGCGCGACGTTGCGGACAGCCCTGGCGTACCAGTCGGAACTGTCGCGCCAGACTTCGTCGATGGAGCGTTGCGCAGCGGCGTAGGCATCGAAATCGGCGGCGACCATGAACCAGTCGCTATCATAGAGGCCGTTCATCAGGTCGCGATATCGGTCCGGATCGTCGGGCGAGAACACGCCCGACGAGACGGCGGCGATGGCCTGCGACAATTCACGTGAGCCTTCGATGATCGCGCGCGGCTGGTAGCCGTTGGCGCGCCGCTCGGCCACCTCGCCGGCCTTCAGGCCGAAGATGAAGATGTTGTCGTCGCCGACGCGCTCCCTGATCTCGACATTGGCACCGTCCAGCGTACCTATGGTCAACGCGCCGTTGAGCGCGAACTTCATGTTGCCGGTTCCGGACGCCTCCATGCCCGCCGTCGATATCTGTTCCGACAGGTCGGCTGCCGGCATCATCACCTCGGCGGCGCTGACGTTGTAGTTCGGCACGAACACCACTTTCAGCAGGCCACGCACCGACGGGTCGCCGTTGATGACACGGGCGACGTCGTTGGCCAGTTTGATGATGAGCTTGGCATTGTGGTAGCTGGGCGCCGCCTTACCGCCGAAGAACTTCACGCGCGGCACCCAGTCGCGCTCCGGGTGCGAGCGGATCTGGTCGTAGAGCGCGATGGCTTCGAGGATGTTGAGAAGCTGGCGCTTGTATTCGTGGATGCGCTTGATCTGAATATCGAACAGAGCCGACGGATCGACTTTGATACCCAGCCGCTCGGCGATCAGCTTGGCCAGCCGCTCCTTGTTGGCGCGCTTGACGGCGGCGAATTTCTCGCGGAACCCGGCATCCCCGGCGAAGCGATCGAGATCGTGGATCGCCTCGATGTCGTCGAGGAAATGGTCGCCGATCGTCTCGCGCGCCAGATCCGTCAGGCCGGGGTTGCACTGGAACAACCAGCGGCGCGGCGTGATGCCGTTGGTCTTGTTGTTGATGCGGTTCGGATAGAGGCTGTGCAAGTCGGCGAACACCGTCTGCTTCATCAGCTCGGTGTGCAGCGCCGACACGCCGTTGATCGAACGCGAGCCAACGAAGGCGAGGTTGCCCATGCGCACGCGGCGGTCGCCGTTTTCCTGGATCAGCGAGATGCGGGCGATCTGGTCGCCGTTGAAGCGGCCGGTTGCGCGCGCTTCCACCAGCACCTGGGCATTGATGGCATAGACGATCTGCATATGGCGCGGCAGAAGCCGCTCGAACAGCGGCACCGGCCAGCTTTCCAGCGCTTCCGGCAAAAGCGTGTGGTTGGTGTAGCCGAAGGTCCGCTTGGTGATGTCCCAGGCCTGATCGAAATCGATGCCGTGGACGTCCATCAAAAGCCGCATCAGTTCCGGCACGGCGACCGCCGGATGGGTGTCGTTCAGGTGGATCGCCGCCTTGTCCGGCAGCGAACCGAGGTCGCCATACTGGCTCAGATGCCGCTGGAGGATATCCTGCAAGGAGGCCGAGGAGAAAAAATACTCCTGCCGGAGCCTGAGTTCCTGCCCTTCCTTGTGCGAGTCGGCCGGATAGAGCACCCGCGACAGGGCGTCGGCCTTGTTGCTTTCGGCCAGCGCGCCCATGTGGTCGCCGGCGTTGAACTTGTCGAGCAGGATCGGGTCGACCGGCATGCCCGACCACAGGCGCAGCGTGTTGACGCGGTTGGCTCGCCAACCGACGACTGGCGTATCGTAGGCGACGGCGAGCACGCGCTCGCCCGGCTTCCAGACGTGGCGCTCCAGACGCCCGTCCTTGTCGGTCACGGATTCGACCGAGCCGCCGAAGCCGACCTCGAAGGCGCGCTCGCGACGCTCGAACTCCCACGGGTTGCCATGATCGAGCCAGGTTTCCGGCAGCTCGACCTGCCAGCCGTCCTGGATTTCCTGACGGAACATGCCGTTGGCGTAGCGGATGCCATAGCCGTGCGCCGGGATGTCGACGGTGGCCATCGATTCCATGAAACAGGCGGCGAGCCGGCCTAACCCGCCATTGCCAAGGGCAGCGTCCGGTTCGAGCTGGGCAATCGCATCGAGATCGACGCCGAGCGAAATAAGGGCCTGCCGCATCGTCTCCATCATGCCGAGATTGGAGAAGGCATCGCGCATCAGCCGACCGATGAGGAACTCGAGCGACAGGTAGTAGACGCGCTTTTCCTGCCGGTCGTAGGCTTCCTTGGTCGCCTCCATCCAATGATCGATGACGCGGTCACGCACCACCTGGATGGACGCGGTTAGCCAGTCGTAACGGGTGGCGACGGTGGTGTCCTTGCCCACGCGATAGCGCAGCACCCTGAGGACCTCGGCGGCGAGAGCCCGTGGGTCCGGATCTTCCGGGAGAGCCTGCGGAATTTGAACAGTCTTTGCGCTCGCCATGTCGCCTCTGGTAGCTGGCTTTCGAAACGGTGCGGCCGGGGCCGCTCACCCCGTTCTATCATCCCATCCGTTTCATGCTAGCCGATATCTCTCGTCATATTCAATCGATTTAAATTTTGTCGGCTGTAATGGATGGCGCTGTATGATCGCCGCCCAAGCCAGCCTGTGAGGAACGCCTTAGCATCAGTCCGGCAATAAATAAATCACTCTTATTTATTATTGACAGCCTTGCCAAGCTTGCGCAATTTGACGAAAAAACAGCGCGGAAGGCAACGGCGGGAGGAAGGGGTGGACGGCGACGTTATCAGGCACGGTTCGCGCGAAGCCGCGACGGGCCTGCTCCATCGCGGCACGAACCAGAGCGGCATGCGCGCCCATAACGAGCGACTGGTTCTGTCGCTGGTGCGCCAGCATGGCAGCCTTGCCAAGTCCGACATCGCCCGCATGACCGGCCTTTCGGCGCAGACGGTCTCCGTCATCATGCGCGAGCTGGAAGCCGACGGCCTGCTCGTGCGGCAGGCACCTGTGCGCGGGCGCATCGGCCAGCCTTCCGTGCCGATGGCGCTCGACCCGGATGGCGCCTTCTTCATCGGCCTCAAGATCGGCCGGCGCAGCGCCGAACTGGTGCTCATAGACTTCCTCGGCAACGTGCGCTCCATGCTGCATCATTCCTATCGCTACCCGACGACCGGCGAGACGGTGGCGTTTGTCTCCGCCGGTTTGAAGGAGTTGCGCAGCGGTCTCGACGCCAGGCAGAACGGGCGTATCGCCGGCCTCGGCATCGCCAGGCCGTTCGAGCTTTGGAACTGGATCGACGCCGCCGGCACGCCCCGCGACGTCATGGACGCCTGGCGGCATTGCGACATACGCGCCGAGATCCAGGCCCTGTGCGACTTCCCGGTCTACCTGCAGAACGACGCGACCTCCGCCTGCGGCGCCGAGATGGTGTTCGGACAGGCGGCGGGTTTGCGTGATTTCGTCTATTTTTACATCGGCGCCTTCGCCGGCGGCGGCATCGTGCTCGACGGTCGGCTTTACGGAGGCAGGACCGGCAACGCCGGGGCGCTCGGCTCCATGCCGGTGCCGGGGCCGGACGGCAGGCCGACCCAACTCATCGACAGAGCTTCCATCGCCGTCCTGGAAAGGATGCTGGCCGCGCGCGGGATCGAAGCGTCGCATCTGTGGACATCGCCCCAGGACTGGGGCGACATCGGCCCGGAACTGGACACCTGGATCGCCGACGCATCGGACGCGCTGGCCTACGCCATCGTCGCCGCCTCTTCGGTGATCGATTTCGAGGCGGCCGTCATCGACGGCTGGATGCCGGCCGCGGTGCGCCGCCGACTGGTCGAGGCGGTAGCGAAAGCCATTGGCCGGATCGACGCCGAGGGGCTCAAGCTACCGGCGGTGCGCGAGGGAACCGTCGGCATCCATGCGCGCGCGCTGGGTGGAGCAAGCCTGCCTCTTTCCGAACGGTTCCTCCTCGGCGCCACGGCCCTCACCGGCGCCACCCACATGGAAGAAAGCAGACCATCATGATCCTGTGTTGCGGCGAGGCCCTCATCGACATGCTGCCGCGCCGCTCGGACGCCGGGGAACCAGCCTTCGCGCCCTATGCCGGCGGTGCTGTGTTCAACACGGCCATCGCGCTCGGCCGCCTCGGCGTGCCGGTCGAATTCTTCTCCGGCCTCTCCACCGACCTGTTCGGCCAGCAGATCGCGCGCGTCCTGGCCGAAAGCAAGGCCGGCACACGCTACGCCCACTTCTCGGCGCGGCCGACCACGCTCGCCTTCGTCGACCTGAAGGACGGCCATGCTACTTACGTCTTCTACGACGAAAGCACGGCCGGGCGCATGCTTTCGCCCGAGGACCTGCCCGACCTCGCCGGCGACGTTAATGCGCTGCTGTTCGGCGCCATCAGCCTTATTCCCGAACCCTGCGGTTCCACCTATGAAGCGTTGATGGCGCGCGAGCACGCGAAACGGGTGACGATGCTCGATCCGAACATCCGCCCTGGCTTCATTCCGGACCGCGCCAGGCACGCCGAGCGTATCCGCCGCATGATGGCAATGGCCGACATCGTCAAATTGTCGGACGAGGACCTTGCCTGGTTCGGGGAAGCGGGTTCCCCGGAAGGTATCATCCGAGGTTGGCTGGAGCGCGGCCCCAAGCTCATTGTACTGACGCAAGGCAGCAAGGGCGCCATCGGCTACACACGCAACCATGCCGTCACCGTTATGCCGCGACAGGTCGAGGTCGTCGATACCGTCGGCGCCGGCGACACCTTCAATGCCGGCATCCTGGCCTCGCTGCACGAGCAGGGCCTGCTGACCAAAGCGACCCTCGACAACCTGCCGCGCGACGCCATCGAGAAGGCGCTCGACCTCGGCGCGCGCGCTGCGGCCGTCACGGTTTCACGCGCCGGCGCCAATCCGCCCTGGCGTCACGAGATCGCCTGAAGCTGACCGAGACGACGCCAATCACAATATGTTGCGCACCGTCACCAGCTTGGCGACGGGACGAGAATCCGGCCGAAACCCGGCCGTTTCCCCCGTCTTTCGGTAACATGCGCGCTTTGCGGCCATAGGGCCGCGCCTTTCGTGACCGGTGCAACTCTGCTACCAGCGACCCGACATCAGGCTGAAACGTGTGGAACGGTCATGCAATTCATCGATCTCGGCGCTCAGCGCGAGCGCATCAGCAGCAGGTTGAAGGCGGCCATTGATACCGTGGTCGCGGAAGGCCGCTACATCCTCGGTCCGCAGGTCGCGGAGTTCGAAAAGAAGCTTGCCGCCTATGTCGGGGTCGAGCACGTCATAGCCTGCGCGAACGGTACCGACGCCCTGCTCCTGCCGCTCTATGCCTCCGGTATCGGGCCCGGCGATGCGGTGTTCGTGCCGAGCTTCACCTTCGCGGCGACCGCCGAGGTGGTGGCGCTGGCGAAAGCCGAGCCGGTGTTCGTCGATGTCGATGCCGACACCTACAACATCGACATCGAAAGCCTCGAGGCGGCAATCGCCCTGGTGAAGAAGGAAGGCCGGCTGAAGCCGAAGGCGATCATCCCGGTGGACCTGTTCGGGCTCGCCGCCGACTACGACGCCATCATGGCGATCGCCAAGCGAGAGAACATGCTGGTCATCGAGGATGCTGCTCAGTCCATCGGCGGTTCGGCCGACGGCAAGATGTGCGGCGCGTTCGGCCATGTCGCCGGCACCAGCTTCTATCCGGCCAAGCCGCTCGGCTGCTACGGCGACGGCGGCGCGATGTTCACCAACGACGCCGCGCTGGCCGACAGGCTGCGCTCCTTCGCCTTCCACGGCAAAGGCGAAACCCAGTACGACAACGTCCATGTCGGCCTCAATTCACGCCTCGATACCCTGCAGGCGGCGATCCTGATCGAGAAGCTGGCCATTCTCGAAGACGAGATGGAGGCGCGCCGGAAGGTGGCACAGCGCTATGCGGACGGCCTGGGCGATGTGGTCAAGGCCGCGAACAATCCCGGCCACGGCCGCTCGGCCTGGGCACA
>JBQCHN010000328.1:0-15192 GCA_051954615.1 Mesorhizobium sp. | reverse complement strand
GCGGCGATCGCCTTTTTCCGGTCCAGTTCTTCACGGAAACGTGAAGGGCGTACAGCAAATCAACATACCCTCAGGCCTATTTCGGAGCCCGCGATGACGATCCACCGCTCGACCCTTTCCAAGCTCGCCTTCTCGGGCCTCTTGTTCGCCCTGCCGCTCAACGTGGCCTTCGCGCAGGACACCACCGCCGTCGCGGACCGGCTCAAGGCCCTGATGGCGAACCAGGGCGTCGATCTCGCCTGGAGCGGCATTTCGGGTGACGCGTCCTCGATGGTGATGGAAGGCGTCACCATCAAGCCGGCGGCGGAAAAGGACGTCCTGCCGATCGGCAACGTCACTCTCGAAGGTGTCAGCGAGGAGAACGGCGGCTACGTGATCGAAACCGTCTCCACGCAGGCTTTTTCGCGCACCGAGGACGGCATTTCGGTCGACATCAGCCCCTTCATGATGCACGGCCTGACCGTTCCGGCCGAAGGCAGCACCGATCCGCTGGCCGGCATCCTCATGTACAAGTCGGCCGAACTGGCCAACATGACCGTCAAGGTGGGCGACAAGCCGGCCTTCACGCTCGACACGCTCAGCGTCGAGGTGACCCCGCCCGCCGACGGCAAGGCGCTGGAGTTCACCGGCAGCGCCGAGAAGTTCACCGGCGACCTTTCGCTGGTGGAGGACCCGAAGTCGAAGGAAGTCATCGAGGCGCTCGGCTACCAGACCATCTCCGGCGACATGCAGGTCGCCGGTTCCTGGCAGCCGTCCGACGGCAAGATGCAGCTGTCGCAGTACGACATCACCGTGGACAATGCCGGCACCTTCGGCATGACCTTCGACGTCAGCGGCTACACGATGGATTTCGTCAAGTCGCTGCAGGAGATGCAGAAGAAGATGGCCGAAAAGCCCGAAGGCGCCGACAGTTCCGCCGAGGGCATGGCGATGCTGGGCCTGTTGCAGCAGCTCACCTTCAACGGCGCCTCGATCCGCTTCGACGACGATTCGCTGACCAACAAGGTGCTCGAATATGTCGGCAAGCAACAGGGCATGTCGGCCAAGGACATCGCCAACCAGGCCAAGGCGATCGTGCCGTTCGGCATGGCGCAGCTCAACAATCCCGAACTGACGGCGCAGGTGACCGCGGCGGTCAGCAAATTCCTCGACGATCCCAAGAGCCTCGAGATCGCCGCCGAGCCGGCCTCGCCGGTGCCCTTCGCGCTTCTGATGGCGAACGGCATGTCGAATCCGCTGGAACTGCCCAAGACGCTGGGCGTCACGGTCACCGCCAACGAGAACTGATCCGGACCGCCCGGAGAGACGAAAAAGGCCGCATCGAACCTCGATGCGGCCTTTTTGATTCCGTGCCGGTTATTTTCCTACGCGAACGCCCGCCCTACCGGCACTGGGCGTCGCGGAACGGGAAAAAAATCTTCTTCCACCGCCGGCTCGAGGCGGATGACGCCGACCGTCTCGCCTTCGGCGAAGGTCAAGGCCGCGTCGAAGCGCCGGGCCAGCGCCTTCATGGCGCGGTTGTCGGCGTGGGTGGTGACGAACAGGCGCGTGTAGCCGAAGCCCCTGGCCTGCTGGATCAGCCGCGCGAACAATCGCCCGCCGAGCCCGCGATGCTGGAGATGGCGCTCGACGCTGAAGGCGATCTCGGCGGTCGGTTCGGCTTCCTCGGGCCGCTCGTGCAATTCGGCGGCGCCCAGAACCTCGTCGCCCTCGACATAGCCGATCACCGTCGTGCCTTCGGCGAAGGACCGGTCGGCATAGGCGGCGACGAAGGCATCGCTGATGGCGCCGTTGAAACGGTCGCGACGGCTGACTGCGTCGAGACGCAGGAGATGGTCGCGAAAACGCGGCAGATCGGAAGGCCTGAGCTGGCGGATCGTGCCCGTAAGCGGAACCGGCCCGATCGGGGGCGCGGCAAGGTGAAGACGGTCGTCCATACTGTCGAACTCCTCGTGGGGTCTCCTCCCTCGAGTCGTGCTGAGTATAATATTGTGCAGCGCAGCATGAATTGCAAGGAGCCCGCGCATAACGGAAGGGAAAGCGAAACCGGGGCGAAAACGGTCGGGTCTCGAAGTTTCCGCCGCCGATCACCGAAAGATGACAGAAAAAATCACCTATCCGGCACAGCTTGTCTGGAATTGTTCCAAGGTATGGGCCATATTCGTCGGGTGAATTTCAAGGATCCGTCTCATGCGACTCACCCGCCAGACCAACTACGCGATACGCATCCTGATGTATTGCACGGCGAATAACGATCGGCTGAGCCGCATTCCCGAGATCGCCGCCGCCTATTCGGTGTCGGAACTGTTCCTGTTCAAGATTCTGCAGCCGCTGGTGGAGAACGGCCTCATTCAGACGGTGCGCGGGCGCCACGGCGGCGTCAGGCTCGGCCGCCCGGCCGAGGACATCACGCTGTTCGACGTCGTGCGCGTGACGGAGGAAAGCTTCGCCATGGCCGAATGCTTCGAGAGCGACACGGATTGCCCGCTGGTCGACAGCTGTTCGCTGAACGCGGCCCTGCGCGAAGCGCTCAACGCCTTCTTCGAAGTACTGGGCCGCCACACCATCGCTGACCTGGTGGCGGCACGGCCGGGCATGCGCAATCTGCTCGGCATAGACATGCTGGAAGGCCACGCGCCGGCGGCTTAGGCAAGGCCGGTTTCCAAGGAACGTCAGGACACCGCCGCCGACTGGGGCAGCACGAAAGGTGCGCCGCCGGGCGGCACGGCGCCGACCCTCAGCCTGCAGCCGAAAACCTTCTCCAGCAGCGGATCGACCAGCACCTCTTCCGGCGCGCCGGATGCGGCCTGCCGCCCACCCTGCATCACATGGATGTGGTCGGCATACATGGCCGTCAGGTTGAGGTCGTGCAGCACCGCCACCACGCCGCCACCACGCCGGGCAAAGTCGCGGGCGATATCCATGATGGTGAGCTGGTGGCGGATGTCGAGGCTGGAGACCGGCTCGTCCAGCAGGAGATAGCGCGGCACGCCCTCCAGCACCGGTGCCCAGACCTGGCACAGCACCCGGGCAAGCTGCACGCGCTGCTGTTCGCCGCCGGAAAGCTCCTGATAGAAACGGCCGGCGAAGCCATCGAGATCGACCTTCGCCAGCGCACGCTCCGGCAAACGCTCACTCTCGCCCGCCAGCGCGCCGGAACGGCCGCCGAGCAGGCCGAGCCGGACGATCTCGCGCACGGTGAAAGGAAAGGCCAGGCTCGTCGCCTGCGGCAGCACGGCGCGCAGGCTTGCCGCCTCGGCCGGTTTCATGGCGGTGAGGTCGCGGTCGTTGACGGCGATGCGGCCTTCATAAGGCAGTTCGCCCGACAAGGCTTTGAGCAGCGTCGTCTTGCCGGAGCCGTTGGGGCCGACGATGGCCGTCACCTCGCCCGGCCGCGCCGCGAAAGCGACGTCGGCGACGATGCGCCGGCGGCCGATGAAAACCGAAACCTCTTTCGCCTCGATCATATCGGCCTCATCTTTCTTGTCGCAGTCCCGGACGCAAAGCCGGCTTCTGCCTTCGCTAGACCTGCTCTCACAGGTCGACGATGCCGCGCTTGCGCAGCAGGATCCACAGGAAGAACGGCCCGCCCACCGCCGCCGTGATGATGCCGATGGGCAGTTCGGCGGGCGCGACGATGGTGCGGCAGACGGCATCGGCAACGAGCAGCATCGCCGCGCCAAGCAGCGCGGAAGCCGGCAACAGGTAGCGGTTGTCCGGGCCGATGGCCAATCTCAGCAGGTGCGGCACGACGATGCCGACGAAGCCGATGCCGCCGCTGACGGCCACGGCCGCCCCCACCGCCGCCGAGACCGAGACGATCGCGACGTATTTCAGCCGCTGCACGGGAATGCCGAGATGGCCGGCCGTCGCCTCCCCCAGCGCCAGCGCGTTGAGACCCCGCGCCAGGAAGGGTGTCGCCGCGAGCGCCGCCACGATCACCGGGCCAGCGGTGCCGATCTTCTGCCAGGTGGCGCCGGCCAGCGAGCCGAGCTGCCAGAAGGTCAGGTCGCGCAACTGCCGGTCGTCAGCCATGTAGATCAGCACACCCGTCAGCGCCATGGCGAGTGCCGCCAGCGCGATGCCGGCGAGCAGCATGGTCGCCACCGAAGTGCGGCCTTGCCGCGTGGCGATGCGATAGAGGATGAGCGTGGCGACCAGACCGCCGACGAAGGCCGCCAGCGGCAGCGCCATCGGCCCCAGCAGCGCCACCACCGGCGCCAGCACCGTGGCGCCGAGCACGATGACGGCGACGGCGCCGAGACTGGCTCCGGCCGAAATGCCGATCAGGCCGGGATCGGCCAGCGGGTTGCGGAACAGGCCCTGCATGACCGCGCCGGAGACCGCCAGCGAAGCGCCGACCAGAACCCCCATCAGGACGCGCGGCAGGCGGATGTCCTGGATGATGACGCGCGTGCGCATATCGGTCGCCGAACCATCGGCGGCAGCGCCCGAAAACCAGTCGCGCAGGACGGCCCATGCAGAGGCGTCCGACGCTCCCGAGGTCAGGCTGAAAAGCATGGCCACGCCAAGCATGACAGCCAGCAGCACGATGGCCAGCCGCGCGCGCGCCGCGCGGTCGCCGTCCTCGCCGCCCCTAGTCATGCCGGACGGGCCGGCGATCGATTGATCCGCCATCGCTCAGCCTCGTTCAAATCGGGTCCGCGTTCACTGGCCGAGGTCGGCGCCGTAGAGCGCCACGGCAAGGTCGTGGATGGCATCGGCCGTGCGCGGGCCGAAGCCCAGCAGATAGCCGCCGTCCATGCGGATGACCTTGCGAGCGACGCCGGCCGGCGTCTGCGAAATGGCCGCGTTGCCGAAAAGCTCGTCGTCGGTCGCAGCGATGCCGTGGTTCATCATCAGGATGACATCGGGCGCGGCGGTAACGGCGGCTTCGTCCGAAAGCTGCTTGTAGCCGGTAAAGCCTTCGATGGCATTGACGCCGCCGGCCAGTTTGACGATGCCGTCGGCCGCGGTGTCGCCGCCGGAAGCCAGTATCTTGCCACCCTGCATGGACAGGATGAAGAGCACGCGCTTGCGCTGCTTGACCGCCGCCGTGAGTTGTTCGGCCGCCTTCAGCTTGGCGTCGACTTCCGTTGCCAGCGCCGCCGCCTTGTCGTCGACGCCGAACGCCTTGCCGACGGCACGGATCTTGGCAAGGATTCCCTCATGGTCGAAGGTCTCGGGCACCTCGACATAGGGCACGCTGGCCTTTTTCAGGACCTCGACCGCTTCCTTCGGGCCGCTGCCTTGCAGCGCCAGGATTCCCGACGGATCGACCGACAGCACGCCTTCCGGCGACAGCTGGCGCATGTAGCCGACATCGGGAAGCTTGAGCGCTTCCTGCGGATAGAGGCTGGTGGAATCGCGCGCCACCAAATGTTCCTGCTGGCCGAGCGCATAGACGATTTCGGTCAGCGAACCGCCGATGGAGGCGATGCGCGAGGGATCGGCGAAGACATCGCCGTCTTCCGCCGCCCCCGCTGCGGAGGCGGCGCCGAAGACCAGAATTGCGCCGAGCAGCGACCGGCGCACAAAGCTGCAAACCACGGCATTCATGCGTTTACGTCCACTCAGGCCGCGACCGAGCCGGGCAGGCGCGGCAGGCTTTCGGCCAGCAAACGCCAGTCCTGGCGCTCGTCTTCGCCTTCGTGACGCTTGCCGAAGAACTGGATGATCAGCCGCCCTTGCGCGTCGTAGGCGTCGATCGTCGTCAGATGCCCTTCCTTGATCGGTCGCCGCAACGCCCACACCTCGGCGATATGGTCGGTGCGCAGGTGCAGGTGGAAGGTTTCGTCCAGCACGTTGAGCCACGGGCCCATAGTCTTCAGTTCGCTGACAGGCCCCGTGTAGATCTGAGCGCAGCCGCGGCTGCCGACGAAGCACATGATCGGCGTCTGCGCCGCAGCAGCCTGCGGCAACAGCGTGCCGATGGCCTCGCGATCGACCGGCCAGGCATACTCCTCGCCCACGGAACGCACTGCGACATGGCGCGAAACGCCGAGATCCTTGAGCATGCCGTAGAACTGGTGCACGTCGGTCATGCTGCTCCAACGCGCGCGCAGTTCGTCCCGCCGCGAAAAGGCATCAATCGCGATTCCTTCCTCCTCGACAACGGCTTCGGTCCGCACGACCGGCGACTGATCGGCCGACAGATGGCGGTCGACCAGCGCCTCGTAGGCAGCCACGTCCGATGCCGGACGTAGATGAATCTTGTGCACCGCCTCGCCGCCGGCGTCGAAGAATTGCAGGCTGCGGCGAATGGCGTCGCCGTCGCGCTTCTCGACGGCAAAGCCATGCACCCAGTGCTCGTAGAAGACCCGAAGGTCGATGTTGTCGCCAAACACGGCAGCGGCGTGCGGGCTCGCCCGCACCTCGCCGAACGTGCCGATCGTCTCATGCACGGCGCTATCGTTACGCGTCAGCGTCATCACCTCGCCGAGCGCCGGCAGTTCGCCGAGCAATTCGCGCACGCGCGGCTCGATGCGGCGCACTCCGTCGCCGCAGTGCGCCGCGACCAGATCGGCTTCCGAAATGCCCAATTGCAAGGCCAGATCACGTTCTCGCGCCTTGGGATTCTGCGATCGCGCCGATCTGATTTCCTGCGCTGTGGGCTTCACATTCCGATCCATAGTCACACCTGTTCGCTAGCAACAATCGTTCGTGTCGGCTGGCTGGCTCTATTTGTTGAGGATGAGCTTGCCCTGCCGGGTGATCTTGAGCCGGTAGAGCGCGCCGTGATGCTCGATGCCGATCTCGTGTTCGCCCTGGAACAGCGAATTGGACGACAGCGTGCGCGGCGACAGCGGCATGCGTTCCGACCGCATGGGCGTGTGCGTCTCGGCGCGGCGGAAGCGATAGCGGAAATCGTCAGGGTTGTGCGTGTTCATCGTCAGGCTCCTGATCCATCTCGCGCCGCTGCCCGCGACGCCGGGGATGATTGCCGATTCATTTGTTGACTCGGATAATCATGTTTACTAGTCAGTGCAATACCGGACCAAATGAGTCAACATTTAAGGTGCCGGATGAGATGAAAAATGCGAGCAAGCGGCAACGCCAGCCAGCATTCAACACAGAATTTGGAGTTGAATCATGGGCTTGGCGGTTGGGGGCGAAGTGCTTGCGGATCGTTTCGAGGGTTGCGCCGGCGATAGAGGCGCAAGGCGGCGGGTATTGAAGGGGGTTGGTATCCTGCTGGCGGGCGTGGCGGCGACGTCGCTGTCTGCGTCGCTCGCTCATGCACAGCAGGCGAATACGGATCAGACGACGCAGGAAGAACAGCAGACCGAAGGCAAGACGGGCGCGTCCGGCGAGACCCTGCTGGACAAGATCCTGCTGCTCAGCCGTACCGGCGAAACGGCGATCGAATCGCTGTCGTCGTCGAGCCACGTCGACCAGGAACAGATCGACCGGCGCCTGGCGACCAGCGTGAACGACGTGTTCTTCGGCGTACCGGGCCTGACCGTGCAGTCCGACGCCAAGCGCACCGCCTCCAGTGTCAACATCCGCGGCCTGCAGGATTTCGGCCGCGTGCAGGTGATCGTCGACGGGGCCAGGCAGGACTTCAACCGCTCCGGCCACGGCACGTCCTCGACCTTCTGGATCGATCCCGAACTGATCCAGTCCGTGGACGTGATCCGCGGTCCGGTCGCCAACACCTACGGCTCGGGCGCCATCGGCGGCGTCGTCTTCTTCGACACCAAGGATGCGACGAACTTCCTCAAGCCGGAAGAGACCTGGGCTACCTCGGTGACCGGCCGCTACGAGACGAACGGTTCCGGCTGGACCACCAGCGCCACCGGCGCCTACCGCTTCAGCCCCGACTTCGACGTGCTGGGCAACATCGTCTATCGCGACTACGGCAACTACAAGGACGGCGACGGCAACAGGGTCGCGGGCTCCGCTTTCGATGTGCTCGGCGGCCTGCTCAAGGCCACCGTGCGGCCGAGCGAGAACAGCGAGCTAAAGCTCGGCTGGGTCGGCTCCAGCGACGACTGGAGCGAGGTCAGCGGCGGCGTCCCGACTTCCGACCTAGATATGCGGCAAAACACCTTCACCGCCCGCTACAACCTTACGGACGAAGACAAGAGCTGGCTCGACCTCCACATCAACGCCTCCTACAACAACACCAAGCTGGACCGGACCTACCTGACGACGCTGAACCGCGGCCAGTTCGACCCGGTGACGGGCCAGCCGACCACTATCCCCGCAGGCTCGCAGACCTCCTACGACCTCGATACCTGGAGCTTCGACCTGTGGAACACGTCGCGCTTCGAGACGGGCGCTCTGGGCCACGAGCTGACCTATGGCGGCGACTGGGTGAGCGACGACATGGTGACGCTGGACCCCTCCGGCGGCCAGGACACCTATACGCCGTCGGGCAAGCGGCGGGTGAGCGGTCTCTACGTCCAGGACAAGATGAGCTGGGAGTGGCTGGAGGTGATAGCCGGCCTGCGCTACGACAGCTACAGCCTCGACAGCGCCACCGCCGAAAGCTCCGGCGACCGCCTGTCGCCACGCATCACCGTCGGCGTGACGCCCTTCGAGTCCGCCGGGCTGGACGGTCTGCAGTTCTATGGCACCTATGCCGAGGGCTACCGCTCGCCGTCGATCACCGAAACGCTGATGAACGGCATGCACCCGAGCGGTGTCACCTTCCCGTTCCTGCCCAACCCAAACCTGCGGCCGGAAACAGGCAAGACGTGGGAAGTCGGCGCCAACTACAAGGCCGACGGCATCATTGAAGCCGGCGACGCGCTGCGCCTGAAGGCGGCCTACTTCAATAACGACGTGGACGACTATATCGGCATGAACGACGATGTCGCGGTCGGCACGCCGGGCTGCGCCTTCATGCCGCTTCGGCCGATCTTCGCGGGCGGTTCCTACATTCCGATCTGCGCACAGTACCAGAACTACGCCAATGCAAAGATCCGCGGCTTCGAGTTCGAGAGCTTCTATGATGCGAGCTGGGGCTTTGCCGGCCTTTCGGCCTCGATCATCGACGGCCACACGGTGTCCTACGGCGGCCTGCGCGAAGACCTGACGACCATCCCGTCCTCGCAGGTGACCGCGCAGCTCGGCTTCCGCTTCCTCGAAGACAGGTTGACGGTCGGCGGCGAGGTGCAGCACAACGGCAAGCCGAAGGGCAACGACGCGGCCAGGGACTACACGCTGGTCAACGCCTTCGCCAGCTACAAGGCAAACGAGAACCTCAAGTTCGACTTCCGCGTCGACAACATCTTCGACGAGAAGTATGCCAACCCGCTCAATGCCACGGCGACCAGCACCATCTACGAGCCGGGCGTGACGGTGAAGCTTGCGGCAACAGTGCGATTCGGAGGCTGACACGACCATGAAGACGGCAACCTTTCTTTCGGCAGCCGTAGCGACAGTGCTTTGCTGGGGGGCGGCGGCGCAGGAGGCGGCAAAGCCCGCCCCTGCGCTTTCGCTGGAACTGAACGGCGCGCAGCCCTCCGACAAGGGCTGCCGCCTGACCTTCGTGGTCACCAATGGTCTCGGCGCCGATCTTTCCAAGGCGGCGTTCGAGATCGCGCTGTTCAACGAGGCCGGCGTGGTCGACCGGCTGACGGTGCTGGACTTCAAGGACCTGCCGGCCGGCAAGACCAAGGTGACGCGCTTCGACCTCGCCGGGACCGATTGCGCCAAGGTGAGCCGGGTCCTCGTCAACGCCGCCACCGAATGCGCCGGTTCCGGCATCGAGCCGACGGCCTGCATGCGCGGCCTGAAGACCTCGACGCGCGCCGGCATCGCTTTCGGCGTCTGAGGAAACGGGGCGGCGTGCGATGTTAGGCCTCGAACCTGCATTTTCGCGTGGCGCCCAGACCCCGTTCCCGGCTTCCATGGGCGGCCTGCCGCCGGAACCTGACGATCCGCAACTCAGCTTTAGCCGTGATGCCCTGCCAGTCGGCCTGACCGAACCGATCGAACAGCAGACGATCGACACGGCAAAAGCCGAACTCGCCGTTCCAGCCGTCCCGCTCGGGGCGCTCCCTGCCCGCCACCGGACGAGCGGCTGGACGGCGACGATTGCCTTCTCCTGCCTGCTTCATGCGGCTGCGGCGTTCGCCTTGCTCGCCGCCGGCGCGGACCGTGTGATGATCGCCGGTTCGGAAGAAGCCGGCGTGCTGCTGCTCGGCAATGCCGACGCCGACCAATTGGCGGAAGGCGACCGCATCGACGATGCGACGCAGGTGACGCTGGTGCCGATGCTGGCGCCGCGACCGGTGGAGACGATCACGGCCGAAGCCGTGGAGACGGTGGCCACGGAGGCCGTGTCGCCGGTAGAGGCCGAGGCACTGCCGGTCGAACCGGAGATTGCGCAACCGACGACGACGGCATCCGCCCTCGCCCAACCATCTGAACGGATCGAGCCGACACTGGAGAGCCCGCCCGAGCAGACGGCGGCGAACCATGCGCCGCCGATCCTGACCGCCGAAGTCATGCAGCCGGTGGAAGATGGCGCAGGCGCGCCGCCACCGGTGGAAAATATTGCTCCGGAGCCGGTCGAGGGGACGAAAGCGGCGGTTGTGCCGGATGTCGTGGCCCCCCTGCCGGAGCCGAAGCCCGTCGAGAAGAAAGCCGTAGCCGAAAAGCCAATCAAGAAAGCCGAACGAAAACCCGCGCCGAAGACGGAGAAGGTCCGCCCGGCAAAGAAGGAACTGGCCAAAGAGCAGCCGAAGGCTGAGAAGCCGGCCAGGAAGGCAACCAAGAAAGCCGGGTCGGGCGGCAATAGTTCGAGCTACGCCAAACGCGGCGTCGCCGGCGGTGAAGCCGGCGGCTCCAGGACCGAAGCCGGCAAGGGCGGCACGCGGTCGGTGGCCGGCAATGCCGCCGTTTCGAACTATCCCGGCAAAGTCGCCGCGAGGTTGCGGCGCGCCTCGCGCGGCATCTCCGGTTCGGCGCGCGGCAGGGCACGCAGCGACGTGCGCGTTTCCTTCACCGTCACCGCCTCAGGCGGGCTTGCCGGCCTCAGCATCGCCAGCAGTTCCGGCTCGCCGGAACTGGACAAGACGGCGCTGGCGATCGTGCGCCGCGCCGCGCCCTTCCCACCGATCCCGCCGGAGGCCGGACGCAGCAGCTGGGCCTTTACCCTGCCGCTCGGTATGCGCTGACGGATGGCAATCCGTCACACAGAACCACCAATTCAAAACCCAGAAAGGAAAGCCAATGTTCATAGCCATGAACCGTTTCAAGGTGCAGAAGGGATCGGAAGATGCCTTCGAAAACGTATGGAAGAGCCGCGATTCCTCGCTTTCCCAGATGACCGGCTTCAAGGAATTCCACCTGCTGCGCGGCCCCGTCAACGATGAGGAAGGCTACACGCTGTTCGCCTCGCACACGCTGTGGGCCACGCAGGACGATTTCATCGCCTGGACGAAATCGGAAAATTTCCGCGCCGCCCACCGCAATGCCGGTTCCGGCAAGGTCCTGTATCTGGGCCACCCGCAATTCGAGGGCTTTTCCGTCGTCGAAGGAGCCTGAAGCCTCCGCTCGGCACTTTTGCAGAGCAGACGAAAAGGAACCTCCCGGCGGAGCCGCCGGGAGGTTTTTTCATGGGGAATATGTCTATGCCGACGGCTGGGAGGACGATTCGTCCGGCTTGTCTTCGGTTTCCGCCTCGGTGGCCTGCTCGCGGCTGCGCTCGATCAGCTTGGCCGACCAGATCGACACCTCGTAGAGGATGATGGTGGGCAGAGCCAGGCCGATCTGGCTCATCGGATCGGGCGGTGTCAACACGGCCGCCACGACGAAGGCGATGACGATCGCCCATTTGCGCTTGTCCTTCAGCGCCTGCGAGGACAACAGCCCGACGCGCGTCATCAGGCTGGTCACCACAGGCAACTGAAACACCAGGCCGAAGGAGAAGATCAGCGTCATGATGAGGCTGAGGTATTCCGACACCTTGGGTAGCAGCGAAATCTGCACGTCGCCGTCGCCACCGACCTGCTGCATGGACAGGAAGAACCACATCACCATCGGCGTGAAGAAGAAATAGACCAGCGCCGCCCCCATCAGGAACAGGATCGGCGAGGCGATCAGGAACGGCAGGAAGGCCGAACGCTCGTTCTTGTAGAGACCGGGAGCGATGAACTTGTATATCTGTGTGGCGATCAGCGGAAAGGCGATGACCATGCCGCCGAAAGCGGCGAGCTTGACCTGCGTGAAGAAGAATTCCTGCGGCGCAGTATAGATCAGTTCGACCTTCGAGGGGTCCAGACCGGCCCATTGCGTCGCCCATTTGAAGGGGATGACGAGCAGGTTGAACAGCCGCTTGGCGAGGAAGAAACAGGCGAGGAAAGCGATGAAGAAGCCGGCGATCGACCAGATCAACCGGCGGCGCAGCTCGATCAGGTGCTCGATCAGCGGCGCCGAAGACTTGTCGATCTCTTCGCGATCGCGTTCGGTGATGCTCACGAGCCGGCCCTCTTGCGCGAAGCTGCCTTGCCCGGCTTCGCGGCTTTGGACGCGGCAGCCGCCTTCCCCGCCGTCGCCGGTCTGACCGCCTTGGCAGCCGGCGCACTCGAGACGGCCTTGCCGGTCGCAGCGGCCTTCGGAGTCGGAGCCTTCGCGGGCGACTTGGCTGCCTTGCCGGCGGCGACTGCTGCGCTCCTGCCCGGCTTCGCCGTTGATGCCTTCGCGGGTTTCGTTGCGGTTTTCGCCTTTGCGGCCGGCGTGGCCTTTGCCGTAGCGCCCGCCGTTGTCGAAGCAATCGCCGGAGCGGGCGGCATGGCGTCCGGACCGGCGACGCCCGGCATCTCCGTCGCGCCGTTCTTCAGCGGCTCGGCGGGTTCGGCAGGGGCATCGGCATCGGCGACCTTCGGTTCGGGCGCAGGCTTCGGCTTCATCGCCTGATCCAGCCCGGCACGCACATCGGCGGCCGCCTTTTCGAAGGGATTGAGCTGCTTCCTGATTTCGGTCGCCGGATTGAGGCCGCGCAGCGAATCCACCGACTTCTTGACGTCGTCAAGCTCGGCTTCCTTCAGCGCCTCGTCGAACTGACGACGAAAATCGTTGGCCATGCCACGCATCTTGGACGTCATGCGGCCCATGGTGCGCAGCATGTTGGGCAAATCCTTAGGCCCGACGACCACGATCATGACGACCGCAATCACCAGCATCTCGGTCCAGCCGACCTCGAACATGACGCTGCTACCCGCTTAAAGGCGAACGAAAATCAGCTTTTGGTCGCCTTTTCGCGCGCCGAAACCGTTTCGTCGGCGCGATGTTCGACGGTGCGGGCCTTGTCGGCGACGTCTGCTTCATCGTCGTCGGCCATGCCCTTCTTGAAGCTCTTGATGCCCTTGGCCATGTCTCCCATCAACTCGGGAATCTTACCGCGGCCGAACACCAGAAGCACGATCACCAGAACGATCAGCCAATGCCAAATCGAAAACGAACCCATTGTCACTCTCTTTCAGAACTGTTCCCAGATGTTGATCTATGCGTTTTCGCTTCCGGTTTCAAACACAACTGCATCGCCGGACGTACCGAAATGACGCAGGCGTTCGGCGTGGTTAAGGCAAGCGCCCCGGTCGGCGATCATTCTTCGGTGATTTTCGGCGTCAAAAGGCCGAGTTCCTCCAGGTCGATATCGGTCAGCGGATCCTCGTCCTCGGTCAGTTCGTCGGGATCGGCCGGCGGCAGGGGAATGGAGAAATTGGACGGCATGCGTGCAGACAAGAGGCCGGCGCCCTTCAGTTCCTCGATGCCCGGCAGGTCGCGGATTTCCTCCAGAGCGAAATGGTCGAGGAAATTTTCCGTCGTGCCATAGGTGACGGGTCGGCCGGGCGTCTTGCGGCGACCGCGCATCCTCACCCATTCCGTCTCAAGGAGCGTATCCAGCGTGCCCTTCGAGGTCTCGACGCCGCGAACGTCCTCAATCTCGGCGCGGGTGACGGGCTGGTGGTAGGCGATGATGGCCAGAACCTCCAATGCCGCCCGCGACAGCTTCCTCTGCTGCACGGCGTCCCGGCTCATCAGGAAGGCGAGGTCGCCGGCGGTGCGGAAAGCCCAGGCGTCGCCGACGCGCACGAGGTTGACGCCGCGCCGCTCGTATATCTTGTGCAGTTCGGCCATCGCCGCCGGCACGTCGACGCCTTCCGGCAGACGCTGGGCAAGCTGCTTTTCGCTGACCGGCTCGGCACTGGCGAAGACGATGGCCTCGGCCATGCGCACGGCTTCGGCCAGATGCAAGCGCTCGGCCGGATTGCGGACGGCCTCGCCGTCGTCGCCGATGACGAAGGGAATGACCGATGCGTTGACGCTTTCGCTCATCGTGCAACCTCGACTGCTTTCACGCTCTGGCGCCCGCGCAGGTAGATCGGTGCAAACACCTCTTCCTGGCGCACTTCCAGGCTGCCTTCGCGCACCAGTTCCAGCGTGGCGGCGAAGGAAGATGCCATGGCCGTACGCTTTTCCTCAGGGCTCGCCAGGTACTCGATCAGGAAGGAGTCCAGCGCCGTCCAGTCGGCGCTGGCGCCGATCAGCCGCGACAGCATGGTGCGCGCCATCTTGAGCGACCAGACGCCGCGCTTGGCGATGGTGACGTTGGAGATCGCCTGGCGCTGGCGCTGCGACGCATAAGCGGTGAGCAGGTCGTAGAGCGTGGCGGAAAATTCGTTGCGTTTCTCGACGATGACCATTTCCGGTATGCCGCGCTGGAAGACGTCGCGGCCGAGCCGGTTGCGGTTCACCAGCCGGGCCGCGGCATCACGCATGGCCTCCAGCCGGCGCAGACGGAATTGCAGCACCGCCGCCAGTTCCTCGCCGCTCTCCCCCTCCTCGCCCGGCTGCTTGGGGATCAAAAGCTTCGACTTCAGGAAGGCCAGCCAGGCCGCCATGACCAGATAGTCGGCAGCCAGTTCCAGCCGCATCGCCCTCACCTTGCCGATGAAGGCAAGATACTGCTCGGCCAGCGCCAGCACCGAAATGCGCGCCAGATCGACCTTCTGGTTGCGGGCAAGATGCAGAAGCAGGTCGAGCGGCCCCTCGAAGCCGTCGACATCGACAACCAGAGACGGCTCGCTGGTGGCGCGGGTTTCCTCGTTCTCGGCCCAAAGACGATCCATGGGAGCGGCCTTGCCTGCTCCGCCCGTTCCGCCTTTTGTCTCCGCTGCCTGTGCCACCTGTCGGTTTCCGCTTGTTGCGGCCGGGGCTGCTACACCCTCAAGC
>JBQCHN010000327.1:0-5196 GCA_051954615.1 Mesorhizobium sp. | reverse complement strand
GCCATCGCCGGCTTCGCCGCCGCGCTGCGCGCCGACCTGTCGCCATACGGCATCCGCGTCACCGAACTCGTTCCGGGCCGCGTCGAGACGCAGCTCTACAGCGCCATTCTCGACGCCGGGGCGCGCGCCGCCATGTACGCCGGCAACATCGCCGTGCAGCCCGAGGACGTGGCCAAAATGGTGGTCGCCCTTCTTGCCCTGCCGGCTTCCGCCGACGTCACCCGTCTCGACATCATGCCGACGCGACCGACCACGCAGAGCGGCAGCAAATAGGAGAACACCGAAGTGAAGGACCTTTGCGTATTGATCGTCGGCGGCGGTTCCGGTCTGGGAGCGCTGCTCGCCCGCATGGCCGTGGACGAGGGTGCGGCCGCGATCGGCATCATCGACATCAACTCGGAAGCCGCCGAAGCGGCGCTGGCGCCTGCCAGGGCCAAGGGCCTGCCGACTGCATCGGCCACCGCCGACATACAATTCGGTCCGCAGTGCCACGCCGCATTCGAGAAGATCGCAGCAAAGATCGGCCGCATCGATACGCTGATCAACTGCGCCGCGATCTATCCGCGCAAGCCGACCCTGGAAATCAGCGATGCGGATTGGGATGCGTCCAACGGCATCAACATCAAGGGTACCTATCACATGATGGTGGTCGCTATTAAGCACATGCAGGCGCAGGAACCCAAGGGCGCTGTGCGCGGCCGCATCGTCAACCTTAGTTCCGTCGACGCCTTCAAGGCGCACCCACAGAACATGCACTACGCGGCGACCAAGGCGGCCGTCGTCAGCCTCACGCGTTCGCTCGCCCACTATGTCGCGAAGGACGGTATCCTGATCAACTCGGTCGCCCCGGCGGGCATGGCGACGGAGAAGGCCAAGGCGCTCGGCTTCCTGGAGGAGCTGGCCAAGGCGAGCCCGCTCGGCCGCGGCGCCGAGCCGACCGAGATCGCCCAGTGGGTGCTGATGACCGGCGGACCGAAGAACACCTACATGACCGGCGAACAGGTCATCGTCTCCGGCGGCTACATCTACGCCTGACGTAACCGACCGGCGCCTTCCGAGGATCAACCAAGCGGGAAAGGAGCGGACCTGACGATGACCGGCAAGCTGCGCCTTCCGCCGCTGAACGCGCTCAGGGTCTTCCACGCCGTCGCGCAGCACAAGAGCTTCCGCCAGGCGGCGGATGAACTCCTCGTCACGCCGCAGGCGGTCGGCCAGCAGATCAAGCTCCTGGAAGACACGCTCCAGGTGACGTTGTTCGAACGCAAGGGACGCTCCATCGAGCTGACCGAGCAGGCGATCCTTCTGTCCCACTACGTCAAGGCCGGGTTCGACGAATTCGCCGAAGGCGTGCGCCGCGTCACCAAGTCGGCCTACAGGGACCGTATCAACCTCAACGCCAGTCCCTATTTCGCCACCCACTACCTGCTGCCGCGCCTGTCGCTGTTCCGCGAGATCATGCCCGCCGTCGACCTCAGGCTGACGACGATGGTCGACCTGCCGGACTTCGGCCGCGACGACATCGATATGACCGTGCAGTGGGGCTACGGCGTCTGGCAGGACTACGAGGCGACGCTGCTGGTGCCTGACCCGAAGATCATCTGCTGCACGCCGCCGATCGGCGAGAAGATCAGGTCGGCTCAGGACCTGACGCAATTCACGCTGCTGGACACGGTCAAGTCGAAGCGGCTGTGGCCGGACATCCTTCGCCACCTCGCCGTGGAAAAGACCGACAGCGACCGCAGCATCGGCTTCGACGACGCCGCCACCATGCGCCGCGCCACGTTGCAGGGCATCGGCGTCGGCCTCGTCTCCGTCATCGACGCCGAAGAAGACCTGCGCTCCGGCGCGCTGGTGGCACCGCTCGGGCGCGATGCCATAGCGAACATGAAGCCGGAGGAAGTCCCCGGCTTCTATCTCGTCGTGCCCAAGGGCCATTTGCGGGTGAAAGCCGTTTCGGCCCTGCACCGATGGCTGACGCAGCAGGATTGGCTGGACGACCTGGAAGCCTCGCCGCTGCCGAAGCCGATCCCTCTCGGCGACTGAAACCGGTTTTGCGATCCGGGCCGCAAAGGCCCCAACAAGAAGAAGACTGAACAACCTCAACAGCGGAGAAAGACAATGAACATGATGAAATGGGAGAACATGACGAAATGGGGTGCCGCAGCACTGGCGCTGGGCCTCATGCAGTTCTCGGCCCCGGCCGAAGCCGCCGGCGGCAAGACGCTCGAAACCGTCAAGCAGCGCGGCGTGCTCAACTGCACCGGCCACGACGGCTCCTATCTCGGCTTCGCCGAGGTGAACGACAAGGGCGAATGGAAGGGCATGGACATCGACCTGTGCAGGGCGGTGGCGACGGCCGTTCTCGGCGATCCGGCGAAGCTGAAGATCGTTCCCATCAGCTGGGCGCAGCGCTGGCCGTCGCTGCAATCGGGCGACGTCGACATCGTCATCAAGGCCTCCGGCGGCACGCTGTCGCGCGACACCGAGCTCGGCCTGCAATTCTCCATGTCCTACTACCTCGGCACCACCAAGGTGATGGCGCACAAGGAACTCAACCTGACCTCGCTCAAGGACGCCGACGGCGGCTCCATCTGCATTCCGGCCGGCACCACGCAGGAACAGCAGGTCGCCGCCTACGCGCAGAAGCTTGGCATCAAGCTGGAGCCCGTCGTCATCGAAAAGACCGAGGAACTGGAGCAGGCCTATTTCTCCGGCCGCTGCGATCTATACGCGCAATGGGGCCCGGTGCTGGCCATCGCCCGCATCGCCAAGGGCAAGGTCGAGGACCACGTCATCCTGCCTGACGTTCTGGCGGTCGAGCCCGAAGTGATGATCGTTCGCCAGGGCGACGACAACTGGGTCGACGTCGCCAACTGGACGCTGTCGGCACTGCTGTTCGCCGAGCAGGAGGGCATCACCTCCAAGAATGTCGACGAGATGAAGGCCAAGCCGACCTCGCCGCAGGTGGCCAAGTTCCTCGGCGCGACGCCCGGCATGGGCAAGGGCCTCGGGCTCTCCGACGACTGGGCCTACAACGTCATCAAGAAGGTCGGCAACTACGCAGAGATCTTCGACCGCGATCTCGGCAAGGATTCGCCCTACAAGATGGACCGCGAGCTGACCAACCTGTGGAACAACGGCGGCGTGCTGTTCCCGCTGGTGGTGGACTGAAAACCGCGGGCGCCGCCGGACGACAGGCGGCGCCCGTGCCCTCCCTGCGAAAGGCCGTACGATGGGCAGCCTGCTGAGAAATCAGAAGGTCCGCAACGCGTTGCTGCAGATTTTCTACGTCGGCGCGCTCGGCGCCATGGTGCTGGCCGGCATCCTGATCGCCCGCCGCAACCTCGCGGCCCAGGGCATCACCTCCGGCTTCGATTTCCTGTTCAAGTCGACCGGCTGGGACATGAACTTCTCGCTGTTGCCGGCGACGGCGATGGACCCCTATTGGTGGTTTTTCCTCAACGGCATCATCAACACCCTGTTTCTCGGAACCTTCGGCCTCGTGCTGGCGACGGTCGTGGGCACCATCGTCGGCCTTGCACGCACCTCGTCCAATGACCTCGCCCGGCTGCTCGGCCGCACCTATGTCGACATCTTCCGCAACATCCCGCTGATCCTGCAGGTGTTCTTCTGGTACGCCCTCATCACCCACCTGCCCTCGCCGCGTGCCGCTGAGGAAAGCTGGGGCACTTTCCTGACGAGCCGCGGGCTCTACGTTCCGATCCCGAATGTCGGCGCCTGGACGCTTGCCGCCGCAGTCGCCGCCGTGCTCGCTGCTATCGTCCTGCCGCTGTGGCTCGGCCGGACACACAGGATCGACCGGCCCCTGGGGCAGCGGCTTCCCCTCCAGCTGGCGGCCGCGGCCGCGGCGCTCGCCTGCGCGGCGCTGATCCTGCTCGCCGGACGGCTGCCCGACGCGCCGTTCCTTGACGTTCCCGAACTCAAGGGGCTCAACCTGCGCGGCGGCTTGCGCATCCCGCCGGAGTTCGCCACGCTGGTCGTCGCCATCGCGATCTACGGCGGCTCCTATATCGCCGAGATCGTGCGCGGCGGCTTCAAGGCCGTCGGCAAGGGTCAGATGGAGGCGGCCAATTCGCTCGGCCTCACCTCCTGGCAGGTCTTCACGCTGGTGCGCCTGCCGCTCGCCCTGCGCGCCATGCTGCCGATCCTCGCCAACCAGTATGTGTGGCTGATGAAGGCCACCACCATGGGCATCGCCGTCGGCTTCACCGACTTCTTCATGATCGTGGCGCTGACGATCAACCATTCCGGCCAGACCCTGGAAGCCATCGGCATCCTGATGGGCGGCTTCCTCGTCATCAACCTGACACTGGCGGCTATCTTCAACCGCATCAACAAGGCGATTGCCCTCAAGGGCAATCAGTTGAGGGGCTAGCGCCATGGACGGACTGGAAATGACCGTCGCCGCCCCGCCGCCCCCGACCATCGCAGAGGACCTGAAGCGGCGCTATTTCGCCTCGCCGTTGCAGGCGCTCGTGTCGCTGTTGTCGCTCGCCGTGATCGCCTTCGTCGTCTGGAAGGTGCTCAACTGGGCGTTTCTTTCGGCCGTCTTCACGGCAAGCGGCGGTCCCGAAGCCTGCCACGCCGCGGCAGGCGCCTGCTGGTCAGTCATCACCGAGCGCTGGCGCATCATCCTGTTCGGTCTCTACCCCTTCGAGGAGCAGTGGCGCTCGGCGCTCGCCTGCGTGGCCGTGGTGGCCATGACCGTGCTGAGCTGCATTCCGGCCTTCTGGACCGGCAGGCGTCTCGCGCTCGTCTGGGTGGCCGGCACGGCGCTTTTCTATGTCCTGATGAAAGGCGGCATCCTCGGCCTTCCCTATGTCGGGGAGGAGTCGTGGGGCGGGCTGACGCTCACCCTGTTCATCTTCGTCACCACCTGCCTGATCGGCTTCCCGCTGTCGATCTGCCTTGCCCTGATGCGCCGCTCGGAATTGCCGTGGATATCCCGGACGACGGGCCTCATCATCGATTCCGTCCGTTCGCTGCCGCTGATCACGATCCTGTTCACCTTCGCCATCGTGCTGCCCTTCGCCTTGCCGCAATGGCTGCAGGGCGACAAGCTCTACCGGGTCATCCTCGGCTCGGCGCTGTTCTTCTCCGCCTATCAGGCCGAGATCGTTCGCGGCGGCATGCAGGGCGTCCCCAAGGGTCAGGAAGAAGCGGCACGGGCGCTCG
>JBQCHN010000326.1:0-27137 GCA_051954615.1 Mesorhizobium sp. | reverse complement strand
TGACGGCGATCGTCCGGTCACGGTCAATAGCGCAGGATGAGCGACCCCGGTCGCGGAAACGGAGGCCAAGCATGCGCGCAACCCTACGGTTCATCTGCCTGTGCCTGCCGCTTGCGGGCTGCGGTTCCGATTCGATGGTGGAACACCAGGAGCGCAACATCATGTCGTCGCTGCCCTACGACAGCATGTCCTGCGACGCCCTTCTGGCGAAGCGGAAGACGTTGACCGCGCGCTACGGCATTTCCGAGAACGCCAAGCCAGTCGTCAGCGAGATGCCTCTGGGGCTCGGACCGGTGGTGCCCGACACGCGCTCGGCACAGCAAAAAGCCGTCGAGCAGGCGCGCGGTGAGATCGACGCCATGAACCGCTCGATGATACGGCGAAAGTGCATCCCGGCACCGCCCAAGGCGTGAACCGGATTTCCGAGGCTCAGTAACCGGCCTCGCGATCCACAAGGTCCCGCAAGGGCTCGCCGCGTTCGAACGCGTCCATCTGCCGAAGGATGATCGGCACCAGATGATTGGGGTCCGAGGTGGCCGCGGCATGCGGCGTGACGAACACCTTGGGATGTGCCCATAGCGGGCTGGTCTTCGGCAGCGGCTCGACCTCGAACACGTCGAGACTCGCTTCCTTCAAGGTGCCGTCCTCAAGCGCCCGCACGATATCGGCGTCCTTCTGCAACCGACCACGACCGGCATTGATGAGCACCGCGCCGCCCAGCCCGTTGCGCCGCCGCAACTGCTTGAGCAGGCCGTAGTCGACAATGCCCCTGGTAGCCGGCGTCAGCGGCAAAAGCACCACGAGGATATCGGTCGCGTTGAGAAAGGGGATCAGCCCGGCGTCGCCGGCGAAGGTGGAGACGCCTTCGACCGCCTGTTCGCGTCGCGACCAGCCGTTGACGCAAAAGCCGAGCGACTTGAGGATCGACGCGGCCGCGCGGCCGAGCGTGCCCATCCCCATGATGCCGACGGAAATGTCGCCCGCCGGGCGTTGCGGCGCCTCATGCCAGATCTTCTTGGCCTGCTGGCTACGGTAAAGCATGGCCTGGCGATGATGGTCGAGCACGCGCCAAACGACGTATTCGGTCATGTGCTGGGTCAGGTTGTCGGCGACGATCTTGACGATCGGAACGTCGGGCAGGCCGGGATCGGCGAAGACATGATCGACGCCGGCGCCGATGGAAAAGATCACACGCAGATTGGGCAGCGACGCCAGAAGGTTCGGCCGGTGTTTCCACACCACCGCATAGGCGATGGAGGGGTCGGCCGGCCCATCCGGCTCCAGCACCACCTCGCGCTCCGTCGACAGAAGCTCATGCCAGCGCTGCGGGTGGAAGCCGGTCAGCGCCAGAAGAACGCGGCCTTTGTCCATGACGGGCATTTCGTATTCCCTCAATCACCTACTCGCTCACCGCGCCGCTCGGTGCCGTCTCGATGCGGAACGCGGCCGATATCAGGGCCCGAGTATAGTCGGTTTGCGGATTTCCAAAAATCTGATCGGCTGGTCCAGCCTCGACGATGCGGCCGTTGCGCATGACGATGACGTCGTTGGCCAGCGCACGCACCACCTTCAGGTCGTGGCTGATGAAGAGATAGGCGAGGTCGTGCCTGGCCTGGAGCCCGCGCAGCAGGTCGACCACCTGCGCCTGCACGCTCATGTCGAGCGCCGATGTCGGCTCGTCCAGCATGACGAATTTCGGATTGAGCACCATGGCGCGCGCGATGGCGACACGCTGGCGCTGGCCGCCGGAGAATTCGTGCGGGTAGCGGAAGCGCGTGGCCGGGTCGAGCCCGACCTCATTCAGCGCGTCGACCACGCGGGCGTCGCGGGCATCGGCACCCAGCTTAGGTTCGTGGATGCGCAACCCCTCCTCGATGATCTCGGCCACCGACATGCGCGGGCTGAGCGAGCCGTAGGGGTCCTGGAAGACGATCTGCAATTCGCGTCGGAGCGGCCGCATGGCGTTGAAGGACAGCTTGTCGATGTCGCGGCCGTCGAAGCGGATTTCTCCTTTCGACGAGATCATGCGGGCGAGCGCCAGTCCCAACGTCGTCTTGCCCGAGCCGGATTCACCGACGACGCCCAGCGTCTGGCCGGCGCGGACGGTGACGTCGATGCCGTCCACCGCCTTCACATGGTCCACCACCTTGCGGAAGAACCCCTGCTTGATCGGGAACCAGACCTTGACCTGTTCGCCGATCATCACCGGCCTGGCGTCGGGATCGGGCGCCGGCGGCTTTCCCTTCGGCTCGGCGGCGAGCAGGTGGCGGGTGTATTCATGCTTGGGATTGTCGAAGATTTCCTTCGTCGGTCCGGTCTCGACGATCTTGCCCTTGGTCATGACACAGACGCGGTCGGCGATCTTGCGCACGATGCCGAGATCGTGGGTGATGAACAGCATCGACATGCCGTTCTTCTGCTTGAGCTTGGCCAGCAGTTCGAGGATTTGCGCCTGCACGGTGACGTCGAGCGCCGTCGTCGGTTCGTCGGCGATCAAGAGTTCCGGCTCGTTGGCGAGCGCCATGGCGATCATGACGCGCTGGCGCTGGCCGCCGGACAGCTGGTGCGGGTAGGCGCCGAGCCGCTTTTCCGGTTCGCGGATGCCGACCTCGTTGAGCAGTTCCAGCGTGCGGGCACGCGCCTGCTCATCGCGCATGCCCTGATGCAGGGACAGAACCTCGACGATCTGCTGCTCGATCGTGTGCAGCGGGTTCAGCGAAGTCATCGGCTCCTGGAAGATCATGGTGATCTTGTTGCCGCGCACCTGCCGCAGGTCCTTCTCGCCGAGCGCCATCAGGTCCTTGCCGTCGAAGCGGATCTCACCGGACGGATGGCTGGCAGGCGGATAGGGCAGAAGCTTCAGTACCGACAGCGCCGAGACGGATTTGCCCGAACCGGACTCGCCGACCAACGCAAGCGTCTCCCCCTTGGCTATGTCGAAGGAGACATGGTCGACGGCGAGGCTTTCCGCGCCGCCCTGCGAGAAGGCGACGGACAGATCCCGGACGGAAAGGAGGGGCGAGTCGTTCACCGGAAAGTCTTCCTCGGGTCGAAGGCGTCGCGGGTTGCCTCGCCGATGAAGATCAGCAGCGACAGCATGATCGAGAGCGTGACGAAGCCGGCGATGCCGAGCCACGGCGCGTTGAGGTTGCGCTGGCCCTGCTTCAGGAGTTCGCCGAGCGAGGCCGAGCCCGGCGGCAGGCCGAAGCCGAGGAAGTCGAGCGAGGTCAGCGTCGAGATCGAGCCGTTGAGGATGAAGGGCAGGAAAGTCAGCGTCGCCACCATGGCGTTGGGCAGGAGGTGGCGGAAGATGATGGTGCGGTTGGGGACGCCCAACGCACGCGCCGCGTTGACGTATTCGAAGTTGCGGGCGCGCAGGAACTCCGCCCGCACCACGCCGACGAAGGCGACCCAGGAAAACAGAAGCATCAGCCCGAGCAGGATGAAGAAACCGGGCGGCAGCACCGCAGCAACAATCAAGAGCAGGTAGAGGACAGGGATGGCCGACCAGATTTCAATGAAGCGCTGGAACAGAAGATCCACCCAGCCGCCGAAATAGCCCTGTATGGCGCCGGCCGACACGCCGATGACGGCCGAACCGAGGGTGAGGATCAGGCCGAACAGCACCGAGACGCGAAAGCCGTAGATGACGCGCGCCAGCACGTCTCGCGCCTGGTCGTCGGTGCCGAGCCAGTTCCAGTTGCCGACGATGCAGTCGGGATCGTTCTCGCCTTCGGGGTATTGGGCGCAGCGGGTCTTGACGTCATACTGCCATGACGGCCTGGATGGTGCGGCCTCCGGCACGGCGTTGTTGACGGTGCGGTAGGAATAACGGATCGGCGGCCAGATCATCCAGCCGTTGGCCTCGATCTCGTCGCGGATCACCGGGTCGCGATAGTCGGTGACGGCATAGAAGCCGCCGAATTTCTCTTCCGGGTAGGCCACCAGCACCGGGAACAGGATCTCGCCCTTGTAGGAGACGATGATCGGCTTGTCGTTGGCGATGAACTCGGAAAACAGCGTCAGCACGAACAGCGCGAGGAAAATCCACAGCGACCAGTAGCCGCGCCGGTTGGCCTTGAAATTGGCCCAGCGGCGCTTGTTGAGCGGCGACAGCCACGGCCGTTTCACCGGGCGGGCGCCGACTTCCTCGCGCTGCGTTTCCACGGCTGCCTTCAACTGGACATCCGACATCAAACGTCCCTCCGCTCGAAGTCGATGCGGGGATCGATCCAGGTGTAGGTGAGGTCCGACACCAGGCTTATGAACAGGCCGATGAGGGAGAAGATGTAGAGGTTGGCGAAGACGACGGGATAGTCGCGATCGACGATCGACTTGAAGCCGAGCAGGCCCAGCCCATCCAGCGAGAAGATGTTCTCGATCAAGAGCGAACCGGTGAAGAAGGCCGAAATGAAGGCACCGGGAAAACCGGCGATGACGATCAGCATGGCGTTGCGGAAGACGTGACCGTAGAGCACCCGATGCTCGGACAGGCCCTTGGCGCGCGCGGTGACCACGTACTGCTTGCGGATTTCGTCCAGGAAGGAGTTCTTCGTCAGCAGCGTCGTGGTGGCGAAGGCCGACAAGACCATCGCGGTGAGCGGCAAGGTGAGGTGCCAAAAATAGTCAAGGATGCGAGCCGGCCAGGAAAGCTGGCTCCAGTTGTCCGATGTCAGGCCACGCAGCGGGAACAGGTCCCAGAACGAGCCGCCGGCGAACAGGATCATCAACAGGATGGCGAACAGGAAGCCGGGAATGGCGTAGCCGACGATGACGATGGCGCTGGTCCAGGTATCGAAGGACGAGCCGTCCTTCACCGCCTTGCGGATGCCGAGCGGGATCGAGATCAGATAGGAAATCAGCGTGATCCACAGGCCGAGCGAGATCGATACCGGCATTTTCTCCAGGATCAGGTCGACCACGGAAACGTCGCGGAAATAGCTCTGGCCGAAATCGAAGCGGGCATAATTCCAGATCATCAGGCCGAAGCGCTCGAGCGGTGGCTTGTCGAAGCCGAACTGCTTCTCCAGCTCGGCGATGAATTCGGGATCGAGCCCCTGCGCGCCGCGATATCGCGAATCGGCACCGCCGCTTGCCTCGAAGCCGCCGCCGGCGGTGACGTCGCCACCACCACCGCCGCCCAGACGATCGCCGGAATCGCCGCCCTGGTTGGTCAATTGGGCGATGACGCGCTCGACAGGGCCACCCGGCGCGAACTGGACGATGACGAAGGACACCGCCATGATGCCGAGCAGGGTCGGGATCATCAACAGGAGGCGACGCAGGATATAGGCGCCCATCAGGCCTCGCCCCTCATGTCCGGCCTCCAATGACCGTACCCCTTGGGCCGATCCGCTTCTCAGGCCTTGCCAATCTTCGCCGCCCTCTCCTTGTCAAACCACCACAGTATCTCCGCCGGGAAGCCATAGTCGGGCTTCGGCTCGACGAAGCCGAACATGTCCCAATAGGCGACGCGGTGATTCGCCAGGTAGTATGTTGGAATCCAGTCGAGGCGCGCGCGCAAGACCCGGTCGAGCGCCTTCAGCGCCGTGGTCAATTCCGCGCGGCTTTGCGCCCGCCCGGCCGCAGCGACAAGCGCATCGACAGCGGGACTTTGGGTGCCCGGATAATTGCGCATGCCGGGCATCGTGGCCGAGCGCGAATGATAGAGGACTTCCAGCGAATCCTCCGTCGGTGTGGCGCCGATCGACCAGTGCAGCAGGATGAAATCGAAATCGTAGTCGTTCTGCCGCTGTTCATACTGCGCCTGGTCCACCTGGCGGATGGTGGCGTCGATGCCGATCGTGCGCATCTTCTCCATCCACGGCGTGAACAGGCGCACCAGCCCGTCGTCCTCCGCCAATATCTCGACCTTCAGCCGCTCGCCCTTATCGTCGACGACGAACTCGTCCGAGCGTTTCCAGCCGGCCTCGGTAAGCAGTTTCACCGCCTGGCCGAGTATCTTGCGGTCACGCCCGGAGCCGTCCGACACCGGCTGCAAAGGCGGCTCGCCAAAGACCTCGGCTGGCAGTTCGGCGCGGAACGGCTCCAGCAGTGCCAGTTCCTGCGGCGAAGGTAGGCCTTCGGCCTTGTAGTCGGATTTCTCGAAATTGGACTGCGCTCGGTCGTAGGAGCCGTAGAACAGCGTGCGCTGCGTCCATTCGAAATCGAAACACAGGCCGATGGCGCGGCGCACCCGCACGTCCTTGAACTGCGGCCGGCGCTGGTTGAGTGCGACCGCCTGCATGTCGGGCCACTTTTCGCCGGGAAACTCGCGCTTGACGACCCTGCCTTGCGTGAGCGCCGGAAAGTCGTAGCCGGTTGCCCATACGCGCGCGGTGAACTCCTCGCGGAAATGCGTGTCACCCTTCTTGAAGGCCTCGAAGGCTGCCTGGCGGTTCTGGTAGAAGTCGATGCGGATGCGGTCGAAATTGTAGAGGCCGCGATTGACCGGCAAATCGCGCCCCCAATAGTCGGCGAAGCGGTCGTATTCGACGAACTGTCCGGCCGACACCCGGCCTATCTTGTATGGCCCCGAACCCAGCGGCGGCGCCATGGTCGCCGCCTCGAAGTCATTGGCGGTATAGTATGCCTTCGAGACGATCGGCATCTGGGCGACGGCAAGGATGTTCTGGCTCGATTGCTCGCCGCTGAAGGTCAGGCGCACCGTCGCGGCATCGACGGCTACGGCATCGGTCATCCAGCGCAGCGCCTGCGACAGGTTGGGGTGGCCCTTTTCCTTGTAAAGCTTGAATGCAAAGACCACATCGGCGGCCGTCAGCGGCGAACCGTCGTGCCAGCGCGCCTCGGGCCGTAGGGCAAAGGTGTAGGTGTTGCGGTCGGCCGAAAGCGTCACGGACTCGGCCAGCAGCCCGTAGACCGCGTCCGGCTCGTCCAGCGCGCTCACCATCAGCGAATCGAAGCAATATTCGGTACGCGGCGGCGAATCGCCCTTCAACACCAGCGAGTTCAGCGTGTTGAAGGTGAGGAAGCTCTGGTTGAAGGTGGAATTCGGCGGGGCGAAATTGATGGCGCCGCCCTTCGGCGCATCCGCGTTGACGTAGCCGAAATGGCTGAAATCGGCCGGATATTTCAGCTCGCCGAAGGCCGAGAGGCCGTGCAGCTTCGTCTCCGTCGGAGTATTGGCGAAAGCGCAGGCGGGCAGAAACGTGGCCGCAGCGGCCGCCCCGCCCAGCGCCATCAGGTCCCGCCTGGAAAGACGCACCTCACCGCCCATCAATCGACGCTCTTGTACTTGGCCGCCAGCGCCTTCTCCTTTTCGGGATCGATCCACCACGATTCGATGTCCGGGCCGATATAGGTCGGCTGCTTGTCGGGGATGCCGAACTTGTTCCAGTAGGCCAGCCAGACGTCCGGCCGGGTGAACTGCGGCACGACATAGAAATTCCACAACAGAACGCGGTCCAGCGCATGAGTGGCCGCTGTCAGTTCGTCGCGGTTCTTGGCGAAGATCACCTTGTCGACGAGCGCATCGACGACCGGATCCTTGATCCCTTCATAGTTGCGCGAACCGGGCGAATCGGCCGCCTTCGAGGACCAGAAGTCGCGCTGCTCGTTGCCGGGCGAATCCGACTGCGGCAGCACCACCGTGGTCATGTCGAAATCGAAGTCATTGAGTCGGTTGACGTATTGCGATTGGTCGACGAAGCGCAGCGTGGCCTCGATGCCGATCTTCCTGAGCATGGTGACATAGGGCATCATCGTCGCTTCCGCGCCCTGCCGGAAGTCGAGGATTTCGAAGCGGAACGGCGCGCCGGTCTTGGCATTCACCATCTTGCCGCCCTTGATCACCCAGCCGGCCGAAGCCAGCAGGTCGACGGACTGCTTGAGGATCTTGCGTTCGGCCTGCGGCTTGTCGAAGGCGGGCAGGCTCCATTCCTGCGTGAATAATTCCGGCGGCAGCTTGTCCTTGTACTGGTTTAGAAGCTCCAGCTCCTCGCCTTGCGGCAGGCCGCTGGAAGCGAGGTCACTGCCCATGAAGTAGCTGGTGATGCGGGTGTTCAGGCCGAAGGATTGCGTCCGGTTGATGGTATCGAAATCGTAGAGGTAGGACAGCGCCTGGCGCACGCGCCGGTCCTGGAACAGCGGGCGGCGCGTGTTCATGGCGAAGCCCTGCATGTTGGCGCGCGATTCGGCCTTGAATTCCTTCTTGATGACGTCACCCGCCTTTATCGCCGGGAAATCGTATTTGGTCATCCAGCCGCGGCCGCTGTTTTCCGGATTGATGTCCTGCCAGCCACCCTTGATGAAAGCCAGCCATTCGGCACTCTCGTCGAGGAAATAGGTGTAGCGGCGGGTATCGAAATTCTCGCGGCCGACTTTGACTGGCAGCTTGGCGCCCCAATAGTCCGGCACGCGCTCCCAGATGATCTCGGAGCCCGGCTTGAAGCTCTTGATCTTGTAAGCGGCGGAGCCGAGCGGCACTTCCAGCGTCGGCTTGGTGATGTCACGCTTCTTTCCGCTGGCGTCGGTGCCTTCCCACCAGTGCTTCGGCAGCACGACGAGGTCGCCGAGGATGTTCGGCAGTTCGCGGTTGCCTTTCTGGTTGAAGCGGAACTCGACCTCGCGGTCCGAAATCGCCACCGCCTCGGTGACGTTCTCGAAATAGCGGTTGTACATCGGGCTGTTGGCCTTCAGCACGTTGAAGGACCAGACCACGTCGTCCACCGTGATCGGCTGGCCATCGTGCCAGCGGGCGGCGGGGTTCAACCGGTAGGTGACGGAGGAATAATCGGCGGGGAACTTGTAGGCCTCCGCCACCAGCGGGTGGTAGACGCTGCCCTCGTCGATCGCCTGCTCCATCAGCGTATCGTAGAGCAGTCCGCCGCCGAACTGGGAAAAACCGGCGGCCGGCGAGCCCTGGACGACATAGGGATTGAAGCTGTCGAAAGTGCCGACCACGGTGGAATTCAGCGTGCCGCCCTTCGGCGCATCGGGGTTCACGTAGTCGTAACGCTGGAAGTTGTCACCGTATTTGGATTCGCGGATCAGCCAGCCCGAGGTGCGCCATTCGTCGGCATAGGCCGTGGCCGCGACACCGAGCAGGAAAACGACGGCGAGGCCCGCCAGCGCCGTGATTGTCTTCGGTTTCGCCTTCATCCTGCTCCCGTCCCGTGGCCGATTGCGAACAATCTAGTTCATCCGGCGCATGTGGAAACCGCATCAGGGCGTTTCGCGGCGCCTTATGCGCGTTTTCTAACAGAAAAGCCGGGACGAACCCGGCTTTTTCAAGAATTCAGCTCTGACAAATGCGTTATTGCGCGGGAGCCGGCGCCGGTTCAGCGGGCTTCTCACCCGTCGCTGGTGCGGCAGGCTTTTCCTCGGCAGGCTTCGTCTCCGCAGGAGCGGCACCCTCCGCAGGCTTGGTCTCGGCGGGAGCCGCGCCTTCGGCGGGCTTTTCTCCAGCAGGGGCGGCACCTTCGGCAGGCTTGGAAGCGTCGGCAGCCGGTGCCGCAGCGGCCTCCGGCAGCGGCTTCGGGCTATCCGACAGCGTGCGCAGATAGGCGAGCAGGTCGGCGCGGTCCTCGTCCTTCTTGAGGCCGGCGAAGCCCATCGCCGTGCCCTTCACGAAAGCCTTCGGCGACAAAAGGAAGTGATAGAGATTGTCGTAGGTCCACTTCTCCGAACCGCCCTTAGAGAATTCCTTCATGCCGGCCGAATAGGAAAACCCTTCATGCTCGGCAACCGGGCGGTCGACGATATCCCACAGGTCGGGGCCGACCTTGTTCGGACCGCCCTTCTCACCGGAATGGCAGGCCTCGCACTTCTTGAAGATGGCGGCGCCCTTGTCGGCGCTGGCCGCCGGCAGCAGTTCGGCGACAGGCTTCGGGCCAGCGGCTTCAGCACCGGCACCGCCGGCGGCAGGCTCTTCGGTCGCCTCGATGGCGAAGCCGGGCTTTTCGGGCGTCGGCGAGGCAAACAAGGCGTCGGACACCAGACCGACCGAGAAAACCACGAAAACGGTTCCCAGCAGGCCGCCGATCACCTTGTTGATCTCGAAAGAGTCCATGCACCCCATCTCCCTTGTCCGGCGGGACCGAATCCGTCCATCCGTCCGTCGGTATCGCGGCCGCGCGCAAGGCGGCCAAATCGGGCGGAAACTAGGTCTTTTGCTTGGGCGTTGCAACACCTATAAGAGCGCAGCCAGTGAGACTTTTTGACACTTTCCACGCTCTTCTTCGACGCCCTAGCCAACCATGTCCACACTTCTCCTCATCCCCGCCCGCATGGCCTCGACGCGCCTGCCGGGCAAGCCGCTCGCCGATATAGCCGGCGCCCCGATGATCGTGCATGTGGCGCGCCGCGCCGCCGAAAGCGATCTCGGGCGCGTCGTGGTGGCCACCGACACCGACGCCGTAGCCGAGGCGGTGCGCGCGCACGGCTTCGAGGCGGTGATGACTCGCGCCGACCACCAGTCGGGCTCAGACCGCATCTTCGAGGCGCTGACGGCGCTCGATCCGACCGGACAAGTGGAAACGATCGTCAACGTGCAGGGCGACCTGCCGACCGTCGAGCCTGCCGTCATCAAGGCGGCGCTGAAGCCGTTCGAAGAGGCGGCCGTAGACATCGCCACGCTCGGCGTCGAGATTATCGACGAAGACGAGAAAACCAACCCGAACGTGGTCAAGATCGTCGGTTCGCCGCTTTCGCCCACCCGGCTGAAAGCGCTCTACTTCACCCGCGCCACCGCGCCATGGGGTGACGGGCCGCTCTATCATCACATCGGCCTCTACGCCTATCGCCGCGCCGCGCTGGAGCGATTCGTCTCCCTCAAGCAGTCGCCGCTCGAGATGCGCGAGCGGCTGGAACAGTTGCGCGCGCTGGAGGCCGGCATGCGCATCGACGCCGAGATCGTGCGTTCGGTGCCGCTGGGCGTAGACACCCCGCAGGACCTCGAGCGGGCCCGCCAGATTCTTTCAAACTGAGACGAGACGATGCCGGAAAAGACCAACAGGATTTCCTTCCAGGGCGAGCCGGGAGCCAACTCCGACAGCGCATGCCGCGACATGTATCCCGGCATGGAGCCCCTGCCTTGCCCTACCTTCGAGGAGGCCTTCAACGCGGTCGAGACGGGCAAGGCGGATCTCGCGATGATCCCGATCGAGAACACCATCGCCGGCCGCGTCGCCGACATCCATCATCTCCTGCCCGAATCGAAGCTGCACATCGTCGGCGAATATTTCATGCCGATCCACTTCCAGCTGATGGTCCTGCCGGGCGTGAAGCGCTACGAGATCAGGACCGTGCACAGCCACATCCACGCGCTCGGCCAATGCCGCAAATATATCCGCAAGAACGGCTGGAAGCCGATCATCGCCGGCGACACGGCGGGTGCGGCGAAGCTGGTTTCGGAGGAAAAGCAGCGTTCCATGGCGGCGCTGTCGCCGGCGCTCGCCGCCAAGCTCTACGGGCTGGACGTCATCGAGGAGAATGTCGAGGACATCGAAAGCAACACCACCCGCTTCGTCGTGCTGACCAAGTCCAAGCAGTGGGTCGAGCGGCCGACGCCGGACGCCCGGATGATGACGACCTTCCTCTTCCGCGTCCGCAACGTGCCGGCGGCGCTCTACAAGGCGATGGGCGGCTTCGCCACCAACGGCGTCAACATGACCAAGCTTGAGAGCTACCAGCTCGGCGCCTTCACCGCGACCCAGTTCTATGCCGACATCGAGGGCCACCCGGACGATCCGGGGGTGAAGAACGCGCTGGAGGAACTGCGCTTCTTCACCCGTGAGGTGCGCATCGTCGGCGTCTATCCGCGCGCGGATTCGCGCGAGCAGTGGAAGCTGGCGGACTGACTCCCCTCAGGACTGGCGGCGCTCACTCCGTGACGGTGATGCCGAGCAGCGCCTGCAGGGCGAACAGGACGGCCAGCGAGCCGACGAACATGCCGACGAACACGGCCGTGGCGATCGCCGCGCCCTTGCCGACGGCGGCGTTGGTCATGCGCCAGGTGAAGACCATGGTCAGCAGGAACAGGGCGAGCGACAGCAGGACGGCGAACTGATCGGTCGACGGCGCGACCAGCCTGACCAGCGCTGCCGGCAGCATGATCCATGCGACGATGGCCGAGGCCCAGTTGCTGGCCACGACATAATGCACGAAGCGGTCGCCGATGCCGGCGCGCCGGCCGACGAAGGCCAGCCCCAACAGCGGCAGCACCCAGGTGCCGAGGTCCACCACCGCCAGCCGCAGAACGATGGAAAGGCGCGAGGCCACCGCGTCCGGATCGCCGATCTCGCCGGCGACCCCGACCCAGCCGACAGCCATGGCCGGAAGGGCGACAACGATGGCGAAGAAGGAATTCCAGAAGCCGTCGGCGGAAAGATCGAGCAGGCGCAGGCCGTCGGCCTTGCCCAGCATCAGCCGCCACGCCCCCGAGAGGGAGGCCGATATATCCTGCGCCGACAGCATGGCGCCGCTACCCGAACCAGTCCTCGAGGAAACGCTGGTATATCTGCGTCAGCGTCTCGAGATCGGCAAGAGCGACGCGCTCGTCAACCATGTGCATCGTCTTGCCGACAAGGCCGAATTCGACCACCGGGCAATAGTCCTTGATGAAACGCGCATCGGAAGTGCCGCCCGACGTGGACAGTTCCGGCGTCGCGCCGACCACCGCGCGCACCGATCCCGACAGCGCATCGACCAGCCTGTCGTCGCGAGTGAGGAAGACGTGGCTTGGCCGGTCCTTCCAGACCAGATCGTAATCCACCTGCTCCTTGCGGCCCTTTCGATAGATCTTGCGCCGCGAGGCGGTATCGAGGCGGTTATGGATTTCAGCCTGCAGGCTCTCCGCCGTCCAGGTGTCGTTGAAGCGGATGTTGAAGGTGGCGGTCGCCTTCGCCGGGATGACGTTGGTGGCCGGGTTGCCGACGTCGATGGAGGTCACCTCCAGATTGGTCGGCTGGAAATCCTTTGTCCCCTCGTCGAAGGCCGGGACGAGCAGGGCATCGACCAGCGCCATCAGTCCGCGCACCGGATTGTCGGCCAGATGCGGATAGGCTGCGTGGCCCTGCCTGCCGTTGACGGTGACGACGCCGGACAGCGAGCCGCGGCGGCCGATCTTGATCACGTCGCCCAGCCGGTCGGGATTGGTCGGCTCGCCGACGAGCGCCGCATCCCACGTCTCGCCGCGCCCGGCCGCCCATTCCAGCAGCTTGACGGTGCCGTTGATCGCCGGTCCTTCCTCGTCGCCGGTGATCAGCAGCGAGACGGACCCTTTCAGCGCGCCTTTCTTCTCGACATGGCGGGCCACGGCGGCAACGAAGCAGGCGATGCCGCCCTTCATGTCGACGGCGCCGCGGCCGTACATTTCGCCCCTGGCGATCTCGGCGGCAAAGGGCGGATGCGTCCAGGCCGCCTCGTCGCCGACCGGCACGACGTCGGTATGGCCGGCGAACATCAAGTGCGGGCCGTTGCCGGAGCGGCGGGCATAGAGGTTTTCGATGTCCGGCGTGCCGTCCTCGGAAAAGACCGGACGCTCGACGGCGAAGTCCAGCGGCACCAGCATGGCCTGAAGGGCCGCGAGCGCACCGCCTTCGGCGGGCGTCACCGACGGACAGCGGATGAGGGCGGCGAGGTTCTCGGCGGGATCAACGGGCAGCGTCATGGGCGAAGGGTTAGAACAAAGCGCGCGACCTGTCACGATGGGCTGTTGGGCCAGCGCGACCCTGCCGACAGTATAGTCGCGATTGTGTATGGTCGCCGGCCATGGAGACACGAAAGACCGGCACCAACGCCCATATCGTCGTCGCCGGAGCGGGCGGAATAGGCTGCTATGTCGGCGGCTGTCTCGCCCTTGCCGGACGAAAGGTAACGTTCCTGGCCCGGCCGCGAATCGAGCAGGCCTTGCGCGAGGGCGGGCTGCGCATATCCGACCTCGACGGCCACGACCGCCTGTTGGCGCCCGATGCCGTCGATGCGGGCGCAGATCCGGCCGTGCTGGCCAAGGCGGATGTCATACTGGTCACCGTCAAGAGCGGGGCGACGGAAGAGATGGGCAAGCTGATCGCTGCACATGCCCGGCCCGACGCCATCGTCGTCAGCCTGCAGAACGGCGTCGACAATGCGGACCGCATCAAGGCCCTGACCGCTCCCCGCCCGGTCCTTGCCGGAATGGTGCCGTTCAACGTGGTGCAATCCGACGACGGCGAACGCCCGCTCCACATGCACCGGGCCAGCGAGGGAACGGTGCTGATCGGAGCCGGCGTGCCGGGACTGGCTGAACTGCTGTCGGCCGAAGGCTGCGCGAGCGCGGTCCACGCCGGTATCGAGGGCGTGCTGTGGGGCAAGCTGCTCTTCAATCTCAACAACGCGCTGGTGGCGCTGGCGGATCTGCCGCTCGCGGCCGAACTGGCCGACCGGCGCTGGCGGTTCGTGCTGGCCCGCCAGATGGACGAGGCGCTGACGGCCATGAAAGCGTCCGGCATCCGGCCGGTGGCAGCGGCTGGTGGCGCGTCGCCTGCCCTTCTGCCGTCCATCCTGCGCCTGCCCGACTGGCTGTTCGCGCTGCTCGCCCGGCGCATGCTGGCCATCGACGGAAAAGCCCGGTCCTCGATGTGGGACGACCTCCAACGCGGCCGGCCAACCGAGGTCGACGCCTTGCAAGGAGCCGTGCTCCGACTGGCAAAGCGGGCCGGCACAGCGGCACCGACCATCGAACGCACCGCCACGCTTGTCCGCGCCGCCGAGCGGGCCGGGTCCGGCGCGCCGCGCCTTCCTCCGGACGCTTTCGACTGACGTTCAGGCCGGCGCGTTGGTGCGGGAGCCGTAGCGATTCGGTCCCGGATCGCCCGGAAACAGGCACAGCACCAGGAACGCGACGATGGAAACCACCGGCACGAACAGGACCAACGCCATCAGGCCGGGCTTTCCGAGATCGTGCAGGCGTTTGATGGCCAGCGCCACGTTCGACCATAGCGAGCCCAGGAAGGCCACCATGAACAACAGCGCCCATGTCTCGCTTTCGGCCGTGCCCTCCGGCACCAGCGTGAAACGGTAGAGCGGGAAAGCCTGGGCGATGGCGACCAGCAGGCCGCCAAGAAAATAGGCCGCGCGACTGACGCGGCCCGAGATCTTGAAGAAAAGCCAGGAGAGTTGGATTCGATCAGGCAAGGCTGGCCATTTTCTGCTGGAGAAACGTTGCCGTCACAGAGGCGGCTGCGCGTATCCCCGCTGCTGTTGCGAAAGACCGTCCCGAATCTGGCCGAGCCGGTCGAACATCCCGAAGATCACGATATAGAGTTCGCACATCACCCGCCACAAGAGCAGGCCCAGCACCGATCCGACGAGCGACAAGAGGCCGGCGCCGAGCGAGCCGGAAAGCAGGCCCATGAAGAAGCTGGCGACGCCGAACACCAAAAGCACGGCGATGCCCAGCCAGTAGACGATCTTGATGACGCTCGGCGTTATGAGTTTCTCGAAACTGAAAAAATCGCTTAGCTGCATTGTTCCCTCTCACAATTCGAAGCGACGGCAGCTTGCTTGCGCCGGCTTCGAGGGTCAATCCCGCAGAAGCTCGTTGATCGAGGTCTTGGAACGGGTTTTCGCGTCGACCCGCTTGACGATGACGGCGCAGTAGAGGCTTGGGCTAGGCTCGCCGTTCGGCAAGGGCTTGCCGGGCAGAGAACCCGCCACGACGACGGAATTGGCCGGCACCTCGCCGTAGAAGACCTCGCCGGTGGCGCGGTCGACGATCTTGGTCGACTGACCGATGAAGACGCCCATGCCGAGCACCGAGCCCTCGCGCACGATGCAGCCTTCCACCACCTCCGAACGCGCGCCGATGAAGCAGTTGTCCTCGATGATGGTGGGGCCGGCCTGCATCGGCTCCAGCACGCCGCCGATGCCGACGCCGCCCGACAGGTGCACGTTCTTGCCGATCTGGGCGCACGAACCGACCGAGGCCCAGGTGTCCACCATCGTCCCCGAATCGACATAAGCGCCGACATTGACGAAGGACGGCATCAGCACCACGCCCGGCGCCACATAGGCCGTGCGGCGCACCACCGCCGAAGGGACGGCCCGGAAGCCGGCCTTCTCGAAGTCCATCGCTCCCCAGCCCTCGAACTTCGAGGCCACCTTGTCCCACCAAACGGCGTTGCCGGGGCCGCCGGCGATGACTTCCATCGGGTTCAGCCGGAACGACAGAAGCACCGCCTTCTTCAGCCACTGGTTGACGTGCCACCTGCCGTCGGCCTGCCGTTCGGCGACGCGCGCGACGCCCTTGTCGAGCAGGTCCAGCGCCGCCTGGATGGCATCGCGCACCTCGCCGCGCGTGGCGGTCGAGACGCCTTCGCGCTCTTCGAAGGCCTTGTCGATGGTCGTTTCGAGGCTGGCCAGGTCTGGCTTCGACATGATCTCTCCGTTACCAAGCTGTTAAGGGGCGGCTCTTAACCTGTCTGAAAGGCGGGCGGACCCTATTTGAAGGCAGTATGGGGGTCAATCGCGACGGCGTCACGGGACGGCGCCGGCAGAGCAGATTTGGGGATAAGCGACATGGATCCGATGGAACCGACGGGCTGGACGCCTCTGCCACACTCCGGCGAGGATCTGGAGCGGGTCAAGAGCGTGCCGGACACGCCGCAGACGCGCGCCGCTACCTACCGTCTGGCCTGGAACGACGAAGACTTCATGACGCGGCGCGAGCTGCGCCCGGTGCGCCTCCAGCTCGAACTCCTGAAACCCGAGATGATTCTCGCCGAGCGCGGCATCCGCTCGACCGTCATCCTGTTCGGCGGTGCGCGCCTGCCCGAACCGGGCGGTGCCGCCTGGGCGGCCAAGAACGAGACGCAGAAGAAGAACCTCGAGGCCAACAGCAAATATTACGACGAGGCGCGGAAATTCGCACGGCTGTGCTCGCAGCATTCGGCTACTTCCTACTATCGCGAGTTCGTCGTGGTGACCGGCGGCGGACCGGGCGTGATGGAGGCCGGCAACCGCGGCGCCGACGACGTCGGCGCGCCTTCCATCGGCCTCAACATCGTGCTGCCGCACGAGCAGGCGCCGAACGCCTACGTGACGCCGGAGCTGTGCTTCAACTTCCACTATTTCGCCATCCGCAAGATGCATTTCGTCATGCGCGCCAAGGCCGTCGCCGTCTTCCCCGGCGGCTTCGGCACGATGGACGAGTTCTTCGAGACGCTGACGCTGATCCAGACCGGCCGTATGGAACGCGTGCCGGTCATCCTGTTCGGCCGCTCCTTCTGGGAAAAGGCACTCAACCTCGACTTCCTCGCCGAGCAGGGCACCATCACCCCCGGCGACCAGGACATCATCGACTACGCCGAGACGGCTGACGAGGCGTGGGACATCATCAAGCGTTTCTACAAATTGTAGAACCGTCCTGTTCCTCGGCTTCGAGCGGGCGCGGCCGGTGCACGAGGCTGACCAGCACGAAGGAGATGATCATCAGCAGGAACCAGGAGCCGAGCTTGGCTATCGAAACCGGCGTCCAGCCGTCCGCCTGACCTGGATAGAGCCAGGCGCGCGACCATGTGCCGATGTTCTCGGCGAACCAGATGAACAGCGCCACCAAGAGGAAGCCGACCAGCAGCGGCATTCGATGCCGGAAGCGGAAGACACGGTAATGAACGACAGTGCGCCAGTAGAGCAGCACCGTTGCCGCGAACAGGCCATAGCGCAGGTCGACGATGAAATGGTGAGCGAAGAAGTTTCCATAGATCGCCGCACACAGCACGACCGTCGTCCATAGCGGCGGGTAGTTCGAATAACGCATGTCGAAGATACGGCCGATGCGGGCGAGATAGGAGCCGACGGCGGCATACATGAAGCCGGAAAACAGCGGCACGCCCCCGATGCGGAAGAAGCTGTCCTCCGGATAGATCCACGACCCCGCCGACGTCTTGAACACCTCCATGACGGTTCCGACGATGTGGAAGAACAGGATCACCTTGGCTTCCGCCGTGGTCTCGAGGCGGAAGAGCAGCATGGCGAGTTGGATTCCCAGCGCCGCGAGGAAGAGAAAGTCGTAGCGGGCCAGCGCCGCATGGTCCGGCCACAGGAAGCGCGTGGCGAGGATGAGGGCGAGCATCGCGCCGCCGAACAGGCAGGCCCAGCCCTGTTTCAGGCCGAAGACGAGGAATTCGACGACGGCCCCCGAGATGCCGTTCGCCGGCAGCCGGTCGAGGACGCGATGGGCAGCCGCATCGATGGCCGCCTCGACCGAGGTGAAACGCCTCAAACGGGCGCGCCCACGATGGCGGTGAGGAAGCCGGAAAGGTCGTCGGTGACGAAATCGACGTCGTCGTCGTTGTCCGGATCGCGTTCCCATATTTCGGAAAAGGTCGGCTCGAAATTGCGCGGCACGATGAGGACCGTCGTCATGCCGAGCGCCTTGGGCACGGCGAGATTGCGGGCGAGATCCTCGAACATCACCGTGTTGTGGCCGGTGACCGCATGGAGCGCCGCGAACTTCTCGTAGGTCTGGCGCGCCGGCTTCGGCGTCAGGCCGGCGGCGACGATGTCGAAGATGGCGTCGAAATGATCGAGGATTCCGAGCTGCCTTGCGGCGCGCTCGGCATGGCCGCGGTCGCCGTTGGTGAAGATGAACTTGCGCCCCGGAAGCTGGCGGATGGCGGCGCCGAGGGTAGGATCGGGCACCAGCCAAGAATAGTCGATGTCGTGCACCTTTTGCAGGAAATCGTCGGGATCGATGCCGTGGCGCGCCATCAGCCCGCTCAGCGTCGTGCCGTACTCAAGATAGAGCTCCTTCTGCAGCCTGCGCGCATCCTCGCGCGACAGCGACAGCAGTTCCGAGACATAGGCCGTCATCTTCACGTCGATCTGCGAAAACAGGTTCGAGTGATGCGGATAGAGGGTGTTGTCGAGGTCGAACACCCAGTCGGTGACGTGGGAGAAGCGGGCGGGATCAGGAAACTCGGTCATGGACTGCTTATGGCACGAAACGGCCTTCGCGACAGCGGACATTATCCACAACCTTTGCGAGCGGACTTAGGCAAAATTGGCACGGTCGTTCAAATTTTATCCATCGCCGAAAGCCGGTCTTCAGTCCCCCGTGCGAAGCGGGCGGCAAGGAGAACCTGACGATGATTCGGATTGCCCTGCGCGCCACTGCCGTGACCATCGCCGCCATCGCCATCTCGGTGTCGATCTGCGGATTCGTCCTGTCGTCCCTCGGCGGCCGGCTCGACGGCGTGGCCCTGTGGCTGTGCATCATCTGCCCGCTCGTCACCGCCTGGCCGGTGAGTGCATTCATGTTCAGCCAGAGCGCGCGCCTCAAGGCAGCCCATCGCGACCTCGCCCGCATGCACGCGCAGCTCGCGGCGGCGCATCGACGGCTGGCCGAGAAAGCCTGCCGCGACGACATGACCGGCATGCTCAACCGGGAAAGCTTCTTTGCCGTGCTTGAACGATCGCGCCGCAAGGCGGATCGCGGCACACTGCTTATCATCGACGCCGACCACTTCAAGTCGATCAACGACAATTTCGGCCATCTCACCGGCGACGAAGCGTTGCTGCTGATCGCCGCAGCAATCAAGCGCGGCGTGCGCGCCGGCGATGTGCTCGGCCGCATCGGCGGCGAGGAATTCTGCGCTTTCCTGCCCGGCACGGACGAACGAGAAGCCAGCCAGATCGCGGAGCGCATCCGCCGCGAAGTCGAAGCCATCCGCTTCCAACCGGACGGCGAGCAGGCCATCCCGCTCACCGTCAGCATCGGCGGCGCGCTCTGTCCCCAAGGAGCGAAGATACCGGACCTGATGCGCAGTGCCGACCGCCGGCTCTACGAAGCCAAGCACAGCGGCCGGAACCTCGTGATCGTCGAGACCGTACCGAAAGCGGCCTAGATCGCCCCCGTCGGCTATCGAAGCAACGTTGCGTCTTGACCTTCCGGGGCTTATAATCAGATTGTCGAAACATTCGAAGAATTGATATTTCCGCCATGGAAGTAAGACTATCCGGCGAAGTGCGCGACGGTCTTCTGGACGCCATCGAACATGCCATCATGCGCTGGCAGGATGAAACGCAGGCCTATGACGATGCGGTGGGCGAAATGAGCGGCCTCAGCCTGGGCGAGCGGCGTTGCGTCAGCATGCTCTACAACGGGCCGCAGACGGCCGGCACGCTGGCAACCGTGTCAGGCCTCACGCCGGCGGCCGTCACCGCGCTGACCGACCGGCTCGAGGCGCGCGGCCTAGTGAGACGCAAGCGCGATCCCGACGACCGGCGCAAGGTGATCGTCGAGGCGACGGAAGACACGCAACGGCTGTGCGAGCGCTACTATGGCGATCTCGCCCGCGAGGGCCGGCGGCGCCTGCAAGCCTTCAGCGACGTCGAGCTCGGCACGGTCCTGGAATTCCTGACCTCGGCCGCCGATCTTCAGCGCGAACAGCTTGCGCGCCTGCATCCCAAGGGGCGTGCCCTGAGGGCATAGCGGCGGCCGGCCGAAACCTCACACCGTAGCGGGGTCGAGCGCAGGGTTTTCCTTCCAGCGCCCGACGATGGCCGCGAGGTCGGCCTTGCCGAAGGCATCCTTCAGGGCATCGAAGGAAGGCAGCACGAAGTAAGCGCGCTGGAACTTGTCGATCTCGTAGCCGGTGCGCATTACCGTCTCCAGGTCGAACGGCACATGATGCGCGTCCGCGCCTTCGACCGCGAACTGAAGCTCGGTAAAGGAAGACATCAGCCCGGCGCCGAAGGCCTTCAGCGGCTGGCCCGGCTCCTGCATCAGCCCATATTCGGCCGTGTACCAATAGAGGCGCGTGATCATCTCGTCGCCGTCCAGCGCGATCGCATCGCCGGCCTTGTCGCCATACATCTGCATGAAATCGGCAAAGACCGGCTGGGTCAGGATCGGCACGTGGCCGAAGAAATCGTGGAACATGTCCGGTTCGACGATGTAGTCGAGCTCTTCCTTCGTCCGTAGCCAGTTGGTGACGGGAAAACGACGGTTGGCGAGATGATCGAAGAAGGGCGCGGCCGGGATCAGGCCCGGCACCGCGACGATCTCCCAACCCGTCAGTTTCCGCAACTTGTCGCTCACCTCGCCGAAATCGGGAATGCGATTGAGCAGGCCGAGCGCGTCGATGCCGTCTAGGTAGGACTTATGCGCCAGCCGACGCGTCAGCCTGGTCTGGCGATCGCAGAGCGTGCGCCACACGTCCTGCTCGTCGGCGCTGTAGTCGTATCCTTGCGCGACCGTGAAATCGGAACGGCAGACAGCGTAGTTGCCGCGCAACCCTTGCGCGGCGCATTCACGGGCATAGTCGGCGACGCTGATCGACATGGCTTCCTCCTCGCGGGTCGTTCTGATCGGAGCAAGGAGGATAGCGCGCCGAGGCGAGGCAAACCTGCCTCAGTTCTGGAACGAAGGAGGTATTCGGGTTAGAATCCACCAGGAATGGCTTTTCTGGAGGTTGAATTGCCTCAATTCGATGCTTTCGAGATCAAGATGCTCGATACCCTGCAGCATGACGGCCGCAAGCCGATATCGGAACTCGCACAGGAAATCGGCCTCTCCACCACGCCGTGCGCGCGGCGTTTCGAGGCCTTGCAGCGAAGCGGCGTCATCAAGGGTTTCTCGGCCCAGCTCAGCCGCCGCGCGCTAGGGCTTGCGGTGGAGGTGTTCGTCCAGGTCCGGCTCACCAGCCACAGCGACGAGTCGCCGGAAATCTTCATCAACGCGGTACAGCGCATGGACGAGGTCTCGGCCTGCTGGACGATGACCGGCGACCACGATTTCCTGCTGCACGTCATGGTGCCTTCGGTGGACGAGTTGAATACATTCGTCATGCACCGGCTTATGCGCCTGAAGGGTGTGCGCGACGTGCACACCCAGCTCGTCCTGCAGAATATCAAAGGCCCCGGCCATGTGCCGCTGGGGCATTTGCGCGGATAGTTTTGACTACGGCACGATCAGCGTGCCGGCGCCGTGCTCGGTGAAGAGTTCCAGCAGCACGGCGTGCGGCGTCTTGCCGTTCAGGATGACGACGCCCTCGACGCCGCGGTCGATGGCTTCGATGCAGGTTTCCACCTTGGGGATCATGCCACCCGAGATCGTGCCGTCGGCGATCAGCGCGCGCGCCTGAGCCACCGTCAGTTCGTCGATCAGCTTCTTGTCCTTGTCGAGCACGCCCGGCACGTCGGTCAAGAACAGCAGGCGCTTCGCGCCGAGCGCGCCGGCAATCGCTCCGGCGAAGGTGTCGGCGTTGATGTTGTAGGTGTGGCCGTCGCGGCCGGGCGCCACCGGCGCCAGCACGGGGATCATCTCGGAGCGGGCGAGCAGGTCGAGCAAGGTGCGGTCCACCTCCACCGGTTCGCCGACGAAGCCGAGGTCGAGCACGCGCTCGATGTTGCTGTCGGGGTCCCTGACGCGCTTCTGGGCCTTCTCGGCGAACACCATGTTGCCGTCCTTGCCGCACAGGCCGATCGCCCATTCGCCCTCGGCGTTGATGAGGGCGACGATCTCTTTGTTGATCGAGCCTGCCAGCACCATCTCGACGATCTCGACCGTCTTGGCATCGGTAACGCGCAGACCGCCCTCGAACTTCGATTCGATGCCCATCTTGTCCAGCATGGCGCCGATCTGCGGCCCGCCGCCGTGGACGACGATCGGATTGACGCCGGACTGCTTCAGAAGCGCGATGTCGCGGGCGAAGGCCTTGCCGAGGTCGGCGTTACCCATGGCGTGGCCGCCGTATTTGACCACGACGGTCTTGTTCTCGTAGCGCTGCATGTAAGGCAAGGCGGCCGAAAGTAGCGTGGCCTGCGCCTCGGCGGTGGCGGCAATGTCCGTGGTCATCGGCGTCGGTCCCGGTTCGCTGGAAGTCGGCGGGGTCTTAGCGAAATTCGAGCCGCCGGGCAAATGCTCCGCCTCTCGCCGCGGGCGGGATGAAAACCACATTCGCACCGGTTGCAAATCCACGGCTGCCCACTAGTCTATCCGCATGACGCCGCAGGACATCGCCAAGCTGATCGTCCGAATTTCGCTGAAGGATCGGGCGGCGTTCGATCTCCTTTACCAGCACACGAGTGCGAAACTTTTCGGCGTCTGCCTGCGTGTCTTGGGCGACCGGAGCGAGGCCGAGGAAGCGCTGCAGGAGGTGTTCGTCAAGGTGTGGACGAAAGCGGACCGTTTCGCCGTTTCGGAGCTCAGTCCGATCTCCTGGCTGGTGGCAATCGCACGAAATCACGCCATCGACCGCATCAGGGCCCGGCATCGACCGGCGGCGAATATCGACGCGACGCTGGATATCGCCGATCCGGCGCCTGGGCCGGAAGCCGCCGCCGTGGCCGGCGGCGAGGCGGAGCGTGTCCATCGCTGCCTGGACGAGTTGGATGATGATCGGGCAGCGGCGGTTCGCGGCGCATATCTGAATGGTGAAAGCTATGCCGAGCTCGCACATCGCCACCGCGTACCGCTCAACACGATGAGGACATGGCTCAGGCGAAGCCTCATCAAACTTAGGGAATGTCTGGAGCGATGACGCCGACGGATGATGACACAGGCCCGGAAGGCGACGATCTCATCGCCGCCGAGTATGTCCTGGGCGTTCTTCCGGCAGACGAACGGCTGGGCGTTGCCCGCCGCATGGAGACGGATCGGCGGTTCGCGCGTCTGGTCGAAGCATGGGAGGTCCGGCTGTCGCCGCTCGCCGACGCCTATGTCGAAACGCCGCCGCCTGACGGTCTCAAAGCGGCCATCGACCGTCGGCTGTTTTCCACGTCAGCGGCAGGGCCGGCTCGGCCCCTCCCCGCTCGCCCCAGTCTCTGGTCCAGCCTCGCGTTCTGGCGCGCGCTGGCGGCGGCCGCCATCGTGGCGCTCCTGGTGTCCGTCGCAGCGCCCTATTTCGGCTCGCCACCCATGCACCCGGAGATTCGACTGGTGGCGTCGCTCGCCGCCGACGGCAGCGACGTGAAGTATCTCGCCGTCTATGATGCCGCCGCCGATGAAGTCGGGCTGTCGCATATCGGCGGGAAACGCGCCGCCGGCAGGGATTTCCAACTGTGGGTGATCGAAGGCAAGAACGCCCCGATTTCGATGGGCGTTATTCCTTCCGGCTCGACCGTGCGCATCGAAGTCACGCCCGACCTGCAGCAAAAACTTGCGCAAGGGGCGGTGCTGGCCATCAGCCTTGAGCCGGTCGGCGGTTCCCCTACCGGCCAGCCGACCGGACCTGTGGTGGCGACGGGCGACCTGAAGAATATCTGACGGCCGTTTTCCAGGGCGCCGGCAAGGCAAAGAAATTTGCCGTGCCGCGAAACTCTCTCCGAACGCATTCGTATCTTCTGCCGCCCTCCAGGAAGGAGGACCAACGACAGGAGACTTCATATGCGTAAACTCGCAACCCTTCTGCTTGCCGGCCTTGTCGCCGGTTCGACGCTCGGCACGGCAGCCTACGCCAAGAACCCGCATGTCGGCGGCGCCGCCATGTTCGAGGACAAGAACATCGTCCAGAACGCCATGAATTCGAAAGACCACACCACGCTGGTCGCGGCCGTCAAGGCGGCCGGCCTGGTCGACACATTGCAGGGCAAAGGGCCGTTCACCGTCTTCGCGCCGACCAACGAGGCCTTTGCGGCGTTGCCGGAAGGCACAGTCGACGATTTGCTGAAACCGGAGAACAAGGACAAGCTTACCAAGGTCCTGACCTGTCATGTCGTCGCGGCCAAGGCGATGTCGTCGGACGTCATGTCGATGGTGAAGGACGATGGGGGCCAGCATGTCGTCGACACGGTCGGCGGCTGCAAGCTGACGCTCAAGGCCGATGGAGACAAAGTGACGGTGACCGACGAGAACGGCAACACCGCCAACGTGACCATCGCCGATGTCGTCCAGTCGAACGGCGTCATCCACGTCATCGACAAGGTGCTGCTGCCCAAGATGTAACAAAAGCCGTGTCCCGGCGAATACGGGAGCAGCCCGGTGGCGCGGTCCGTACCGGCCTCGCCACCGGAATCACCCGCAATTGATTTCCTCGCGAACCGGGAAACTGGCAAGAAACGACAGGAAGGATCGAACCGATGAACCGCCGCAACTTTCTTCTGAACGGTGCCGCCGGCATCGCCTTCGTGGCCGGTGGCGTTTCCCTGTTGCGTATGGGGCGTCCCGATCCCGCTCGTGCCGCAGCAGCCGAAACCTTCGAAGTGACCAAGACCGACGCCGAATGGAAGGCGCAATTGACGCCGGAGCAATACGACGTGCTCAGGCACGAAGGCACCGAATATCCCGGCTCAAGCCCGCTGCTCGAAGAGCATCGCAAGGGCGTGTTCGCCTGTGCCGGCTGCGACCTGCCGGTCTATTCCTCCGACAAGAAATTCGAGTCCGGCACCGGCTGGCCGAGCTTCTGGCAGGAGATCCCCAAGGCTGTGGGCGAGCGCAAGGACACGACGCTCGGCATGGTGCGCACGGAAGTGCATTGCCGGCGCTGCGGCGGCCATCTCGGCCACGTCTTCAACGACGGTCCGCCGCCGACCGGGCTTCGCCACTGCATCAACGGCGTGGCGCTCACCTTCAAGCCGGCGACCGCCTGATCCTATTCGTGCCCGTATTGCAGCGCCTGCGTGTCGATCTCCGGTTCGCGGCCGGCGACGAGGTCGGCCAACACCTTTCCCGAGCCGCAGGACGTGGTCCAGCCGAGATGGCCGTGGCCGGTGTTCAGGTAGAGGTTGCGGTAGCGCGCGCGGCCGATGACGGGAACGGAACTCGGCATCATCGGCCTCAAGCCGGCCCAAAGTTCGGCCTTCTTCTCATCGAAAGCGCCCGGGAAAAGGTCGTGCGCGGCGCGGAAGATCGAGGCGAAGTCGCGCGGCTTCCAAGTGCGATCGAAGCCGGTGAACTCGGCCGTGGACGAAACCCTCAGCCGGTCGCCGAGGCGCGAATAACCGATCAGGCTGTCCTCGTCGGCACCACCCATGGTCGGCCCCTTAGACGGGTCTTCGAGCGGAACGGTCATGGCATAGCCCTTGACCGGATAGACCGGCAGGTCGAGGCCGTGACGGCGGCCAAGCAGGCCGCTTTCCGGCCCCATGCAAAGCACCACGGCGTCCGCCTCCAGCGGCCCGGCCGAGGTGCGCACGGCGCGTACCCGATCTCCCTCAATGTCCAGCGCCTCGACCGTGGTGCCGAAGCGGAAGACGACGCCGAGCTTGTCCGCCGCGTAGGCTGCGAGGCGCTCGGTGAACTGGCGCGAATCACCCGTCTGGTCGATCGGCGAATAGACGCCGCCGGCGATCTTGTCCTTCACCGCCGCCAGACCCGGCTCGATCTCGGCGATGCGGTCACGGCCGACGATCTCGATGGGCAGGCCATGTTCGCCGAGAAAGCGATAGTTGGCCGAGCCAGTGTCGAAGCTCCGTTGGGAGCGGAAGAAATAGAAGATGCCGCGCTTGCGCTCATCGTAGCCGATGCCGGCCTCCGCCGACAGTTCGTTGATGCAGTCGCGCGCATAGAGCGCCAATCTGAGCTTGGCGAGACTGTTGGCACGCAGGCGCGGTGTCGTGCACTGGCGCAGGAAGCGCAGGCTCCAGCGGTAGAAATAGGGATCGGCTTGCAGCCGGACACGGATGCCGAGATTGTGGTTGAAGATGCCCCGGAAAAACGTCTTCAGCGCTTCCGGCGAAGCCCAGGCCGTCGCGTCGCCTGGCGAGACGAGGCCGGCGTTGCAGTAAGAGGTGCCGCGCGCCACCTGATCGTGCCGCTCGACGACCGTCACCTCGTGGCCGTCCCTGGCGAGATAGGTGGCCGCCGCCGTGCCGACGACACCGGCGCCCAGAACCAGAATTCTCATGCAATCCTCACGCAAGATCGTGCGCGGCCCACCGGCACGCCGACAATCCCATAGCGTGTCTCGATCGCCGTTTCGAGCCTCGGCGGCTGGTCCAGCCGCTAGATTTTAGACGCGTTTGTGCGACGCCAGACGATTCCGTCCGGCTGCAAAAAATGCTTCAGAAAATCAGGCTCGGGCAGAGTTCCTGGTCGTCAGCGCGCGTTCCCAGTTCAGCGCGTCCTTGACGATCAGGTCGAGATCGTCGCGCTGCGGCTTCCAGCCGAATTCGCGGCGGGCAAGATCGGAATTGGCGACCACGGCGGTCGCGTCGCCCGGCCGCCGCTCGCCCATGCGGACGTCGAAATCACG
>JBQCHN010000325.1:0-4498 GCA_051954615.1 Mesorhizobium sp. | reverse complement strand
GAGCACCGCCCCGCCCTCGCCGCGCTCCTCCGCCGGCAACAGGTCGAGCCGCTGCATGATCGCCTCGGTCGGGCCTGACGCGGCGACCTTGCCTTGCGAAAGCACCACGACGTCGCTGGCCAGCCGCGCCACCTCGGCGACGGAATGGCTGACATAGACGACAGGGATCTTCGTCTCGTCGCGCAGCCGTTCGATATAGGGCAGGATCTCGGCCTTGCGCGCCTCGTCGAGCGAGGCGAGCGGCTCGTCCATCAGAAGCAGCTTTGGGCTCGCAAGCAGGGCGCGGCCGATGGCGACGCGCTGCTTTTCGCCGCCCGACAATTTCGCCGGCCGCCGAGGCCAGCACCGTCATGGCGAATTCCGCGTCATGGCGTTCAACGACCGTCTCCAGCAGCGCACCGCCCTCGCCACGCTCCTCGTCGGGCAAAAGGTCGAGCCGTTGCAGGATCGCCGCTGCCGGCCCCGCCGCCGTGACCTTGCCGGCGGAGAGCACGACGACCTCGCTCGCCAGCCGCGCCACCTCGGCGACGGAATGGCTGACATAGACGATTGGAATCTTCGTCTCGTCGCGCAGCCGCTCGATATAGGGCATGATCTCGGCCTTGCGCGCCTCGTCCAGCGAGGCCAGCGGCTCGTCCATCAGGAGCAGCCTCGGGCTGGCGAGCAGCGCCCGGCCGATCGCCACGCGCTGCTTCTCGCCGCCGGACAGGCCGGAGGGACGGCGGTCCAACAGGGCGCCGATGCCAAGCAGGTCCACCACCGCGTCCATCTCGGCGTAGCGCTCGGCCGCCGGCGTGAAGAAGCGGCCGTAACGCAAGTTCGCAGCCACGCTCATATGCGGAAACAGCCGCGCATCCTGGAACACCAGGCCGACGCGCCGCTTGTGCCTCGGCACGAAGACGCGCTTCTCGGTGTCGACCAGCACGCGCCCGTCCACCACCACCCGGCCGCGCTCGGGCCTCGCCAGCCCGGCGATGATGTTGATGAGCGAGGATTTGCCCGAGCCGGAGGGACCGAACAGGGCCGTCAGCCGCCCGGCACTCTCGAACTGAGTCTCGAGCATGAAATTGCCCTGCCGGTGGGCGATGTCGATAGCGAGCGTCATGTCAGTTCGAGCCTGCGGCCGACGCGCCGTGCCAGCACTTCCGACACCACCAGCGCCGCCATCGAGATGATGATGGAGATCAGGGTGAGCCGCAGCGCACCCTCGTCGCCGCCCGGCACCTGCGTGAAGGTGTAGATCGCCGATGGCAGCGTCTGCGTCTCGCCCGGAATGTTGGAGACGAAGGTGATGGTGGCGCCGAACTCGCCCATTGCCTTGGCGAACGACAGGATCATGCCGGCGATGATGCCGGGCACGATCAGCGGCAGGGTGACGGTGGCGAACACCCAGCCGATATTGGCGCCGAGCGTGCCGGCCGCCGCTTCAAGCCTGCGGTCCACCGCCTCGATGGACAGGCGGATGGCGCGAACCATCAGCGGAAAGCCCATCACCGCGCAGGCAAGTGCGGCACCCGTCCAGCGGAAGGAAAAGACGATGCCGAAATGCTCAGCGAGAAACGCGCCGGCGGGTCCGCGCCGGCCGAAGGCGAGCAGAAGCAGGTAGCCGGTGACGACCGGTGGCAGCACGAGCGGCAGGTGGACGACGCCGTTGAGCAGCGTCTTGCCCCAGAACCGGCCCCGCGCCAGCAAAAGCGCGATCAGGATGCCCGGCGGCAAGCTTGCCAGCATTGCCACCGTCGCCACCTTGATCGACAGCCTGACCGCGTTCCATTCGTCGGGCGTAAGGTCGGTCAGCCAGTTCATGCGCGATCCGGAACGAGCGGGCGAGCCGCCTAGGGTCTTTTGAGATTCATGTCAGGGCGAGCCGAAAATGACGGATTTCGAGAACCGAAGCGGAATGTACATGAAAGTACGTGAGCATCGGAAGCGCAGAAAACCGTCATTTGCAGGCCGTCATGGCGTGAATATCAACAGACCCTAGTTGCTCGGGGCGAGCACGGTAAAGCCCTGCCCCTTGAAGATCTCGGCAGCCTTGGCCGATTGCAGGCATTTCAGGAATGCCGGCGTCTCGGCGTCCTTGGAATCGGCCGTCCGCGCCACCGGATAGACGATCGGCTTGTGCGAATCCTCCGGGAAGGTGCCGATCACCTTGACGCCGGGCTCGGCCACCGCGTCGGTGGCGTAGACGATGCCGGCCGCCGCCTCGCCGGTCGCCACCAGCTTGAGCGCCGCGCGCACGTTCTCGGCCTGCGCCAGCTTGCCCTCGACGGCGCCCCACATGCCGAGCGATTCCAGCGCTTCCTTGCCGTACTTGCCGGCCGGCACAGATTTCACCTCGCCCATGGCGAGCCTGCCGTCGCCGAGCAGGCCAGCGAGGTCGAAGCCCTTCTCAAGCTTGGCCTCGGCCGTCGAATCCTTCGGCGCCACCAGCACGATGGCGTTGCCGAGCAGCTTCACCTCCGTGTCCGGCTTCACCAGATTCTTGTCGTGCAGGTACTTCATCCAGTCGAGGTCGGCCGAAACGAAGACGTCGGCCGGCGCACCGGCCTCGATCTGCTTGGCCAGGGCCGAGCTTGCCGCGTAGGAGATCGCCGCCGCCTCGCCGACTTCCGGCTCGCACGCCGCGTTCACCGCATCGAGCGCGTTCTTCATGCTGGCGGCCGCGAAGACCGTCACCTTGCCGTCGTCGGCGCGCGCGGCCGACAAGCCGGCCGCCAGCGCCATCGCCATGCCGCCGGCCAGCAAACCCGCCACCGAAACCCTGCTCACGTTCATCGAACCTCTCCCTGCGTATCGAAAACCATTCGGCCGAATGCCTGACAGCGATATATTCACATGAACATAACAATGAAAAGCCTCTTTACCGTTTCAGCCGCACAAAGCGTTGAAATGGATCGGCAGAACGGCATACGATCGGTCTTGTCGGAAAGAACGAACGCACAGGAGATCGGCCGTGAAGATCAGCGCGCGCAACACGCTCAAGGGCAGGATCGTCGAGATCACCAAGGGCGCCACCACCTCGCATGTCAGGATCGACATCGGCGGCGCCACCGTCACGGCCTCCATCACCAACGAGGCGGTGGACGAACTGAAGCTCGCCGTCGGCAAGCAGGCCTATGCGGTCATCAAGGCATCGGACGTGATGGTGGGCGTGGATTGATCGCTATACCGCGATCGGCGCCTTGATACTGGCATCGGCGACGTAGTTGTCCAGCCTGAAATCCTCGAAGCGGAAGGAAAACAGGTCCTTCACGTCCGGGTTGATCCACAGCGTCGGCAATTGCTTCGGCGTGCGCTGAAGCTGCTCGCGCGCCTGCTCGAAGTGGTTCGAATAGAGGTGCGCGTCGCCCAGCGTGTGGACGAAGTCGCCCGCCTTCAACCCCGTCACCTGCGCGATCATCATGGTGAGCAGCGCATAGGAAGCGATGTTGAAGGGCACGCCGAGGAAGATGTCGGCCGAGCGCTGGTAGAGCTGGCAGGAAAGACGCCCGTCGGCGACGTAGAACTGGAACAGGCAGTGGCACGGCGGCAGCGCCATCTCGTCCACCTCGGCCGGATTCCAGGCCGAGACGATCAGCCGCCGCGATTGAGGATTCCGCCGTATCTCGTTCAGAAGATTCGCGATCTGGTCGATGGTGCCGCCATGCCCGTCGGGCCAGCTGCGCCATTGCTTGCCGTAGACCGGGCCAAGTTCGCCCTTCTCGTCCGCCCACTCGTCCCAGATGGTGACGCCGTGGTCGTTGAGATACCTGACGTTGGTGTCGCCGGCGAGGAACCAGAGCAGTTCGTGGATGATCGACTTCAAGTGCAGCTTCTTGGTGGTCAGCACCGGGAAGCCGCGGCCGAGATCGAAACGCATCTGATGGCCGAACACCGAGCGCGTGCCCGTGCCGGTGCGATCGCCACGGTCGGTGCCGTAGTCGAGCACATGCTGGAGAAGATCGAGATATTGGCGCAACGGACGGCTCCGATTCGGGATCGGCCCATCATAGCGCAGTCGGCCCCGGCTGCCCATCGAAGGCAGCCGTAGACCTTGCGATGCCCGCTATCCACAGGCCGGCATATGGCACCGGCCTGTCGACGGAGAAGGCCTCAGAGGCTCTTGAGCTTGCCCAGTTCCTTGGCGACCAGATAATAGAAGGTCACGCGGCCCTTGGAATTGTCGCCGGCCATCGCCTTGGCGACCTTGGCTACGGCAGCTTCCGCCTTGGCGGCGTCGACGCCGAGCTTCTTCACGCCCCAGTTGTCGCGCACGCGGTCGAGTTCCTTCTGGTCGGTCGCCGATACCAGCGAGGAGTCGCGGTTCCTCAGCGCGATGCCCAGGTGCTTGACGATCTTGTCCACCACGGCGGCGTCGGCGCCGGCATCGTATTTCTTCACGTCTGCGAGATAGTCGGCCATCGGAAACTTCCCCTCGTCGGAGCCATGTTGACTGCCGGAGACCGGCCGGCGGCTCAGAGCCGGAACGGAATCTCCACACGGGCGGAGATTCCGG
>JBQCHN010000324.1:0-12115 GCA_051954615.1 Mesorhizobium sp. | reverse complement strand
TACGCCTTCACCACGTTCTCATCGACCGTCCGGTACTTGCCCCTGGTATCCACGATGAGGCTCGCGCTCTGTCGGATGCGATCATAGTCGAAATCCGAATGATCCGTCAGCAGTACGACGCAGTCGTATGACGCGATGGTTTCCGGCGTCAGGTCCACCGACCGCAGATCGAAATGGTGTTCGCGCATCTTCGGGAACACCGGCACGTTGGGATCGGAGTAATCGACGATGGCGCCACGGTCGCGCAGGATTTCCATGACCATCACCGACGGCGATTCGCGCATGTCGTCTACATCGCGCTTGTAGGCGATGCCCAGCGCCAGGATGCGGCTGCCTTTCAGCGACTTCTGGCGGTCGTTCAAGCCCGCGGCGATCTTGTCGGCCACCCAGCTCGGCATGTCACGATTCACTTCGCCCGCCAGTTCGATGAAGTGCGTGGACAGGCCGTATTCCTTTGCCTTCCAGGTCAAGTAGAACGGATCGATCGGAATGCAGTGCCCGCCTAAGCCTGGCCCGGGATAGTAGGGCGTAAAGCCGAACGGCTTGGTGGCGGCGGCCTCGATCACCTCGAAAATATCGATGCCCATCCGATCGGCAATGATCTTCATCTCGTTGACGAGACCGATATTGACCGACCGATGGATGTTCTCCAGCAGCTTGGTGAGCTCGGCGACCTGGGTCGACGAGACCGGGACAACACGGTCGACGGCCGTCGCATAGAGCAGTTCGCCAAGCCTGCGGCAGGCAGGCGTGGTGCCGCCGACGACCTTCGGGATCGAGCGCGTCGAGAAATTCGGGTTACCGGGATCCTCGCGCTCGGGCGAATAAACAAGGAAATAGTTCTCGCCGATGACAAAGCCACGGCGCCTGATATATGGCTCCAGCACCTCGGTGGTCGTTCCGGGATAGGTCGTGCTTTCGAGCGACAGCAGCTGATCCTGCCGGAGATGCGGCGCGATCGATTCCATCGTGCCGACGATGAAGGACATGTCGGGTTCGCGGTGCTTGGAGAGTGGCGTCGGCACACAGATGATGATGGCGTCGACTTCCGGAATGCGCGAGAAATCGGCCGTCGCCTCGAATCCACGCTGCACCATCTTCGAGACGTCGGCGGCCGCTATGTGCTTGATGGGGGACTCGCCGGCATTCAGCGAAACCACGCGCTCGTCATCAATGTCGAAGCCAACGATGCGGAAGCCGACCTCGCTGAAGCGAAGCGCCAACGGAATGCCCACATAGCCAAGGCCGACAATGCCAAGCTTCGCGGTTCGCGTCTCGATCGCCTTTGCGAGCCGCTTCTCACCCTCGGACTGCGTCACTAAAATCTCCACTAGTGTATCGGCAGCGGATAGCGGTGCCGAGAAAACAAATCGTCAGACGGCTTTTGCTATATCGGCGACCTCTGAGTCATCAAGGCGATACAATCCTTAACCGTGAACATCAAGGCCACGATCAGGCAAAGGGCAAACGGCAGACCTCAGACATAGATCAAGTCAAGACAAATACAGGCCGTCAACCCGCTATCTCTCGCTGCAGACCAAAGACGCCACATTCGATTCTCAAATGATCAATCTTCAAGTCGATCAAGAAAATACATCAAAAAATCAAGGAACGTATCCATGGGATGCTCCAGACTAACCTACGCCTTTTTCGACATCGACACAGAGTGTTGGGCGGGCCCATCGTCTCGCACCAAAATTAACAACAAAAGAGCCAACAGAAGGCCATGAGTCAACATAGCAGTTAGAAAATCGGTTGTTGTTGCTATCTTCCAGACAATTAAGGTCATGGAGCCCACCACAAATGGCATGCCGAGCTTCCTACCCAGAGTATCCATCGCAGACAATACAATCCCGAAGCCGATGGAGTAAACTAAAATACCAAGATATGATGCGTTAGCAAATCCGCTCGCGATCCACCCCCCATTTGCCCAAAGGGTCGGGTCTTTGAAATATTCCGTCCCGATCAAAAGCGGAGGCAGCACACCAAATGGGTTTGACACCAGCCCTAAAGTAATCCTACTCGTCGACCACCAATAAAATTTTTCTATATGGTCGAAATAATCCATATATGCCCAATTTATTATAGACGGAACAAGCAAAAATCGCCTCAAGAACAAGGATGAAAAGATGCCACTATCGTATCCCATCATGTTCTGAGTAAAATGCGCCAACTCTGTTTCCAGAGTTGATGCTATCAATCCCAAAATTAAAAACCCAACAATTGACTCGACAGGTCTCTTTTGTGAAGACAACCAATAAAATGCTATAGAAGCGACAGCATTAAGAGCAATTCCCTTGTATGACGTGACGCCAAATAGAAATAGCCCTAAACCTACAAGGAAGAGCACTAAACCCCAGGCCCTCCGCCGCGTTGCTTCTACGGCGGCGATTGGTATAAATATTCCAGTAGCAATCGGAGTTAAATAACCAAATGCTGAAGGAATAGAAGATATGATCAAATCTCTTACATCATAAACTTTAAGTATATTAAAGTTTATATATTCGAAACCTCCAAATCCAATTATAGATACCGTGTATGCCACCACTCCTAATGTACAGAATACAAGCATCCCGTAGGATGAAAATATTCCCCCCCACTTCAAATTAATGGACACAAATTTTGGCAAAATGGTTACGATAACAAATGATATCGATGTGGTTGCAGCAAACATCCAAGGCAGTCCGCCGGAAACCAATAGAACTAAGCTGGGCGTAACAAGCGTCAACAGAATCAAGTGAAGAAATATTACTGAAGGCTCCCTCTTAGGGCCTACCAGAATCGCAAGGGCGGCAACTGCGACCAAGACAACCGGCAGCGTGGAGATGCTCCAGACATCTATGATGTTGTTCATCTCCAATCCGGCCATACGAGGTGTCAAATAAGTGGCCAGCGCAAGAATGAGACAATATGTGAGATGTGCAGCGACGATAGACGCCGTCCGCCTCTCGAACACATAGGCAGTTCGCATATTTTTGCCTTCACCTCGCCACAGTAGAAACGTCTAGAGATGAGCACTGGCATATCGCAGATTCTAGATCAACCGGTTCATTCCGACATCAGACTGCAGCAAGTGGCGTACGTATAGGACGTGGCGCCAATCTGGAGGCAAATGACAGTTTTGAATTCCACCGAGTGCGCCGCAAGAGCAAGAGCGAGCTTTATGGTCGGGGGATTTGGCGCTGCGGCAGCGTTCTCTGGCCTCTATGGACCTATTGCCGGGATGCCAGCAAGTCTCTTATCTCTGATATTTCTTCCTGCTGCTTTTTTCGCCCTCTTGTCAGCAGGCCCCAAAATACCGTTATCGCCGACATGGTTGGCCATTGCACCGTCGGTTGTTATCTATCTGCTGATTCTCGATCATGCCTCACCGAATCAGTTTGTCTTTATGTTCGATCCATCCCAGTGGCATCTCCGCCAGGACCGGTATGTGGATGCCAAGCTCTTAGCGATTTCAATTGCATTCATTCCGCAGTTGGCGGCCATTGTCATGATCGCCTGCGTGCCGGAAAGAGAGAGGGCCATCAAAGGCGTCTTTTTCACTCTTGCCGCTTTGGCAGCTCTGGCGGCGCTGCGCATTCTGATCGAGCAGGGAAGCGGTCTCATCCGCACCGATAAGATAATTGCATCCAACACCCTGCTGTCGTCGAAATACTCTCTGGTGTCATACGGGCTATTGCTGACGATCAGAGCGGTCGCGCCTCTCGTATTCAAACGCGGGTGGATACTCTCCGGCGTCCTCCTCTTTTTTGCGGCCCTAATCTGCCGTCGCGCCGACGTGTTTTCCTTGATGGCTTGCTTAATAGCCATGTCAATCTACTTTGGCCTAAAAAAGGATATCAGAGCCGGTTCAAAGATATTCTACTCTTTGATATTGGGAGTATTTCTTTTTTCAGCACTACACAACGAATATAATATTTCCTATTTTAGTGCGATCGGTCGCGCCATTGAACTTCGGATCGGCATGACATCAGAGAGTCTGGCCGCACTGTCGGAAGAAGGAGATGAGCCTCAGGCTCCTATCGTAGATTCCGCTGCCCGTCAAAGTTACTCTCATTTTTCTGGTGCAGGATTAGGGCAATATCATAATGTCGCTCACAGCAAATTTGCATACCCTCACAATTTTGCCTTAGAAATTCTTATTGAAATAGGAATAATTTCATTTATCTTGTGCTTGATTTTATTATTTTCTCCCCTCTTGATGGGAGGTATCTTGATATCAAAAAGAAAATCTTCTGACTCTTTGATATTCTCAATATCATGCTTTTGTATTGCTATAATATTTTCTTTCAAGGCCGGAGAAATGAGTGATCTGGGCCGAATTACTTTTCTATCAGGTATCGCCCTCCTAGTGCCAGGACCAAGATCTGCCGATTATTGATTGCCATCACTGTCGGCGGTTACCGACACCGTCGGGGTTGCACGTATCAGATACGTGAGACGTCGATCCTGTTGGAGACCCTGTCTAGCTGAACGGAATGCCGTGAACCAGGTCCATGCTTGGCAGGATGACCCTTTCGCTTCTTCAAACGCGCTTAGACTATACCACTCTAGTCGCCTGGAATCGTGTACTCGCCTTGCTAGGCCGGACTGTCGGGTTTCCGATACGTTCCATCAACGAAAGTGGTCAAGCCCACGGCGGAGCCGGGATCGGCATAGCCGTCCGCGGCTATGCCGAAGGTTCAACTTTCCCGTTTTGGTAAGCTAATCCATCAGAAGGACGGGGGCCTGATGTGGTTTATTGTCTAGGCGGCGTGAAAATCTACCCCCTATTTCGCTATAGCCCTCGTCATCCGAGCCCCACAAACCAGACAAGCCTTCTGCCTGAGGTCTGACATCAGCCGCCGATAACCTCGATGATGCGATCCTGGACGTCGGCTTCGAGATAGGGGTGCATCGGCAGGCTGATGACCCGGGTCACGAGATCGTCGCTAACCGCCAGGCCCGCGGAGTCCTGCGGAAAATCCTTGTAGGCGTTCTGGCGATGCAGCGGGATCGGGTAATAGACCACCACCGGAACGCCGGCCTTCTTCGCCCGCTCCTGCAGCACGTCGCGCTCCGCGGCGTCTCGCGTCTTCAACGTGTACTGAGCCCAGATGCTTTTCAGCCCGTCGGGAACGAAAGGCACTTCAAAACGATTGCCGAGTGCATTCGAATAGCGCTCGGCGACGCGCTGCCTGGCTTCGATCTCGTCCGGATAGATCGCCAGCTTCTCGATCAGGATCGCCGCCTGGAGTGTGTCGAGGCGGCTGTTCACGCCGATGCGCTCGTTGCGGTATTTGTGCGTTCCCTTGCCGTGCACGCGGAAGGAATCGATCAGCGTCGCCAGTTCGTCGTCGTCGGTGAAAAGCGCGCCACCGTCGCCGTAGCAGCCGAGCGGCTTGGCCGGGAAGAACGACGTCGTGGTGATGTCGCAGATCGAGCCCGTCACCTTGCCGTGGTAGACGCCGCCGAAGCCCTGGGCGCTGTCGCCGATGACGGTCATGCCGTTCTCGCGCGCGATGGCGATCAACGCGTCATAATCCGCCGGCAGGCCGAACAGATCGACGGGAATGACGCAGGCCGGGTGCAAGCCATCGGCACGCGCTTTGACGATCGCGCGCTTCAGGCTCTCGGGATCCATGTTGAACGTGTCCGGCAGCACGTCGACGAAAACAGGCGTGGCATTGACCAGCGGAACGACCTCCGCCGTCGCGGCGAACGTGAAGGACGGAACGAAGACGGCATCGCCAGCCTTGATGCCCAGCGCCATCAGCGCGAGTTGCAGCGCATCCGTCCCGTTGGCACAGGAAAGGCTGTGCTTGGCACCGCAAAAGGCGGAAAGCCCGCGCTCGAATTCCGCGACCTGGGGCCCCATGATGTACTGCCCCTCATCGAGCACGCGCGCGATGCTGCGGTCGAGAGCCGGGCGAAGTCTCGCCTGCTGCGCGGCGAGGTCGATGAAGGCAATGGTCATGGCATTGTTCCGGAAAACGGGAATGAGCGGGTACAGGAAAGCACGGAAAGGCGCGTTCCCCTAGCTGAAAGCGTCAGTATAGCAAGCTTATTCCAAAAGCAACGGCAGCCCTCGTGACCAAAATCTACCCTTATCTCAGCTTGCCTCGCGCATTGCTTCGGCGGCCTGCAAGTCCACCGAAACGAGCTGGCTCACCCCCTGCTCAGCCATGGTGACGCCAAAGAGGCGGTCCATGCGGGCCATGGTGATGGGGTTGTGGGTGATGACGACGAAGCGCGTCTCGGTCGACTTCGCCATCTCGTCCATCAGGTTACAGAAACGCTCGACATTGTGGTCGTCGAGCGGCGCGTCGACCTCGTCCAGCACGCAGATGGGCGCCGGATTGGTGAGGAACACGGCGAAGATGAGCGACATCGCCGTCAGCGCCTGCTCGCCGCCTGAAAGCAGCGTCATGGTCTGCGGCTTCTTGCCGGGCGGGCGGGCGAGGATCTCAAGGCCCGCTTCCAGCGGGTCTTCCGATTCGATCAGTTGCAGTTCGGCCGTGCCGCCGCCGAACAGGTGCGAAAACAGGCGCTGGAAATGGCCATTTACGACATCGAAAGCCGCCAGCAGCCGGTCGCGTCCTTCGCGGTTCAGGCTCTGGATCGCCTGCCGCAGCTTGCGGATCGCCTCGATGACGTCCTCGCGCTCGGAAACGATCGTCTCCAGCCGCTCCGACAGTTCCTTCTGCTCTTCCTCGGCGCGCAGGTTGACGGCGCCCAGCCGCTCACGCTCGATTTTGAGCCGCTCCAGCTGGCGCTCCACCTCGGCCATGTCCGGCATCGGGGCGTCGGCTTCCAGGCCGGTGTGGCGGATGACCAGATGCGGCGGCACCGCCAGCGCTTCCTGGATACGCGCCTCGACCTCCTGCCGGCGCTCGTCGGCGGCAGTCAGCCGCTCCTCGGCGCGCACGCGCTGCTCGCGCGACTCGGCCAGCGCCTGAATGGCGGCGGTGGCCGCCTTGTCGAGCACCGCCTGCCGGTTCTCCGCTTCCTGCAGGCGATCACTGGCCGCCTTTCGCAATTCCTCCGCCTGCGACAGCTGCGACAGCAGCGCGCGCCGCCTTGCGTCGAGTTCATCAGGCGCATCGGCAAGCTTTTCCCGCTCGGCCGCCGCCTCACCCTTGCGCTCGCCAAGGGCTGCTATCTGCGCCGCCGCATTCTCGGCACGCCCGGTCCAGCTTCCGCGCTCAGAGTTCATGGCCGCAAGCCGCCGCGTCCGCGCCTCAGCCTCGCGCTTCAGCCCGTCATGCACGGCGCGCGCCTCGGCGAGTGCTGCGCGGTCGCCCGCTACCCGCGTCGAAGCCTGCTCCAGCCGTGCTTGCAGATCGCCGAGATCGGGCGCTTTCGTCAGCGCCGCCTCGGCCTCGGCGACGGCCGTCGAAACCTCTTCATGATCGGCGACGATGCGCGTGCGCGTGTCCGTCAGCGCCGAGCGGCGGCTGGAAAGCTCGCCGGCTGCCTTTTCCGCCGCCGCAAGTGCTGCGCGCGCGGCGTCGAGCGCCTGCCTTGCGTCGCGCGCGGCCTGCCGTGCCCCCTTTTCGGCCTCGATCGCGCCACGAAGGCCCGCTTCCGCGCCGGACAGCGTCTCCTCGGCGGCACGGACGCTTTTCGTCGCGGCGACCGCCTCGGCGTCGAGCTCGGCAAGCCGGTTCTTCTGCGCAAGCCGAAGCGCCGCCGCTGTCGGCGCGTCGGCGCTGGCGGTCAGGCCGTCCCAGCGCCACAGAGCGCCATCGCGGCTGACCAGCCGCTGGCCAGGCGCTAGCAAGGACTGCATGCGCGGGCCGTCTGCGGCCTCGACGATACCGATCTGCGCCAGCCGGCGGGCCAGCTGGGCAGGCGCCCGCACGACGCTGGCGAGCGCCTTGACGCCCGCAGGCAGCGCCGGGTCGCCGGGCTGGATGGCGCTTTCGCCCCAATGCGCCGGGGCGCTGCGGTCGAGCGGTACGTCGAGGTCCTCGCCAAGTGCTGCGCCCAGCGCCGTCTCGAAGCCGCGCTCGACGCCGATCTGCTCCAGCACGGCCGGGAAGAGGTCGCCGGAGGCGGCGTTGAGCATTTTCGCCAGCGTGCGCGCTTCCGTCTCGATACGGGCAAGTTCCGCCTTCGCTTCCTGCAACGGGGTCCGCGCCGCCGTTTCCGCCGCGCGGGCAGCAAAGACGGCCTGCTCGGCGGCTATCGCCGCCGCTTCCGTGCGTTCCAGCGCTACCGACGCCTGTTCGGCCAGCGCCTTCTTTTCAACCGGGTCGGGCAGGCCGGCGATCTTCGTCGTCAGGTCGGCCAGTTCGCGGTCGATCTCGCCGAGCTGGCGGGCGATGCGGTCGCGGCGCTCGGCCGTATCGCGCAGCGTGCGTTCCATCTGCTGACGGGAGGCCGCGGCCTCGGCGCGCGCGGCGGTCAGCTTCGACAGCGCCTCCTCGCTGGCCGTGAGGACCAGCGTCGCCTGTTCGAAAGCGGCGCGCGTCGTAGCCTCGCGCTCGGCCGCGCCGGCATTCTCGGCGTTGAGGGTCGTTTCCTCGGCGGCGAGGCGTTCCAGCACCTCCGCATTGTCGCGCACCATGCGCTCCTCGCGGGCGATGTCGGCATCGAGCTGCTGCAGGCGGCGGTCCAACTCGGTTTGACGGGCGCGGATACGGTCGGCTTCCTTCTCGATCTGCGTCTTGGCGATGGAAAGCCGCTGGAAGGCGGCGGCGGCGGCGGCTTCGGCCTCGCGCAGGTCCGGCAGGCGATGCGCGCCGACCGCCTGCTCCTTGGCGGCCTCCATCTGCGCGGCGGCGCGGTCGCCGACCAGCGCGGTGGCGGTCGCCAGTGCCGAACGAGCCTCGCCTTCCTGAACCTTGGCCTGCGTCCAGCGCAAGTGCAGCAGGATCGCCTCGGCCTTGCGGATATCGGCCGAGAGGTTCTTGAAGCGCGACGCCTGCCGTGCCTGCCGCTTCAGGCTCTCGATCTGGCCTTCCAGTTCGCCGACGACATCGTCCAGCCGCTCAAGGTTCTGCTCGGCGCCCTTCAGGCGCAGCTCGGCCTCGTGGCGGCGGGTGTGCAGGCCGGAAATACCGGCAGCCTCCTCCAGCAGCGCGCGGCGCGCCTGGGGCTTGGCCTGGATCAGCTCGCCGATGCGCCCCTGCCCCACCATCGAGGGCGAACGCGCGCCGGTGGACTGATCGGCGAACAGAAGCTGCACGTCCTTGGCACGCGCCTCCTTGCCATTGATGCGGTAGACGGAGCCCGCCTCGCGCTCGATGCGGCGCGAAACCTGCAACTCGTCCGCATCGTTGAAGGCGGATGGCGCGGTGCGGTCGACATTATCGAGGAACAGCGTCACCTCGGCCGTGTTACGGGCCGGCCGCGTGTTGGAACCGGAGAAGATGACGTCGTCCATGCCGGACGCGCGCATGTTCTTGTAGGAGCTTTCGCCCATCACCCAGCGCAGCGCCTCGACAAGGTTCGACTTGCCGCAGCCATTCGGGCCGACGATGCCGGTCAGCCCGCGCTCGATGACGAACTCGCCGGGTTCGACGAAGGATTTGAAGCCAAGCAGGCGCAGGCGCGAAAATTTCATCCGCGCCGCCCCGCACTCACGGAGACGTCAGAGCAGAGGGTCGATGATGGCCGACATTTCTGCAATCGACATAGCCCCCTTGTAGGTCTTGCCGTTGATGAAGAAGGTCGGCGTGGAGTCGATCTTGAATTCCTCCGCACCGCGCTTCTGGACCGCTCTCACTTGGTCGAGAAGCTTCTGGTCCGTCAAGCAGGCGTTGAAGCTCTCCTGTGTAAAACCGGCCAGTTTGGAAAGCTGAAATAGCGCATCCTTGGCGTTTTCAGCCGCCGCCCAGTTGGACTGCTGCTTGAACAGCACATCCACCATAGGGAAATAGTTGTCGCCGGCGCAGCGCGCCAGCATGAAACCGGCCTCGGCGCGCGGGTCGAAAGGAAACTCGCGCAGGATATAACGGGCCTTGCCGGTGTCGATGTATTTCTTCTTCAGTTCCGGGAAGGTCGTATCGTTGAAATGCGCGCAGTGCGGGCAGGTCATCGAGGCATATTCCACGATAGTGACCTTGGCGTCGTCCTTGCCCATGGATTTGTCCGGCAAAGCGCCCGGCTTGAGCAGTTCCGCCATATCGACGGTGCCTTGTGGCTGCGGCGCCTCGGCAGCGGGTTCGGCTGGCGTGGTGGGCGTCGGGGCCTCGGCGGGCTTTGCCGGCTCGGCCGGCTTGGTTTCAGCCTCCGCCTTGCCGGAATCGCTGCATGCTGCCAGCGCCATGACCGCCGGCACGGCGGCCAGCGTCGACAGGACGTTTCTGCGGGACAAGATACGGATCATGCGAATCACCTGACTGAAGCTGGATTGTGCAATGCAAAGGCACGAAAAGGCGAGAGTTGGCGCGAATTAAGGCATCGGCCCGTGCAAGCCAACGGACAAACTTGCCAGTCGCGATCACGAATATGCGAGTTTCATTTGCGGTTGCCCAGCACGCTGGCGCCGAGCCGCTCCAGCGAAGCGCGCAAGCTTGCATCTTCTATGCCGCCGACCGTGCCTGCCAGCCGGTTCTTTTCCGTCTCCGACAGCGGCCGGGGGACGGGCCGGGGGGGCCTGGATGCGAGCGCTCCCGGCTTCTGGACGATGCGGATGCGGCCAATGGCGGCAAAGCCGAGGAACGTGTTCGCCCGGCTGACGATCTCGCCCGTCTGGTGCTGGATGTGGAGGGCGGCCACACCTTCACAGGCGATGACCAGCACGGCCGGCTCGAACGGATCGTCCTCATGCAGACGGCGCGGCCACTGGATCCGTTCCGGCCGCGACAGGCGCGCCAGTCGAGGCCCGACGATCTCCTCCCACGACTGGACGAGGCCGACCGAGATGCCGGCGCGCTTGCGCAGCATCGGGTCGAGAATGCCAGTCGCGAGATCGCTGACCGCAACGGGATTGCCCGAGGGCCTTTTCCCTGCCATGCGTGCTCCAATTGCCGGCGCCAGCATCCCGCCGCAGTCCGGTTGAAGGATCAATGACACCGCCAATGCCCGTCCGCAACCCCGCTCCGCAAGACGCCGGCGTCGCCGGCAGGCTGCTTGCCTGGTACGACGCGCATCACCGCGACCTGCCATGGCGCGTGCCGCCGCGCGATCTCGCTCGCGGCGTGCGGCCGGACCCTTACCGCGTCTGGCTTTCGGAGGTGATGCTGCAACAGACAACGGTGGAAGCCGTGAAAAGCTATTTCAGCGCCTTCGTGCGGAAATGGCCCACCGCCACGGCTCTTGCGTCTGCACCGAGCGACGACATCATGAAGGCATGGGCGGGGCTCGGCTACTATTCGCGGGCGCGCAACCTGAAAGCCTGCGCCGACCAGGTCGCGGCTCTAGGCGGTACCTTTCCGGACACCGAAGACGGTCTGCGCGCCCTGCCAGGCATCGGCGCCTATACGGCGGCGGCCATCGCCGCCATCGCCTTCGATCGGCCAGCCGCCGTCGTCGACGGCAATGTCGAACGGGTGGTAACCCGCCTTTTTTGTATCGCCACGCCACTGTCGCAAGCCAAGGCGGAAGTCCGCGCCGTCGTGGAAGGACTAGTGCCGGAAGAGAGGCCGGGCGACTTCGCCCAAGCGATGATGGATCTCGGCGCCACCATCTGCTCGCCGCGCCGGCCGCGCTGCATGCTGTGCCCGCTGCGCGAGGATTGCAGCGCGCAGGCAAATGGCGATCCGGAATTCTATCCCGTCCGCCTCGCCAAGCCGGAAAAGCCACTGCGCCGGGGAGCCGCGTTCGTCGCGGTCAGGAGCGACGGCGCGGTCCTTTTACGCAAGCGCCCGGAAAAGGGCCTGCTCGGCGGCATGAGCGAGGTGCCCACCACCAGCTGGACCGCGCGCGTTGACGGCGCCACCGACGTCGACGCGGCACCGTTCGCGGGCAACTGGCAACGGGCGGGCAGTATCGGCCATGTGTTCACGCACTTTTCGCTCGACCTGGAGGTCTTCCGGACCCGTACGGACCGCGCCGCGCCGCCCGGCCATTTCTGGTCCGGCCCGGCCGGAATTTCGGGCGAGGCGCTGCCGACCGTCATGAAAAAGGCCATCGAGGCCGCCATTCCCGGTGCGACCAAACCGAAGCGAGTCCCCAAAGCATGACC
>JBQCHN010000323.1:0-4569 GCA_051954615.1 Mesorhizobium sp. | reverse complement strand
ATGAGAATGCGGTGTGTCGTCATGCTTGCTGAAACCGCCGGCCGAGGCACCTGGTTGACCGTCGTCGGCATCGGCGAGGACGGTGTAGCGGGTCTTGGCGAGAACGCCAAGCAGGCGATTGCCTCGGCAGCGTTCGTCTTTGGCGGCGCCCGCCATCTGGCGCTGGCCGCAACGGTCATCGCCGGCGAAGCACGGCAGTGGCCGGTTCCCTTCGACAGCACGATGTGCGACGTGCTTGCCCTGCGCGGCAAAAAGGTCTGCGTGCTCGCCTCAGGCGATCCTTTTCTCCACGGCGTCGGCGTCACGCTGGCAAGGCTGGTGCCGGCGACCGAAATGCGGACAATCCCTGCGCCATCATCCTTCTCGCTGGCGGCCTCTCGCCTTGGCTGGGCCCTGCAGGACACGCAAACGGTTTCACTGCACGGCCGTCCCATCGACCTCATCCGCCCCCTGCTCCATGCCAACGCCCGTATCCTGGCGCTGACGTCGGACGACAAGGCACCAATGGAAATCGCAGCACTCCTCACCACGCTTGGCTTCGGCACCTCGCGGTTGACGGTGCTGGAGGCGCTGGGCGGGCCGGATGAGCGCATCCGCACCGCCCGCGCCGACGCCTTCGACCTCGAAAACATCAATCCGCTCAACGTCTTGGCCATCGCAGTTGAATCCAACTCGCAGGCCCGCATCCTCCCGCTGGCCGTAGGCCGCGCCGACGGCCTGTTTGAGCACGACGGCCAGATCACCAAGCGCGAGGTGCGCGCCGTCACCCTTTCGGCGCTGGCGCCCCGGCATGGCGAACTGTTGTGGGACATCGGCGCGGGCTCAGGCTCCATCGCCATCGAATGGCTGCTGGCGCATCCCTCGCTCAAAGCCATCGCCATCGAGGCCGACCCTGAGCGCGCCGCCCGTATCCGCCGCAACGCTTCCGCCTTCGGCGTGCCGCATCTCAACGTGGTCGAAGGTAAGGCGCCGGAAGCCTTTGCCGGCCTGCCGAAACCATCCGCAATCTTCATCGGCGGCGGCGGCAGCGACGAAGGCGTGATCGAGGCGGCAATCGCCGCCCTGCCCTCGCACGGCCGGCTGGTCGCCAACGCCGTGACGCTCGAAATGGAAGCGCTGCTGCTTGCGCGGCACGCCGAACTTGGTGGCGAACTGACGCGTATCGCCGTTTCCCGCGCGGGCGCCGTCGGCTCGATGCAGGCATGGCGTCCGGCCCTGCCGGTTACGCAATGGAGCTGGATAAAACCATGATGGTCGCGGGCATAGGCTGCCGCAAGGGCGTCGATCAGGGACAGGTTCTGGCTGCCGTGGAAGCGGCGCTCGCCACGCATGGCCTGTCCGCAGCGGCCCTGTCGGCGCTGGCGACGGCGCACTTCAAGCATGCCGAGGATGCAATCGCGGCCACTGGCAAGACGTTGAAACTGCCGCTGCTTCTGGTCGACGACGCCGCCCTGCGCGCCGTCTCCCTGCGCGCGCTGACCCGCTCCGTGCCGTCGTTGCAGGCGACCGGCACGCCCTCCGTTTCCGAAACGGCGGCGCTTGCCGCCGCCGGACAGCACGCGACATTGCTCGGCCCGCGCATCGCCGTGGGACCCGTCACCTGCGCCATCGCCGTTGCGGGAGACGTCGCATGACCGTGCATTTCATCGGCGCCGGACCGGGCGCGGCCGACCTGATCACGCTGCGGGGCGCACGGCTGCTGGCCGAATGCCCGGTGTGCCTCTACGCCGGCTCCATCGTCGCACCCGAATTGCTGTCCCATTGCGGACCAACTGCCCGGCTGGTCGACACCGCGCCGCTGTCGCTGGACGAGATCGAGGCCGAATACCTCGCCGCCCACGCCTCCGGGCAGGATGTCGCGCGGCTGCATTCGGGCGACCTGTCGGTATGGAGCGCCGTCGCCGAGCAGATCCGCCGGCTGGAAAAGCACGGCATCCCCTACACGCTCACTCCCGGCGTGCCGGCCTTCGCCGCCGCCGCGGCGGCACTGCGGCGCGAACTGACCATTCCCGAACTGGCACAGAGCCTCGTTCTCACCCGCGTTTCCGGCCGCGCCTCGAAGATGCCGCCGGGCGAGACGCTGGCCAATTTCGGCCGCACCGGCGCGACACTCGCCATCCACCTCGCCATCCATGCGCTCGACCAGGTGGTGGCGGAATTGACGCCGCACTACGGCGGCGAGTGCCCTGTCGCGATCGTCTTCCGCGCCTCATGGCCGGAGGAACGCATCATCCGTGGAACGCTGGCGACGATCGCCGAAAAGTTCACCGACGAACCGGTCGAGCGCAGCGCCATCATTTTCGTCGGCCCCTCGCTGGCGGCGGAAGAGTTCACCGAAAGCGCGCTCTACGACGCCACTTACCAGCGCCGCTTCAGGGGGCGGGCATGACCCTGTCCGACACCGCCGCCAAACTCGTCGCCCACAAGCCGCGCCTTGAGCCAGGCCATGTCTGGCTGGCCGGCGCCGGCCCTGGCGACCCCGGCCTGCTGACACTGGAAGTGCTGGCGGCCCTGACCGAAGCCGACGCACTGGTGCACGATGCGCTGGTGTCGGACGAAATCGTCGCGGTCGCCGCTCAGGCGGAGAAATTCTTCGTCGGCAAGCGCGGCGGCCGCCTGTCGATTCCGCAGGGCGACATTAACGCCCTGCTGATCCGGCTGGCGAAGGAAGGCCGCAAGGTGGTGCGGCTGAAGGGCGGCCACCCGACCGTCTTCGCGCGCGGCGGCGAGGAGGCGGCCGCACTGGTCGAGCACGGCATTCCCTATCGCATCCTGCCCGGCGTCACCTCGGCCTTCGGCGGGCTGGCTTCGGCCGGCATCCCCGTCACCATGCGCGGCGTCAACGGCGCGGTGATCCTCGCCACCGGCTTCGCCGCCGTCTCCGACGACCGGCCGGATTGGGCAGCACTTGCCCGCACCCGCCACCCGATCGTCATCTATATGGGCCTGACCCATCTGGCCGAGACGGTGGCCGATTTGCGCGCTGGCGGCCTGCTGGACGGCACACCCTGCGCGCTGATCGAAAACGCCACGCTGCCGCAGCAACGCACTGTCGTTGCCACGCTGGGCACCTTGACGGAAACCGCGGCGCGCGAAAACGTCGTCTCGCCGTCGCTCATCGTCGTCGGCGGCATCGTCGCGCTCCGCGACCAGATCCGGAGCCCGCAATGACCGCCCGCGCGATCCTGATCGGCGCGCCGCGCTCCGGCTCCGGCAAGACCAGCGTCACCATCGGCCTGCTCAGGGCTCTCGCCCGGCGCGGCGTGCGGGTGCGCGGCGCCAAGTCCGGGCCGGACTACATCGATCCCGGTTTCCATGAGGCGGCGACCGGCTTGCCCGGCGTCAACCTCGATTCCTGGGCGATGGCCCCTTCCCTGCTCAACGCGCTGGCCAAAGACGCCTCCGCCGACGCCGAGGTCATCGTCGCCGAAAGCGCCATGGGCCTGTTTGACGGCATTCCGGCCGGTGCTGGTCGCACCGGTTCCGGCGCCGATCTCGCCCGGCTTTACGGCATCCCGTCCCTTTTGGTGCTCGACGTGTCGGGCCAGTCGACCACGGCCGCCGCCGTCGCCAAGGGTTTCGCCACCTACGATCCGGCGGTGCGCATCGCCGGCGTCGTGCTGAACCGGCTGGGCAGCGAGCGTCACCGACGCCTGTGCGCCGAGGCGGTCGAAGCGCTCGGCCTGCCGGTGGTCGGCGCCATTCAGCGCGACCCCGACATCACCATGCCCGAACGCCATCTCGGTCTGGTGCAGGCCTCCGAACATACAGGCCTCCATGCCTTCATCGACAAAATGGCCGACATGGTGGAGAAATCGGTCGACCTTGACGCGGTGATGGCGCTTGCCGAGCCGCTCGCGCCGCAGGCCGGCAGCTTCGCCGCCGCCCTATCGCCGCCCGGCCAGCGCATTGCGCTGGCGCAGGATACCGCTTTCACCTTCGTCTATCCGCACGTCGCCGCTCGCTGGCGCGCCGCCGGCGCCGAGATCGTGCCCTTCTCCCCGCTGGCCGACGAGGCGCCGCCCGCCGATTGCGACACTTGCTGGCTGCCCGGCGGCTATCCGGAACTGCATGCCGGCAAGCTCGCCGCCGCGAAGAACTTTCGCGACGGGATGCGCGCTTTCGCGGCGACGCGGCCCGTCCATGGCGAGTGCGGCGGGTTCATGACGCTCGGCGAAACGCTGGAAGATGCGGATGGCGTGACGCACCAAATGCTCGGCCTGCTCGGCCATTCCACCAGCTTTGCAAAACGCAAGATGAACCTCGGCTACCGGCAGGCGACCCTGCTGGCCGACTGCCCGCTTGGACAAAAAGGTACGCTCGTGCGCGGGCATGAGTTCCATTACGCGCAAGTCGTCGCGCCCGGCGCGGACGACAAGCTCGCCGAACTGGCGGACGGCCAAGGCAACCCGCTGGGTGCGGCAGGCGGCCGGCGCGGCCATGTCAGCGGCACTTTCTTCCACGCGATCGCGAGGGGCGGAGCGATGGGCGGCGGGTTTCTTGACAAGCTCGGCAAGGACTTTGCCCTCGCGCTCGTCTTCCTCACCCGCCTGCCGCTTCCGCATCTCG
>JBQCHN010000322.1:0-8618 GCA_051954615.1 Mesorhizobium sp. | reverse complement strand
GGTGAGCCAGCAATCGTATCCGGTTGCCGATGCGCGCGTGATCACCGAGGCGACGGCGCCGCTCTCTCCGAGTGCGCCGAGGCCGAAGCTGGTGCTGGCCTTCGCGGCGGTCGCCGGCCTGGCTTTCGGGATAGGCCTTTCTTTCGTAAGGCATATGTTCGACCGGACCGTCGGGTCGGCGCGACAGATCCGCGAGAACCTCGGGGTCGAATGTGTCGGCGAACTGCCGCGCATCGGCAAGCGGCGGGAAACCGGCAGCGTCGACGAAGTGCTCAAGAAGCCTCATTCTCCATACAGCGGCAGTCTCCGGAAAGCACGCACCGAAATCAGCCTCGCGGAGACGGACCATCCCATCAGGTTCCTCGGGATGACCGCGGCATCCGACGGCGGCTCGAAAAGTTCCGTCGTCAGCAATCTCGCCTCTCTCTATTCGATGTCCGGCCTGAAGACGCTGGTGATCGATGCGGACGTGCAACATGCGATCACGTCCCGGCTCCTCGGTCCGTCAGGCATCCGCGGCGAGCCGTGTCAGGACCCCGTCAGGCTCAACATCACCAGCTGCCCGGGGCGGTCTTTCGACCTGCTTCCAGGGTGGGCGGTCGATGCGAGGAAATTGCTGGCGCAGAAGAACATGGAGGCCTTCCTGTCGGACCTGATGGCTTGCGACCTTCCCGCCTACGCCTACGATATCGTCATCCTCGACATGCCGACGCTTGCCTCCGGGGCAGACCTGCTGAAAGTCGGATCGAGCCTGGACGGCGTCGTCATGGTCGCCGAATGCGGCGAGACACACCTGGATACATTGCGGGACCTGACGAGGACGCTGCAAACCAGCCGGAGCCCTATCCTCGGCGTGCTGCTGACGAGAGCCCCCGCAACGACTTTCCTGCGCCGCAGGACCTGATCGCATCGCTCCGGCTTGCCTGCCGGAACCCCAAAATCGTCAAGGGGATCATTCCTTGGGATTAGGGAGGATAGAATTGGAGATTCCCGCTACCTCCTTTGCTGTTCTTGCTCCGATGCTGCGGCCTTGAAAAAGTGGGCAGACCGAGTTCGAACGGGCATCGTCCCATGACAAACGCCTTCGAAAAACCGCTGCATCCACATGCCCCGATCTGGGTGCATTCCTTTTCTCTCGACGATGCAGAAAGCCGGACGGCGGCAGTCAGCGCCATATCCTCATCCGATTTCGGCAATGCCGGCGTCATCCTGGACGACCTGACGCCCACGCCCAGGCCAGGCATGGCCAATCCGGTTGTGGGCGGGCTCTCGAAGCGCATCATGGATCTTGTCATCGCCAGCACCGCGCTGGCGCTGGCCGCTCCCGTGATGATCCTCGTCGCCCTTCTGATCCGGATCACCATGGGAGGCCCGACCGTGTTTTCCCATACCCGTGTGGGGCGCGGTGGGAAGCCGTTTCGGTGCTATAAATTTCGATCGATGGTCTGCAATGCGGACGAGGTGCTGAAAGCCTGCATCGAAACCAACCCGGAAATCCGCCTGGAGTGGGAAAAGACCCACAAGATCAGGAACGATCCCCGCGTCACGCGTCTCGGGCGGATGCTGCGCAAGTCCAGCCTCGACGAGCTTCCCCAGCTCTTCAACGTCATTCGCGGCGATATGAGCTGCGTCGGCCCAAGGCCTGTCGTGAAGGACGAGTTGCCGCAATATGGCGATCATCTCGGCGAATACCTGCAAGGCAGGCCGGGATTGACCGGCCTCTGGCAGGTGAGCGGACGAAGCAGCGTCGACTATGCCAGCCGCGTCGCGCTGGACAGCCAGTATGTCCGGAACTGGTCGATCTGGCTGGACGTCTCCATCCTGTTCAAGACCGTCTTCGCCGTGATGCGCTTCGACAGGGCATCCTGACGCCATCTTGTTCCAAAGAACGGCTTTTCACCCTTCGGGTCATCTCCCGCGCGTCGACAAAAGCAGGCCGACGACATAGGCGCAGGCCAGGGCGACGGCCAGGACCAGAAATCTCGAAATCGTCACGTGGCCCGGAAAGCCGAGGCCATTCCAAACAAGGCTTCCGATCAGGAGTACGGCGGTCGCGGCAATCAGGGCGGGCGCCTTGAACCGCAGTCCCATAAGAACGCCTGCCGCCGCTACGGCGATCACACTCAGGAGCACCAAGACCTCCAGTTTGTGACAAGACAAGGGATCGCTGCAACTTAGCGGAACGCGGCCGGCGGTTTCTGGCGCCGGGCGAATCGCCGTTGAGCGGATGCGCAAGCGATCGGATCGCACTGATATGCGGCCCTAAAATTCAAGGCAAGGGCCAAGCTCAAACGATCCCCTGTGCATTGGGCGTTGGTTAGTACATTTTCGGCAGCGACGGCGACGACAATCCGTCACCGTCCGAGTCTATCCGATCAGTTGGTATCCTGGACCGCCGGCATCTCCGCATGCATGCCGCCGGCCGCCGGCAGGACAGCGATGCCCGATTGCGGCTCGGGAATTTCGATCTTGATCGTATCGCCCGGCTGGATCGGCGTCATCTCGTCGGCATCGAGCTCTTCGGAGCCGGTGGCCGTCGCCCTGACGATCTTGAAGACCGGTTTGGTCCTTTCGCTGCGTTCCCGCATGGCAAGCAGCGCAGGAGCCGTCACTTCGGTTTCATGCAGCAGTTGCACGGCCGTGTCGGTCTTGCTGGCCATCTCATTCAGCTGCTGCTGTGTCTCGCGCAGGGCCTCCGCGATCTCGTTGGCGTTGCGGTTGTTGAGATTGAGGATCTCGATGTCGGTCTTGCTGATCTCCTGCCGGACCCGCAGCAGCGACGTCTCGGCAGCCAGCCGGTCGCCCTGCATCCGGGCGACCGTGCCTTCGAGGGAAAGCTCCCGGGGTGCGGCCGCCAGTCCCTTTCCGACAAGGGTCGAGACACCTGCCAGTTCCTTCTGGACGAGTTCGATCTGCTTGTCATGGAAGGTTAGCTGCTGCTCGAGCGAGTCCAGTTCCTTTTGAAGGAAATCCTTGAGTTCGTTGAGGGAGCGCAGCTGCGTGGTCATCGCATCCTTGCGGACGGTGAAGATCTTGCGCTCCTGCTCCATCGTTACGGCGACCAACGGATTGGAGGCTCTCTGCGTCAGGTCCGGAGGGAAGGAGATATCGTCGTTGCCTGCCTGTTCGGACTCGAGCCGCGCCTTGCGGGCGAGCAGACTGAGGCTTGACTGCGACAGCAGGTTGATATCGCCCTGACCGGTGATCATTTCGCGCTCCAGCCTCGGCAGATCCTCGTCGCGCGTCCGCAGGCCGCCGGCGATTCCCATCGCCTGCAGGACCGTCAGTCCGGGCCTGAAGGGGAATTCGCCAGGCTGCGCGACATTGCCGACGATGTAGAACGGCCGGTACTGCGCGATCTCGACGGCGACGTCCGGCGGCCGGCTGAGTCCCATCTGCTGCATCAGGCGGTCGCCGATCGCCCGGGCGAGGTCGCCGGGAGCGGTTCCCTGTGCCTGGATCTGGCCGACGAACGGAACGAACAGCGTGCCGTCTGCGCTGACGGTGAAATCATCGTTGAGCGCCGTCCACTCGAAAATGACGTCGCGCGATGCCCGCCATTCGTAGACCTTGAGCCTGACCTTGTCCTGTGGGCCCAAGAGATACTCGGCGGCGGTCGTGGGCAGGCTGCAGGCGGTCGTTGCCGCCAGCGCAGCCGCCATCGTCACAAGCCACTTCCGCATCGTCTTTCCACCTCAGATTTTCAGGATGTATTCGGGTTCGATTCGTCCCGTCGCGACATGGTAGATCGCGAGCAGATTGCCTATCAGCCTGCCTCGCCTGTCGACATACGATTCCGGTTTCAGGCTCCTTGCCAGGTTGGCGGCGATGTTCCTGAACATGAGGGGAAGCGCGAACGAGGCCGGAACGGTGCCCTTGCGGACCAAGTAGATCGCGTTCGCGACCTGCGAATAGCCGAACTGCTTGCCGCTGACGCGCCCCGATTTTATGCCGAGGTGGACGCCCCTGATCGAGGTCACGCAAACGACCCGTCCCCTGGACCGCATCTGGCTGGTGAAGTCGATGTCCTCCTGCCAGCCGTAAAGGACGAGGCGTTCATCGAAGCGCAGGTCGCCGATGAGCGAGGAGCGGAAGGACATGTTGCAGCCGTAGGCGCCGACGTGGTCGACCACCGGTGGGCCGTCATATCTTTCGGTGCCGGATTCCCGCAGGGCGGCCTCCGCCTCCTCCCAGCCGAGGCCGGCATTCGTCGCGCCGTCCCTGACGACCCTGCCCATCACCACCGCCCAGTCCGCGTCTTCCGTGAAGGCCGTCTCGACCTGTTCCAGGTATTGGGCCGACGGCACGAAATCGTCGTCGAAGAACGTGATGACGTCGAAGCGCCTCATTGCGGGTGCCAATGCGGTGTTTCGCTGCGCGGCAAGCCCCTTGGGTCCGGAAACGAGAGAGACGGGAAAGGGAAGGTCCGCCGGCATGTCGACATGCGTTGCCTCGGGCACGGTCAGTACGACTTCGTCGGGCAGCCGTGTCTGGTCGCCCAGGTAGCTGATGAGGCGCGCCGCCTGGCCGTTGCGGCCGAGGGTCGGGATGATCACTGCAAGCCTCATGGCCGGTCCCTGTTGGATCCCGTCAACCCTAGACCGGCGAGAGGGTGCGAAGCAGCCTGCATAAAGGGAGACGGCGCAGCCCCGTCCTACCTCCCGGCACCGGCTTTCGGGGTATCTTCGGCAGTTGGCTGCATCCATAAGGATGAGACGGCTTGCCGCCTTCGGCACCGTCTAGCCGATCGGACGACTTGCCGGCATGGCGGCATGGCGGCATGGAGAGTGCAGGCATCCAGGGCCGGGCGACAACCATGCTCCACGAACTCTCTTCCGATCTGGCGCTCGCGTCCAGGGTCGACACGCCTGTCGGGACGCTACCGCAGATCCCGGAGCCACGGGCCGGCAGCGACGCCAGGATAGCGGTCGTCCACGACTGGTGTCCCAATTTCCGCGGTGGCGAGCGGGTGTTGGCGCAGATCTGCAAGCAGTTTCCAAACGCCGAGGTCTTCACGCTTTTCGATTTCCTTCCGGCCGAGGTGAAGGAGCAGTATTTCCGCGACGTGGAATTCCACACCTCCGCCGCCAACCGTCTGCCCATGGTGCGCAAATTCTATCGCTCGCTGTTCTTCTTCTGCCCCTTCCTTATCGAGCAGTTCGACGTGACCGGGTTCGACGCGGTGATATCGTCTTCGGCCGCCTTCTCGCGCGGCGTGATAACCCGGCCGGACCAGCCGCACCTCTGCTATGTGCACAGCCCCGTCCGCTACGCCTGGGACGAGCAGTTCTCCTATCTCCGGCAGGGCGGACTCGGCTTCGGGCCAAAGGGCCTGCTCTATCGCTATATGCTGCATCGCCTCAGGACATGGGACACGCGCACGGCGCACGGTCCGGACCTGATGCTGGCGAATTCCAACTATGTCCGTTCCCGTATCCGCCACATCTATGGGCGCGACGCGCGCGTCGTCTTCCCTCCGGTTGCGCTGGGGGAACTGCCCTGTGTCGAAGACAAGGACGACTATTACGTTTGCGCCTCCTTTCTCGCGCCGTACAAGCGCACGGATCTCGTCATCCGCGCTTTCAACGAGATGCCGTCGCGGCGGCTGGTCATTGTCGGCGAAGGCCAGCAATCGGCCAGCCTGCGCGGGCTCGCCGGCCCCAACATCAGCTTTTCGGGTTACCTGCCCCGGCGCGACTATATCGACGTCGTTGCGCGTGCGAGGGCCATGGTCTTCGCCGGCTGCGAGGACTTCGGCATCGCGCTGGCCGAGGCGCAGGCCTGCGGCACGCCGCTGATCGCCTTCGGCCGCGGCGGGGCGGTCGACATCGTGCGGCGCCTTGGCGCGGCGCCCGAGCCGACGGGTGTGCTTTTCAAGGCCCAGACGGTCGGCCAGCTCCAGGAAGCGGTTGAATGGTTCGAGCTGAACAGCGACAAGATCGCGCCGCACGCCTGCTCCAGGAACGCCGAACGCTTTTCCGAGCGGAATTTCGACGGTGCCATCCTGGAATCGCTGGCGGCCGTCCGCGAGCTTCACGACATCGCGTAAGGTTCGCGAACCCTGACGATCGTCGCTTCCATATCGATGCCGTCGGCGGCGCCCATGGCCTCGAGATATCGCATGGCTGTGGCTCTCCAGCTATAGGCGGAAGCTCTCGCCTTTCCCTTCGCCGTCATCCGCAGCTGTAGCGCTTCGGAAGCGCCGAGCTGCATGAAGCGATCGAACCAGGCCTCCGGATCGTCCGGAGGCGCGAACAGCGCGCCTTCTTCGCAGACCTCCGGCAGGCAGGCACGGTCGGAAACCACCACCGGGCAGCCGATGGCCATGGCTTCGAGGGCGGGAAGGCCGAAGCCTTCCGTCAGGGATGGAAAGGCCAGGCAGAGCGAGTCCCTGAGCAGCGCCGCCAGCTCGCCATCGGAGATGCGGCCCAGCCAGTGGATGTTGCAGACTTCGGTCCTGGCTGGTCCCGATCGGAAAATACGCGAATCCGACATGCCCACGACCGCGATCCTGAAGCCGTTCTCGGCTAGACGGCCGGCCATGTCGAGGACGAGCTGCACGTTCTTATGGGGCGCGGCGCTGCCGATCATCACGATGGTCTTGCGCGAGGCCGCCAGCCGTGTCGCCCCCGAATGTCCGGGCATCCATCGCAGGACATGCTCGTGCCCGTTCGGGGCGACGAAAACCCGCCGCGCGGGAACGACGCCACGTCCGACCAGCTCGCTCAGTGAGTAGTTCGATACGGTCGAAACGCCCCAGGCGGTCCTGCCGAGGCATGGCAGCAGGGCCTTGTAGAAGCCCCTGAAGGCAAGCGAATAGCTTTGCGGGGCGTTCCAGACATTCGCGTCATGGATGCAGACGATCTGCTTGCGGCAGGACAACGGCCCGGTGTTGCAGAACGAGAGCAGCCCGCCGCCGATGGATCGGGGAAGCTGCGCCTGCTCCCAGGCATGGCCGCCGACGCTGCCGGTCTCGCGACGCCCGATGCACGAAAGCGGCAGCTCGCCGGCGCCTGGCGGACAGCACAGGTCGACTTCGAGGCCGCGCGCCAGCGGCACCCCTTCGGCGACCAGCGCGTCGAGCGCAAGCACGACTTCGCGGGCATAGCGCTGCACGCCCGTCGTCGGCTGGCAGAGAAACCGCCCGTTGATCGTCCAGCGTCGCGCCATCGCGCACTCCTTCGCGCCCCAGTGTGGGGCGATGGGCGAGCCGCGTCACCATGGCCATCGTGCTATCCCGCGGGTGGTCCGTCATCCGGAAAGGCGAGATCGAATCGCGGATTTACCCCAAACGTCTGAGGACCTTCGCGCCTGCCGCAATGCTAGTGTGCCCCGGAATGCCGAGAGACCGGGAAGATAGACATGGGCAAGCCCGAGGTCAGGGCAAAGTCGATGCCGCTGGGAATGCCCTCGGAGCTGAACGGGCATAACGGCGACACCCCACTGGTGGATTCGTTCGCGGCAAAGGCCAGAGGGTTGATCGGCCATTCCCGCCCGGCGCGCACGGAGCGGGAGATACGGCGGCGCTGGACCATAAACGGGGACTTCACGACGCTCAGGCCGACGGGCGTGGCGCGCTACGCACGGGAAGTCACGATGGCGCTCGACGCCCTCATCCTGGAAGGCCACCCGCTCGCCCGCGACCTCGATGTCGATCTTGTTGTGCCGCGTCCGCTTTCCGAGCCTCTTTCTCTCGACGCCATCCCCGTGCGGCTCGTTCCCGAGTTCAGCAGGCCGCGGCTGCCGCAGTTCTGGGTGCAGGCGCAACTGCCCCGGCATGTGCCGGGCGGATTGCTGAGCTTCTGCAACCTCGCGCCCGTGGCCATCAGGCACCAGATCGCCTGCATCCACGACATGCACACGAGACTGATGCCGGCAAGCTACGGCTGGGGATTCCGATGGGCGCATCGCCTGATCCTGCCGGCGCTCGGCAGGCGCGCGGCGCGCATCACCACCGTCTCGCAGTTCTCGCGCAGCCATCTGGTGGCGTTCGGCATCGCGCCCGAGGACAACATCGTCGTCACCTATAACGGAAGCGAGCACGCGCAGCGCTGGAACGCGGAAAGGTCGTCGTTGAACGTCGCCCGCGGCAGGCCCTATGTCCTGTGCTTAGGCAGGCGGGACCAGGACTACAAGAACACCGAGTTGCTCGTCAGGCTGGCCCCGTTCCTCGACGAGATCGGCCTCGATCTGTGGATGTTCGGCGATGTCGACGAGGCCACGATCCGCCGCTACGCGCCGAACGTGCCGGACAATATCGTCCTTCTCGGCCGCATCGGCGACGACGACTTCAAGAAGGCGCTCGAAGGCGCGCTTTGCTTCCTCTTTCCATCCCGCATCGAGGGTTTCGGCCTTCCCGCCGTCGAGGCGATGGCCTCGGGCTGCCCGGTGATCGCCTCGACCTCTCCGTGCCTTCCCGAAATCTGCGGCGACTGCGCGCTCTACGCCGACCCCGACGATCTTCCTTCGTGGGCCGAGAAGGTTCGCCTGCTCATGCTCGCCCCGACCTTGCGTGAATGGCTGATATCCAAGGGGGAAATCCGCGCGAGCCGTTATTCCTGGCGTTGGATCGCCTGGAAATACCTCGAACTCATGGTGCAGGTCGACGCCGATTTCGG
>JBQCHN010000321.1:0-3608 GCA_051954615.1 Mesorhizobium sp. | reverse complement strand
GCCTGGCTCGGACGGCACACGACATGGCAGGTGGTGTAGACGCCGACGTCGCGCCCCTGTTCGGCGGCACGCTTGCGGATATCCTCGATCGGCTCGCGTCCGCCCTCGATCTCGACGAAGGTGGTGAACAGATAGTCGGCGACCTTGGCGGCGAAGTCGCGGCCGGGCGGCGAGAAGGCGGCGTTGAGGATGACCGGACGCGGCTGCTGCAGCGGGCGCGGCAGGCCCGAAACACCCTTCAGCTTGTAGAAGCGGCCGTCGAAGTCGAACGGCTCGGTCGCTGTGTAGATCTTGCTGATGACGTCGAACCATTCGAGCCCCTGCTCGTAGCGGTCCTTGATCAATTCCAGGCCGAACATGGCGAACTCGTCCGGATTCCAGCCGCAGACCACGTTCAGGCCGGCCCGGCCGTTCGAGGCATGGTCGATGGTCGACAGCGCCTTGGCGACGAAGATCGGGCTGATCATTGGCACATGGACGGTGGAAAACAGCGCGATGCGTTTCGTCACGCCGGCGAGGGCGGCGGCGAAGGTCAGCGTCTCATAGGACCATTCGCGGCTGTTCATCTCGCCGCCGAAACCCTTCCAGCGGGCGATCGGCAGGATGAACTCCAGGCCGGCATCGTCGGCCATGCGGGCCACGTCGACGATCTCGTTCCACAGCGCCGGCCAACGTTCGGGCACCGTGGTCAGCGTCAGCCCGCCATCGGCGTTCAGAGAAAAAACGCCGATCTTGAACTTGTTGGGTCCGTGCATCGGATGCGCGACGACAGAAGTCATTTCAAACCCCTTGGAGTGGACCGTGCTGAACGGCCGGTTGACCGGAATTGCCGGCGGCTGCGACAACCATGCGGAAATGGCGCCCGGCGCCGTCAATGTAGCGCTGCGCGAAACGTTCGGCTGCCGTACCGTCCGCCTTGCAGAAAGCCAGCAGCCCCTCTTCGAGCATCGCCAGAGCCTCCTTGCGCGCGACGGGAAGGGCAAGGGTCATGCGGCGCACGGCGCCGGCCTGATCGTCGAAGCGGAAGATCGTCTCGCGTAGGCGGCGATTGTCGAGACGCCCGATCCAGACCGAGCGGAAGACGTAATTCGCCTCAAGGAAGCCCGCCACGTCGCCGGCAGCGTCGGCGCGCCGGGCAGCCTCGACCGCGGCTTCCAGGGCGCACTGTGCCGGTTCGTTCATGCGGCGGGCGGCGCGCTGCGCCGCAGGCGGTTCGATCAGCCTGCGGATGTCGCAGATCTCTTCCATGGCGGTGATGGTCGGCACCGGAACCTGTACGCCGCCGTCGCCGCTTTCCAGCAGTCCCTCGGCGACCAGCCGTGCCAGCGCCTCGCGGACGGGGCTTCGCGATACGCCGAGCGTCCTGGCAAGCGGACCGTCGGCCAGCCGCTCGCCCGGCTGCAAGGTGCCGGACCTGACGCGATGCCGGACCATGCCATAGACCTGCTCGGCAAGAGGCGGCGCACGGTGCAGTGCGTCGAAGACAAGTCCGCCCATCGCCTCCTCCCGGTTGCAGCGCGTATCGGCTGCGTCGACAGTATACAGTTTATGTTTGAAATATTGCACCGTCAAGCGCCCCGCCCCTCCAGGGATAGCATCGGCCCGACTGGGAGGACGGGCCGCTCGATGAAGATCGGCAAAGCGAACCGATGCAGCCGGGCGACATGCTGCGCGCTTGCCCCTTCCGGTCAAACGGCACTACAACAAGCGCCGCGAATCGTTCCCGTTGGGCCAAGGATCGGGATTTGAGCGAACCGAAAACAGACGAACGCGGCACCGCCGCCCCGACATGGCTGGACGGCGAGACCAAGGTGCTGGAAGCGCCGCACGACCACGGTACGGAGCTCAGGCTGTGGCTGCGCCTTCTCACTTGCTCGACGCTGGTCGAAACGGAGATCAGGCGGCGGCTGCGCGAGGAATTCGATTCCACCCTGCCTCGCTTCGACCTGATGGCGCAGCTGGAGCGCGCCAGGAACGGCATGGTGCTGGGCGAGCTTTCCAAACGCATGATGGTCTCGCCCGGCAACATCACCGCGCTGGTCGAGCGCCTCGTCGAAAGCGGCCATATCAGCCGCACCACCTCGCCCGCCGACCGGCGCGTGCAGATCATCGCGCTCACGCCGTTCGGCCGCGCGGCCTTCAAGAAGATGGCCGATGCCCATGCAGAATGGATATCGGAACTGTTCGGCAAGGTGTCGGCGAAGGGCGAACTGGCGCTGCTCGATCAGCTCGGCGAGCTGAAACATTCGATCGTCGCCGCCCTCGGCAAGAACGGCTGACCGCACCGGGCGCCCCCTCCTTCTTCCTGCGAGACGCCATCCGCAAAGATTCCCGCCGCAAATAACTTTAAGCTTGAAGTTTTTTTGGAACGGGGTCATTCTGCGACGACAGGGGCGGGCGACAAGCCGTCCACAAAGGTGCGATACGGAGGACGGCATGCGCATTGTCTGCATCGGTGGCGGGCCGGCAGGTCTCTATTTCGCCCTGCTGATGAAGAAGCAGAACCCGGCCCATCACGTCACCGTGGTGGAGCGCAACCGGCCTTTCGACACCTTCGGCTGGGGCGTGGTGTTCTCGGACGCCACCATGCAGTCGATGCGCCAGTGGGACCCGGAGACGGCGGCGACCATCGAGGACGCCTTCAACCACTGGGACGACATCGAGCTGATCTTCAAGGGTCGCAAGATCCGCACCACCGGCCACGGCTTCGTCGGCATCGGCCGCAAGAAGATGCTCAACATCCTGCAGGAGCGCTGCCTCGAACTCGGCGTCGAACTGGTGTTCGAGCGCGAGGTGCAGGACGACGGCGAATTCCCCGAGGCCGACCTCATCATCTCCTCGGACGGGGTCAATTCCCGCACCCGGGCGAAATATGCCGAGATCTTCAAGCCCGACATGCTGATGCGGCCGAACCGCTTCATCTGGCTCGGCACCGAGAAGCGCTTCGACGCCTTCACCTTCGACTTCCAGCGGACCGAGCACGGCTGGTTCCAGGCGCACATCTACCGCTTCGACGACAAGACCTCGACCTTCATCGTCGAGACGACCGACGAAGTGTTCAAGGCGCACGGCATCGACAAGATGGACCAGGACCAGTCCATCGCGTTCTGCGAAAAGCTGTTCGCCGATACCCTCGACGGCCATTCGCTGATGAGCAATGCGCGCCATCTGCGCGGCTCGGCCTGGCTGAACTTCGGCCGGCTGATCTGCGAGAAATGGAGCCATTTCAACGGCAACAGCCATGTCGTGCTGATGGGCGACAGCGCCCATACCGCGCATTTCGCCATCGGCTCGGGCACCAAGCTCGCCATCGACGATGCGATCGAGCTGACCAACCAGTTCAATCGGATCGGCCACGGGCGCGAAAACATTCCGGCCGTGCTGGAGGCTTACGAGGAAGTGCGCCGCGTTGACGTCGCCCGCATCCAGAACGCGGCGCGCAATGCCATGGAATGGTTCGAGGTGGTCGGTCACCGCTATGCCGACACGCTGGAGCCGGAGCAGTTCATGTATTCCATGCTGACGCGCTCGCAGCGCATCAGCCACGAGAATCTGCGCCTGCGCGACCCGGTCTGGCTGGAGGGCTACGAGCGCTGGTTCGCGGAGCG
>JBQCHN010000320.1:0-7071 GCA_051954615.1 Mesorhizobium sp. | reverse complement strand
GGCCGGACGGAGGAAATCCTTTCTCACGTTCTCATTCGAGGAAAGCAAATGGCAAAGTCGAAGTTCCGCCCGCTGCATGACCGCGTGGTGGTGAAGCGCGTCGATTCCGAAGAGAAGACCAAGGGCGGCATCATCATCCCCGATACCGCCAAGGAAAAGCCGCAGGAAGGCGAAGTTGTCGCCGTCGGTTCCGGCGCCCGCGACGAGGCCGGCAAGCTGGTCCCGCTGGACGTCAAGGCCGGCGACCGCGTCCTGTTCGGCAAGTGGTCGGGCACCGAAGTGAAGCTCGACGGTCAGGACCTTCTGATCATGAAGGAATCCGACATCATGGGCATCATCGGCTGATCGGCCGAAGCCCTTTCTTCACAACGCCAAACGCAATTTCGGATCTGAAGATCCAGGAGTACAGATATGGCTGCCAAAGAAGTAAAAGTCTCCCGTGATGCCCGCGAGCGCATGCTGCGCGGCGTCAACATCCTCGCCGACGCGGTGAAGGTCACGCTCGGCCCGAAGGGCCGCAACGTCGTCATCGACAAGTCGTTCGGCGCCCCGCGCATCACCAAGGACGGCGTCACCGTCGCCAAGGAGATCGAGCTGGAAGACAAGTTCGAGAACATGGGCGCGCAGATGGTTCGTGAGGTCGCTTCCAAGACCAACGACATCGCCGGCGACGGCACCACCACCGCCACCGTTCTCGCCCAGGCGATCGTGCAGGAAGGCGCCAAGGCGGTTGCCGCCGGCATGAACCCGATGGACCTGAAGCGCGGCATCGACGTGGCCGTGGCCGAAGTCGTCACCGCTCTCGGCAAGTCCGCCAAGAAGATCAAGACCTCCGAGGAAGTCGCGCAGGTCGGCACCATCTCGGCCAACGGCGACGAGTCGGTCGGCAAGATGATCGCCGAGGCGATGCAGAAGGTCGGCAACGAGGGTGTCATCACCGTCGAGGAAGCCAAGACCGCCGAGACCGAGCTGGAAGTCGTCGAAGGCATGCAGTTCGACCGCGGCTACCTGTCGCCCTACTTCATCACCAACCCCGACAAGATGGTTGCCGAGCTCGAGGACGCCTACATCCTCCTGCACGAGAAGAAGCTCTCCAACCTGCAGGCCATGCTGCCGGTCCTCGAGGCCGTCGTGCAGACCTCCAAACCGCTCCTCATCATCTCCGAGGACGTCGAGGGCGAAGCCCTGGCCACGCTGGTCGTCAACAAGCTGCGTGGCGGCCTGAAGATCGCCGCCGTCAAGGCTCCGGGCTTCGGCGACCGTCGCAAGGCCATGCTGGAAGACATCGCCATCCTCACCGGCGGCCAGGTGATCTCGGAAGACCTCGGCATCAAGCTCGAGAACGTGGGCCTCAACATGCTCGGCCGCGCCAAGCGCGTGCGCATCGAGAAGGAGAACACCACGATCGTCGACGGCGCCGGCAAGAAGGCCGAGATCCAGGGCCGCGTCGCCCAGATCAAGCAGCAGATCGAGGAGACCACCTCCGACTACGACCGCGAGAAGCTGCAGGAGCGTCTGGCGAAGCTGGCTGGCGGCGTCGCCGTCATCCGCGTCGGCGGTGCGACCGAGATCGAGGTCAAGGAAAAGAAGGACCGCGTTGACGACGCGCTGAACGCCACCCGCGCCGCGGTCGAGGAAGGCATCGTCGCCGGCGGCGGCGTCGCCCTGCTGCGCGCCTCCTCCGTCATCCAGGTCACCGGTGCCAATGCCGACCAGGCTGCCGGCATCAACATCGTTCGTCGCGCCTTGCAGGCTCCGGCCCGCCAGATCGCCTCGAACGCCGGTGCGGAAGCCTCGATCGTCGCTGGCAAGATCCTTGAGAACAAGGGCGCCAACTTCGGCTACAACGCCCAGACGGGCGAGTACGGCGATCTGATCGCCCTCGGCATCGTCGACCCGGTCAAGGTCGTGCGTGCTGCCCTGCAGGACGCGGCTTCGGTCGCCGGCCTGCTGGTCACCACCGAGGCCATGATCGCCGAGGCGCCGAAGAAGGACGCCCCGATGCCGGCTATGCCCGGCGGCGGCATGGGCGGTATGGGCGGCATGGACTTCTAAGAAGTCCACAAGCCTCGAAGCTTACGAAAGGGCGGCAGCGATGCCGCCCTTTCTGCATTTGCGGCGGGGATAAGGTCATTGCAAAAAATTCCACCGATGGCGGAACCATCTTTTCGGCGGCGCATTATCGGGATGTAGAAAGCAATTCGAAGGAGCAATCCGGAGATGCGCTGGCTACGAAAGACGCCCCTCGTATCGAAAGAAGCGGGGGGCGTTTTCTTTTTATTCCTTACTTCCGCATCTCACCGCAAATCGCTGATTCTGTTTCCTGATTGTGGAACCGAACGTCGGTAGGGCCGTTTTCCACCGCCAATCGAAACCGTCCAGGAGATGCGCAAATGGTGAACAAGGATCAGGTCGCTGGCGTCGCCAAGCAGGTCAAAGGCTCCATCAAGGAAGCTGCGGGCAAGGCGACAGGCGACAAGAAAACGCAAGCGAAAGGCACGGCGGACAAGATCGCCGGCAAGGTGCAGAAGACCTATGGCGACGTGAAGGAAAAGATCAAGGATTCGCTGTAGATCGGCCGTCTTCGGCGCTCCGGCTCCCGTGACGGGAGCCGGACGCCATGAGGCTCAGAACCAGTCGCACGCTGTCCAGCACCCCTCATCCGACTCGGCGCTGAGCGAAGCGAGGTTGGATAAGGGGCGCTGGACGGAGTGCGGCCTGAGAAAGATTTTTCCCCGAAACTTATCCCCGTCCTTTGAACCCGCCCCATACTTGGCCTCAGCTTCCCGCGCGGAAACACCGGTCATGACGGTGATTGCGTGGCGGGGAGCCGGCACCTCCGCCGATCGTCAAACGTAGGCGATCAGCCGGGGAGGTTCCGTCCAAGGGTTCCCCTGGGGGTATTACGGCCCCCGTGCGCTGGACGAGCGCTGCAAGCCATCGGCCGGTGGCGGCGCAAATGCCCCCATCGTGAGCTGCGGTGAAGCGGAACGGACGGGAACAGAAATCGCCGGCGGGCGCGGGAAGCCGCGCCATTATCTAACCAAGCAGGCACGGCCACCGCGCCCGCTTCCCGACCTCAACCCACCGAGGTCAGTTCTTTGACAATGGCCAGGGCAGCAAGGCAGCGTGGCGATGAAAATGCTTGCCGGGCAGAGCCTTAAACGATTTGCATTCCGCTCTCCCGCATTCTCCTCTTGAAGGCCATTGTGCAACGCGATACGCCGATGCCGTCCGCGCGGGGCCGCACCGCCCTGCCCGCCCAGCCATCGGAGAAAGATCGTGAGCGCCAGCAAGACCAGAACCGAAACCGATACGTTCGGCCCGATCGAGGTCGCCTCGGACCGCTACTGGGGCGCGCAGGCTGAGCGTTCGCTCGGCAACTTCAAGATCGGCTGGGAAAAGCAGCCGGCGGCGATCGTGCGGGCGCTCGGCATCGTCAAGCGCGCGGCCGCCGAAACCAATATGGAACTGGGCCGCCTCGACCCGGCGCTCGGCAAGACCATCGTGCAGGCCGCGCAGGAAGTCATCGACGGCAAGCTGAACGACCATTTCCCGCTGGTCGTGTGGCAGACCGGTTCGGGCACGCAGTCGAACATGAACGCCAACGAGGTGATCTCGAACCGCGCCATCGAATTGCTCGGCGGCACCATGGGCTCGAAGAAGCCGGTGCATCCCAACGACCACGTCAATATGAGCCAGTCGTCGAACGACACCTATCCGACGGCCATGCACATCGCCTGCGCCGAGCGCATCGTCCACGATCTCCTGCCGGCGCTGAAGCACCTGCACAAGGCGCTGGACGCCAAGGCCAGGGAATTCGCGTCGATCGTCAAGATCGGCCGCACGCATACGCAGGACGCCACGCCGTTGACGCTCGGCCAGGAATTTTCAGGCTATGCCGCGCAGGTCGCCTCCTCGATCAGACGCATCGAGCTGACCCTGCCCGGCTTGCAGGAACTGGCGCAGGGCGGCACCGCCGTCGGCACCGGCCTCAACGCGCCGGTCGGCTTTGCCGAGAAGGTGGCGGACCGCATCGCCGCCATCACCGGCATCGCCTTCACCTCGGCGCCGAACAAGTTCGAGGCGCTGGCCGCCCACGATTCCATGGTGTTCTCGCATGGCGCGATCAATGCGACGGCGGCGGCCCTGTTCAAGATCGCCAACGACATCCGCTTCCTCGGCTCCGGACCGCGCTCGGGGCTGGGGGAACTGGCGCTGCCGGAAAACGAGCCGGGCTCGTCGATCATGCCGGGCAAGGTCAACCCGACCCAGTGCGAGGCGATGACGCAGGTCTGCGTGCAGGTGTTCGGCAACAACGCCGCGCTGACCTTCGCCGGCAGCCAGGGCCATTTCGAGCTGAACGTCTACAACCCACTGATGGCCTACAATTTCCTGCAGTCGGTGCAGTTGCTGGCGGACGCCTCCGTCTCCTTCACCGACAACTGCGTGGTTGGCATCGAGGCTCGCGAAGACAACATCAAGGCCGCGCTCGAGCGCTCGCTGATGCTGGTGACGGCGCTGGCGCCGAAGATCGGCTATGACAACGCCGCCAAGATCGCCAAGACCGCGCACAAGAACGGCACCACGCTGCGCGAGGAAGCCGTCGGCGGCGGCTATGTCAGCGACGCTGATTTCGACCGTCTGGTGCGGCCGGAGGACATGACGCATCCGGGCTGATTCAGCCCGGCCGATTGTCGTACCGCTGAATAGTCCGGCTTCGGTGAACGATGTGTCGACGGATCGGCATCTTTGGTGAACGACCGAAATAGGCTATCTGGTCGTCATCGCCAATCCGGAGTTCCGACCATGTCCAACACCGCCGCCGCTTCCGGCACCGCCTCGAATTCCTCGCTCGCCATTCTCGTCGGCCGCGTCCTGCTGTCGATCCTGTTCATCCTCGCCGGCTACAGCAAGCTGACGGCGATCTCGGCCACCGCCGGCTGGTTCGGTTCCATCGGCCTGCCGATGCCCACCGTCACCACCGTCGTCGTCGGCCTGGTCGAACTGCTCGGCGGCCTCGCCGTGCTGATCGGCTTCCAGACCCGCATCGCGGCCATCGTGCTCGCCATCTTCATCCTCGGCGCCACTGCCGTCGCCCACCTCGATTTCTCGCAGGCCGGCAATGCCCTGATGCTGCAGAAGAACCTCGGCCTGACCGGCGGCTTCCTGCTGCTCGCCGTGCTCGGCGCCGGCGCCTACTCGATCGACGCCAAACGCGGCTGATCTTTTCGGCCAAAGCATCGCCTCACAGGACAAGGGCGCGGATCGTTTCCGCGCCCTTTCATTTCGACTTATCCCCGCCCATTCGCACTGCGGTACAGTGCGATCATTTGACGGTGACGCTCGGTCCGCCTTCCACGGCCAGCACGAGCCGGCGATTGATTATCCTGGCGAGCTGCGCCAGACGCCCAGCCGGGCGTTCTCCATAAAGGCCGGCAAGGTCCGCCGGTATTACCAGCGCCAGCGTGCCCTCGCCCCTGTCTTCCCATTTCAGGCGCGGCATCACGCCCGGCATGGCCGCCGTCAGCAGGTACACGACGCGCATCAGGCCTGCCAGCACACGTGCCCGTTCGAGATAGCGCGGCGTGGCAAGGGCCTTGATTTCCGACGACACGCCGTCGTTGAAGATGCCGTCGTAGCGATAGGCGGTGGCGAGCGCCAGGAACGCCCTGCCCGGATGATCGACGCCGATGAAAGCCGCATGCGCGATGATGTTGAGCGACTGCTTGCCGCGGTATTCAGGATGCGCGCGCCAGCCGATATCCGCCAGCAGGCAGGCCGCCTGGCGGTAGCGCGCCTCGTCCTCGGTCTCGTCGATGCCGAAAGTGCGGAAGGCCCTCCCGGACCAGTCGACAAGCTCATGGGCGTGGGTGAGCGAGCGGGAGCGCAGCCGCGCCAGTTCCTCGGCCGCCGAAATCAGCGGGTCGGCCTTGCGCGCCTCATCGTCGAGCAGCGAATAGAGGAAGCCTTCGCGCACACCGAGCGCCGAAACGACGATGCGCGACGGCTGCATGGCGGCGATGATCTCCTGCATCACAACGGCGCCGTAGGGCAGCAGCGAGCGGCGGTTCTTCGACACGCCCTCGATGCCCTTGACCTTTTCGACCTCGCCCTTGGCGACCTGCCGCAGGAACGGCGCCACCGCCTCGACGTCGAGCTGGTAGTGGTGCATCACGTCCAGCGGATAGCCCGTCATCTGCATGTGCAGGCGCGCCAGGTTTCGCCACGTACCGCCCACGGCATAGAAGGTTTCGCCCTTGCCGGTCTTGAGCAGCTTTGCCTTGGTCAGTTCGGCCCGCGCGATCTTCTGGGCCTGCGGCAGCGAGTTCTTAGCCATGTCCTGCAAGCGCAGGCCGCCGAGGGGAAGAGTGATGCCGTCGCCGACCGCCTCACCCGCGACATCGACCAGTTCCAGGCTGCCGCCGCCGAGGTCGCCGGCTATGCCATGGGCGGGATGGAAACCGCAAATGATGCCGAGCGCGGAAAAATAGGCCTCCTGCCGGCCCGACAGGACACGGATTTCCGTGCCCAGCACATCCTCCGCCCGACGGATGAAATCCGGTCCATTGCCTGCTTCGCGGGCGGCGGCTGTGGCAAGCACGTACATCTTCTCGGCGCCCGCCTGGGCGGACAGGCTGCGGAAGCGGCGGAACTCCTCCATCGAGCGCGTCACCGCCTCGGGGTCCAGCTTGCCGGTCGAGACAATGCCGCGACCGAGACCGGCCAGCATCTTTTCGTTGAACAGCACGGTCGGCGAGCGTGCCAGACCTTCATAGACGACAACACGGATCGAGTTGGAGCCGATATCGATGATCGACAGCGGCCGCCGGTCCTGAAGCCGACCCTGGGAATTCGCCAGCATCGGCCCCCTAGTCCGCCGCGGCCGTCTTCTTGCGGCGCCGGAACTGGGCGATCCGCTTGGGCGCATGGGATTTCAGCGCGTCGCCGCGTCCCGAAAGGCTCGGATTGGTCATGAAATATTCCTGCGCGTTGAACGGCTCCTCGCCCTCGTCCGGCACGATCCGGCGCGAAGTGCCGTCAGCCAGTACCTCGAAACTCTGCTGGTTG
>JBQCHN010000319.1:0-9628 GCA_051954615.1 Mesorhizobium sp. | reverse complement strand
CTCGAATTCTTCCAGCTTGCGCAGCGCGCGCAGGCGCATGTTGAGGATCGCTTCGGCCTGCGTGTCGGTCAGGTCCCAGCGCTTCATCATGACGGGCTTGGGCTCATCCTCCTCGCGGATGATGCGGATCACCTCGTCGATGTTGAGATAGGCTATGAGGTAGCCGGCGAGGGTTTCCAGCCGGCGCTCGATCTCGCCCAGCCGATGCTTCGAGCGGCGGATCAACACTTCGCGGCGGTGGTCGAGCCATTCCTGCAAGGCGCTCTTGAGGGAAAGCACGTTCGGCACCTTGCCGCGCGACAAGACGTTCATGTTGAGCGGGAAGCGGCTTTCCAGTTCCGTCAACTTGAACAGCGATTCCATCAAAAGGCCGGGATCGACCGTGCGGCTCTTCGGCACCAGCACGACGCGGATGTCTTCCGCACTTTCGTCGCGGATATCCTCCAGGAGAGGCAGCTTGCGCGCGATAAGCAGCTCGGCCGCCTTCTCGATCAGCCGCGATTTCTGCACCCCATAGGGGATTTCGGTGACGACGATGACCCAGGTGCCCCGGCCCTGGTCTTCCTGATGCCATTTCGCACGGACGCGGAAACCGCCGCGGCCAGTTTCGTAGGCATCGAGGATCGACTTGCGGTCATCGACGATGATGCCGCCGGTCGGGAAATCCGGCCCCTGCACGAACTGCACGAGGTCGGCGACCGACGCCGCCGGATTGTCGATCAGCAGAAGTGCGGCATCGAGAAGTTCGGCCGCGTTGTGCGGCGGGATCGACGTCGCCATGCCGACGGCGATGCCCGACGAACCGTTGGCGAGCAGGTTCGGGAAGGCGCCGGGCAGGACGGACGGCTCCTCGTCCTCCTCGTTGTAGGTCGGGCGGAAATCCACCGCGTCCTCGGTGATGCCGGCCAGAAGCTCGGTCGCCACCTCGGTCATGCGCGCTTCGGTGTAGCGCATGGCGGCGGCGTTATCGCCGTCGACGTTGCCGAAGTTGCCCTGCCCGTCGACCAGCGGGTAGCGCATGGAGAAATCCTGCGCCAGACGCACGAGCGCGTCGTAGATCGACTGGTCGCCGTGCGGATGGAACTTGCCCATCACCTCGCCGACGATGCGGGCGCACTTGGCGAAGCCCTGGTCGGGGTTGAGGCGCAACAGCCGCATGGCGTGCATGATGCGCCGGTGCACCGGCTTCATGCCGTCGCGAACGTCCGGCAGGGCGCGGTGCATGATGGTCGATAGCGCATAGGCCAGATAGCGCTCTTCGAGCGCCTTCTTCAGGTCGACCGGTTCGATATTGTCGTCATCGCCGCCCCCCGGCGGCACAAGGCTCTTTCCCATGGTTTTGGACTAACCGAGTGGGTGATTCGCGGCAAGGGTCGAAGGCGACGCAGAGACGTCAAGCGCTATCGGGAACGGCAGCGCCCCCACTCCGACTCGCTTCGAGCTATCGCCTACGCCGCCGCCAACAAGCTCGCGTTCCCTCCAGCCGCCGTCGTGTCCACGCACACCGCCCGCTCGTGCACATAGGCGGCGGGATAATAAACCTCGCCGACCAACGGCACGATCGGCCCGTCGCGCTCGGCTATCACCTGCCGCACCACGCGCATCGCTTCCGCCGTTCCCGAGAACGCCACCACGTCGACCTTGAGCGCCCTCGCCTCGACCGGATCGGGACGGCCGTCGAGGACCGCCAGCGGCAGGCCCTTGCCGGTCAGCGCCGAAAGAGCAGCAGGCGCACCTGGCGCCACCGCCAACACGGCATTGCCAGCGGCGAGAGCCTGGATGGTCTGGGCAAGCAGCGTCTCGGCATCCGGCCCGAGCACTAGTGCCCGGCCGCGCGGCGCCAGCGACAGCGTGTTGGCTTCGCCCGTCGGTCCCGGCAGGTCGATCTGGCCGTATTCGAGGCTGGACGCGGCGGCGATGGCCGCGGCGCCCTTGCCGCGCAGATGCTTGCGCAGGATGGCGATGCGGTCGGCACGCGTCGACCAGCCGCCCAGCGCCGGATCGGGCAGGTTGTCGGCCAGTTCGCTCGCCGTTACCTTGCGGCCCTCGGCCACGTGCGTGCCGGCTTCCGCGCCCTTGCGGAAGCGGCGCAGGTAGTGCGGCCCACCCGCCTTCGGTCCGGTGCCCGACAGCCCCTCGCCGCCGAAGGGCTGCGAGCCGACCACGGCGCCGATCTGGTTGCGGTTGACGTAGATGTTGCCGGCATGGATGCCGTCGACGAAATGCTGCACCCTGCCCTCGATGCGCGTATGCAGGCCGAAGGTCAGGCCGTAGCCCTTGCGGTTGATCGCCGAAATCACGCGGTCGATGTTCTCGGCCTCGAAAGTCGCGACGTGCAGCACCGGACCGAACACCTCGCGCTCCATCTCCTCGATGCCCTTCACCCGGAACACCGAGGGCGCGACGAAGCGACCCTCGCCCGGCACGTCCAGCCTCGCCAGCGTCCGGCCCTGCCCGTCCATCGTCTCGACATAGGCGCCGATGGCGTCCCGCGCCTCGTCGTCGATGACCGGTCCGACATCGGTGGCGACCTGCCACGGATCGCCCACCTTCAGCGCCTCCATGGCGCCCTTCAACATCTCCAGTACCTTCTTTTCCACGTCCTTCTGCACGTAGAGCACACGCAGCGCCGAGCAGCGCTGGCCGGCGCTCTGGAAGGCGGAGGCCAGCACGTCGCGCACCGCCTGTTCGGGAAGTGCCGTAGAATCGACGATCATGGCGTTCAGCCCGCCCGTCTCGGCGATCAGCATGGCGTCGGGCGCGGCGGTCTTGGCCAGTTGCTTCTCGATCAGCTTGGCGACCTCGGTCGAACCTGTGAAGCAGACGCCTGCGATGCGCGGATCGGCCGTCAGCGGCGCGCCGACGCTCGGCCCGTCGCCCGGCAGAAGCTGGATGACATCATCGGGCACGCCGGCCTCGCGCAGCAGTTCGACGGCACGGAAGGCGATCAGTGGGGTCTGCTCGGCCGGCTTGGCGATCACCGCATTGCCGGTGACGAGCGCGGCGGCAATCTGGCCGGTGAAGATGGCGAGTGGGAAATTCCACGGCGAGATGCAGACAATGGCGCCGCGCGCCTCGGTGCCCGCCTCGGCCTCCGCCGCCTGCTGGGCGTAGTAGCGCAGGAAGTCCACCGCCTCGCGCACTTCCGCCACGCCGTCGGCCAGCACCTTGCCGGCCTCGCGCGTGCACAGCGCGAAGAATTCCACCGCGTGTTTTTCATAGAGATCGGCGGCGCGGCGCAGGATCGCGGCGCGCTCCGCGACCGGCATCCTCGCCCAGCCCGGCTGCGCCTCGACGGCCATGCCGACTGCCTTGGCCGCCTGCTCCGCCGTCGCCTCGGTGACCGTACCCACCACCTCCGACGGCTTGGCAGGGTTGTTGACCGGCCGCGCCTTGCCCTTGCCGGCGGCACGGGTGAGCGGTTTTGCATGCCAGTGGTCGGTGCCCGCGAACTTTTCGCGCTCCTTCTCGATCGCCGCCAGCGTCACCGGATCGGTGATGTCGAAGCCTTTGGCGTTGCTGCGGTTGCCGCCGAAGATGGCGGCGGGCGTGGGAATGTTGGGGTTGGCCGCAGGCCCCTGCGCTTCGATCACCGAGAGCGGGTCACGCGCGATGTCCTCGGGCGCCACGTCCTCGTCGGTGATCTGGTGGACGAAGGAGGAATTGGCGCCGTTTTCCAGCAGGCGCCGCACCAGATAGGCCAGAAGGTCCGAATGCGCGCCGACCGGCGCATAGATGCGGCAGCGCGTGCCCTCGGTCTTGCGCACCGTCTCGTGCAGGGATTCGCCCATGCCGTGCAGGCGCTGGAACTCGAAGCTGTCGCGGTCGCTGGCCATCGACAGGATGGCGGCGACCGTGTGGGCATTGTGGGTGGCGAACTGCGGATAGATGCGGTCCGTCATGGACAGCAGCTTTCGCGCGCAGGCGAGGTACGACACATCCGTATTCGGCTTGCGGGTGAACACCGGATAGCCGGGCAGGCCGAGCACCTGCGCGCGCTTGATTTCGGTGTCCCAGTAGGCACCCTTGACCAGCCGCACCATGATGCGCCGGTCGAGCTTCTTTGCCAGCGCATGCAGCCAGTCGATGGCATAGAAAGCGCGCGGCCCGTACGCCTGCACGACGACGCCGAACCCGTCCCAGTCAGCCAACCGGGGATCGGCCAGCACGCGCTCGATGACGTCGAGCGACAGGTCCAGCCGGTCGGCCTCCTCGGCGTCGACGTTGAGGCCCATGCGGGCGTGACGCGCCTGCAGGGCGAGCGACAGGAGCCGCTCCGCCATCACCGGCAGCATCGTCTCCCTGTGCAGGATCTCGTAGCGCGGATGCAGCGCCGAAAGCTTGACCGAGATGCCGTGGTTCAGGCGGATATCCGGGCCGTTCGAGCCGGCATCGAGCGAGGAGATGGCGTCGGAATAGGCCTTCAGGTAGCGCAGCGCGTCCGTTTCGGTGCGGGCCGCCTCGCCCAGCATATCGAAGGAATAGAGATAACCCTTGCGCGTCATGCCGCTGCCGCGCTTCATCGCTTCGGCGATGGTGCGGCCGAGCACGAACTGCTCGCCCATCTCGCGCATCGCCGCCGCCACGGCCTTGCGGATGACCGGTTCGCCAAGGCGGCGAACCATGCCGCGCAACGTTCGCTCGATCGAGCCTTCGCCTTCCTCCAGCACCCGCCCGGTCAGCATCAGCGCCCAGGTCGAGGCATTGACGAAGATGGAGCTGGATTCGCCCGAATGCGCCGACCAGTCGTGCGGCGCGATCTTGTCGGCGATCAGGTCGTCCATCGTCTCGGCGTCGGGCACGCGCAGCAGCGCCTCGGCTAGGCACATCAGCGCCACGCCCTCCTTGGTGGAGAGCCCGTAGGCGGAGAGGAAAACCTCCATCAGCCGCGGATCGGTCGAACCGCGCACCGCCCGCACCAGATCGGCCGCGCGCTTCGAGATCGCCGCGCGGTCATCCGCCGAAAGCCCTGTCGCCGCCGCCAGCCGCCCAACGGCGTCGTCCTCGTTCGGCAGATAGGTGGCGCGGATCTGTTGGCGGATCGTGTCGAGCGCGGGCATAGCGTTCCTGTCGAAATGCGCGTTGATAGGTGCGCGCGAGGCTAGCACAGCCCTCGGCAACAAACCGATCCAAAGAAATCGACAGCGAAGACCAGTTGGTCTAATACATGATACGATAACAATCGATTTGGATTGCATTCAGGATCATGGAAGACCATCTGGATCGCATCGACCGCAATATCCTTGTCGTGCTCGCACGCAGCGGCCGGCTTTCCATGGCCGAACTCGCCGAGCGCGTCGGCCTGTCGAAGACGCCGGTGCAGGCGCGTGTGAAGCGGCTGGAGAAGGACGGCTTCATCCGTGGCTATGCAGCCATCGTCGACCGCGAGAAGATGGGCGAAGGCCATGTCGCCTTCGTGCAGGTGAAGCTTTCGGACACGCGCTCGGCCGCGCTCGACGCCTTCAACCGCGCCGTGACGGGCGTGCCGGAAATCGAGCAGTGCCACATGATGGCGGCGAGCTTCGACTATCTCCTGAAAGTACGCACGCGCGACATAGCCGCCTACCGCCGCGTACTGGGCGAACGCATCTCCGCCCTGCCCCATGTGGCGCAGACCTCGACCTTCGTGGCGATGGAGACGGTCAAGGACCGGTAGAACCTCACAATACGATGTTGAAGACGACCGAATCAGACCCCTGCGCGGCCGATACGGTCAACCGAAGCTGCCACCAGCCGCGCGTGGAGAATTTCACGCCGTCGATGCGGTAGCGTCCTTGCCCGAGATAATCCGCCACTTGCGGACTGGTCGGCAAAAGGTTGCTGTTGCGCGGCATACCGCCTGAAATATCGACGGCCGCATACTCGACCGGCGCGCCAGCCTTGGTCGTCAGCGTCAGTTGCCAGCTTTGCAGTTCGCCGACCCGCACGGCCCCGCTTTGCGGCCGGATGGCGACGACGAACAGGCCGTTCGCGGTCGCCTTGGTACGGGACAGGTCCGGCCCCTGCCCGCTGCCGTGCAGATAGGCGACAAGCACGACACCCGTCAGCACCGCCGCCAGTCCGAGCACGGCAAGGCCATATCGCCAGATCGAGTTCAAACCGTCTCCTGTTCATGCCGTACGCACGAAGCCGTGACAGGCCGCATCTCACGGCGCGGGGCAACAGTCAAACGCGTTCGGGAGCATGGCGTTGCCGCGGCGAAAAGGATACAGGGTCCGCAATCACGGCAGGAGGAATCGATGGCAACAGACAGCGCCCGCCCCGGTATCGCCACCATCGGCGAATGCATGATCGAACTGTCGGGCCAGGGCGACGGCTGGAAGATGGGCTTTGCCGGCGACACCCTCAACACGTTGTGGGCGCTGCATGCGCTTTGCCCGGACCGTCCGGCCACCTATGTCTCCGCCTTCGGCGACGACCCCTTCTCGCGCGACCAGATCGCCTTTTTCGGGCGCCACGGCATCGGCATCGGCGCCAGCCCCGTCATCGCCGGCGCACGACCGGGCCTCTACGCCATCACGCTGACCGGCGCCGAACGAGCCTTCACCTACTGGCGCGCCGACGCCGCCGCGAGGCAGCTCGCCTCCGATCCTACCGCGCTGGCGAAGAATCTTGAAAATCAGTCGCTTGTCTACTTTTCCGGAATCACTTTGGCAATTCTGGAGGAGCGCGCCCGCGATGGCTTGTTCGTCGCAGTCGCAACTGCCAGATCGGCCGGCAGCCTGATCGCCTTCGATCCCAACTACCGGCCGCGCCTGTGGCCGAGCAAGGACGAGGCGCAGGCCGCGATCGCCCGCGCGCTGGAACTCACCGACATCGCCCTGCCGACCTTTCCGGACGAACAGGCGCTCTATGGCGATGCCTCCCCCGAAACGACGGCAGGCAGGATCGGCGAGCAGGTCAAGGAAGTGGTGGTCAAGAACGGCGAACAGCCGGCGCTGATCCATGCCGGCGGGCAGGCGCAGTCCGTCGCCGCCGTCCATGTCGCCCAGCCCGTCGACACCACCGGTGCCGGCGATTCCTTCAACGGCGGCTACCTGGCGGCTCGCCTTGCCGGGCATGCGCCGGCCGAAGCGGCACGGCGCGCCCACAAGGTCGCCGCTGCCGTGGTCCAGGTGCGCGGCGCGCTTGCTCCGTTCGAGGTGCTGCGGAAGGCGTTCAGGGCTTAAATTCCGTCAGTCCATCCGGAACCGGTATTCGGTGACGTGATGGTAGGTGTCGCCCGGCAGCAGCGTCGCTTGCGGAAAATACGCGCGGTTCGGCGCATCGGGCCACACCTGCGGCTCCAGGCACAGGCCCGAGAAAGCCTCGTAGCGCAAGCCGCCGAGGCCGGGCCGGCCGGGCTTGACGTGCTGGCCGGTATAGAACTGCAGGCCCGGCTCTGTCGTCCACACTTCCATCTCGACGCCCGAAGTGGCGCCCTGCACCCATGCCGCCTGCTTCAGCGGCCCGCGCGCAGATGCCAGGCAGAGGTTGACGTCGTATGCAAGCGGCTGGCCGCCGGCTTCGGCCTGCAGCGAGCGGGCCTGACGGAAATCGAAGGGCGTGCCTTCCACCGGCTCCACCGCGCCGGTCGGGATCATGTCCATGTCGACCGGCAGGTAGGCCGATCCCTGCAGCATCAGGCGATGTCCAAGGATATCGCCGGCACCGCCGTCGTCGAGATTGAAATAGGAGTGCTGCGTCAGGTTGCAGACGGTCGGCTGATCGGTCGTCGCGGTCAGTTCCACCGACAGCGTTCCCGGAATTTTCAGCCGGTATGTGCAGGTCGCTTCCAGCGCGCCCGGAAAGCCCATGGTGCCGTCGGGGTCGTGCAGCGTGAGCGTGACGAAGTCGCGCCCATGCAGCGAAACCGCCCACGGCCGCCGTGAAAAGCCGTCCACGCCGCCATGCAGCAGATGCCGGTCGAGGAAGTTCCGGTCGGTCTGGTAGCGGCCGCCGAACAGCGTGAAGCGTCCGTCGCGGATGCGGTTGGCGTAGCGGCCGACGACGGCGCCGAAGAAGGCGGTGTCGTTCTCGTAATCGTCGAGGCGCTCGTAGCCGAGCACCAGCGGCGCGTCGTGCCCGGCCAGCCTCAGGTCCTGGATGACCGCGCCCCAACCGATGATGCTGGCGGTCAGCCCGCCGCCGCGAATGGTAAAGCGGGGGATATCCTCCCCCGCTCGTGTCTTGCCGAAAATCTCGCCGTCCTTCATCAGGGTCAGGACCTGTCGTTGGGCCGAAATACTATCCGGACGGCGGGCAGGATCAAAGACCCAGGCCGCCGATGCAGACGTATTTCGTGTCGAGATAGTCGTCGAGGCCCTGATGGCCGCCCTCGCGGCCGAGCCCCGATTCCTTGACGCCGCCGAACGGCGCTTCCGGTGTGGTGATGATGCCCTCGTTGACGCCGACCATACCGTATTTCAGCCCTTCCATGACACGGAAGGCACGGCCGAGGTCGCCGGTGTAGAAGTAGCAAGCCAGGCCGAATTCGGTGTCGTTGGCGAGCGCTACGGCCTCTTCCTCAGTCTCGAACTTGAACACCGGGGCGAGCGGCCCGAAGATCTCTTCCTTCATGAACATCATGTTCGGCGTCGCGCCCGAAATCACCGTCGGCTCGAAGAAGGAACCGCCCAGCGCATGGCGCTTGCCGCCCGACACCACCTTGCCGCCCTTTGCCTTGGCGTCCTCGATGAACTCCTCGACCTTCTCGACCGCCTTGACGTCGATCAGCGGCCCCTGCTGCACCCCGTCGTCCAGGCCCGAACCGACCTTCAGCGCCTTCGAGGCCTCGGCGAGCTTCTCGACGAACTTATCGTGGATGCCGGCCTGCACGAAGAAGCGGTTGGTGCACACGCAGGTCTGGCCCGAATTACGGTATTTGGCAGCGATGGCGCCCTGCACCGCACGGTCGAGATCGGCATCGTCGAACACCAGGAACGGCGCGTTGCCGCCGAGCTCCATCGACACCTTCTTCACCGTCGAGGCCGACTTCTGGATCAGCATCTTGCCGACCTCGGTCGAGCCGGTGAAGGTGATCTTCTTGACCAGCGGATTGGTGCAGAGCTCGTCGCCGATCTCGCCGGCCGAACCGGTGACGACGTTGACGACGCCCTTTGGGATACCGACTTCCTCGCACAGCGCGCCCCAGGCAAGACCCGAATAAGGCGTCTGCGAGGCCGGCTTGACCACCGCCGTGCAGCCAGCGGCGATCGCCGGGCCGATCTTGCGCGCCAGCATCGAGGACGGGAAGTTCCACGGCGTGATGGCAGCGATCACGCCGACCGGCTCGCGCGTCACCAGAACGCGGCGGTCCGCCCACGGCGACGGCACGACATCGCCGTAGGCGCGGCGCGCTTCCTCGGCGAACCACAACACATAGGCGGCCGACGAACCGACCTCGCCCTTCGATTCGGTCAGCGACTTGCCCTGCTCGAGGGTCAGCAGTTCGGCCAGCGCGTCCTGGTTGTCCATGATGGCGTCATGCAGCTTGCGCAAAAGCTTCGAGCGCTCCAGCGCCGACGTCTTGCGGAACGACAGGAAGGCCTGCTGGGCCGCCTCGATGGCGCGGCGGGTCTCGGCCTTGCCGGACTTCGGCACGGTGCCGATCTTCAGGCCGGTAGCCGGATTGGTGACGTCGATGGTC
>JBQCHN010000318.1:0-15836 GCA_051954615.1 Mesorhizobium sp. | reverse complement strand
CGCCATGATCTTGAGGATGGTCGACTTGCCGGCGCCGTTGGGGCCGAGGATGCCGATCTTGGCGTCCGGGTAGAAGGACAGATGGACGTTGTCGAGCACCTTCTTGGTGCCGTAGGCCTTGGAGAGGCCGGACATGTGATAGATGAACTGGCGTGCCACGCTTGGCGTTTCCCTGATCGATCTTTGTGGATTTGCCGGATAGCCGGAGTTGGCCGCTATGTAGGCGATAGGCGCCGAAACGGCAATCGCTTTTGCCGGAGGGGATGGTGACTCTTCCGTCGGCGAGGCGGTCCCTTCGGCGCTGTCCGCCAATGCACGTTAAACGTGCGGTTAACCGTTCCACGTCAGAAAGAACCTGATACGCGTGCCGCTATGTCGCGGTTCGCGGAGAAGACGGATCGACCGCCTTGCAGAACAGTCTGCTGCTGCTCGCCGAAGCACTGGCTTATTTCAGCGTCATGACGGCCCTGTTCCGCTGGCGGGACCGCATCGGCATCGGTGTGTTCCTGTGCGCGCTGGGCGTCATGCATTTCCTCGAGACCTATCTCGCCAGCGTCTTTTACGTCGCCTTGCCCTTCGGCATCGTCTCGCCCGGATCGGCGGTGCTGTTTTCAGGCAAGCTGGTGATGCTGCTCCTGCTCTACATAAAGGAGGACGCGGCCACCGTGCGCCAGCCGATCTACGGCCTGTTGCTCGGCAACGCGCTGATGGTGGGCTTGGTGCTGATCCTGAGGCAGCACCAGATCGCGCCGCTGCCGGACGGCCGGACGCCGAATATCGGCTTCATCGACGAGATGGGCTGGCTGATGGTGTGGGGCACCGCGCTGCTCTTCGTCGACGCCCTCCTGATCATCCTGCTTTATGAAAAGCTCGGCCGGATGCTGGGCAAGGCGCCCTTTGTCCGCTTCTTCGTCACCGTCGCCTGCGTCCTTACCTTCGACCAAGCCGGCTTTTTCACGGCGCTGCATTTGGTCAGCGACGCGCCGGCCGAAGTCTTCCTCGGCGGCTGGGCGGCGAAGATGGGCGCAGCACTGGTGTACAGCGCCATGCTGGTCGCCTATCTGCGCTGGATGGAAACCGACGATCTCGCCGCGCCGCGTGGCCTGGCAGATGTTTTCCAGACCCTCACCTACCGCGAGCGCTACGAGGCGCTGGTCGAGACCGTCGGCCGCGACGGGCTGACGGGGCTGCTGCACCGGGGCCGTTTCGAGGTGGATTGCGAGCAGGCGGTGGCGACCAGCCTTGCGAGCGGCAAGCCGCTCAGCCTTCTGGTGCTGGACGTCGACCACTTCAAGTCGATCAACGACCGCTTCGGCCATGCCGAGGGCGACCGCGTTTTGAAGGAAATCGCGCGGCTGTTGACCGGGACGGCCGGCGCCGGCGATCGTGTCTTCCGCATCGGCGGCGAGGAATTCGCCATCCTGTGCTGGCAGCCGCATGTGCTCGCCCGGCTGCAGGGCGAAAACATCCGCCACGCCATCAAGATATCCGGCGTCACCAACGTCCTGGCGCTGTCGATCAGCGTCGGCGTGGCGACGGTGGCGCCTGCCGCCGACAGCATGGCGGCGTTGTTCGCGCTCGCCGACCAGCGGCTCTATGCGGCAAAGTCCGGCGGCCGCGACCGCGTCGTGGGAGAAAACCCGAACGAGGCGGACGCTCGCCAGCAGCAAATCTCCTGAAGCATTTCCAGCAAAAGCGTGAAGCGGTTTGCATCCGGAAATGCGGCTAGATCGAAAGGTTAGAAGTCCGCCCAAAGAGGAACCGCTCCGGCCGCACTCATGCGCTGGGCTACTGATGCCCGGCGGCGTCCACCAGCCCCTTCGGACAGCCGGCATTGCCGGTCGCCGCCGAAGCCTGGAGCATTTCGGGAAGCTTGTCGTCACCGCCCGGCACCCCCGCCAGCCCCAGCGTGATCTCGCCGATCATGCGCCGGCCATTCGACGGGTCCTTGACGCAGGACACCCTGACCCGGTCGCCCGCGCCCTGGCCGAAGGCCGCATCGAAAGCGCCGCGGATCTGGTCGGAGGTCAGGTCGCGGCCGACATTCTGCACGAACAGGTCACGCACCGGCGAAGCGTTGACGGTCCGCGCCAGCGCCAGCGCCGCCGAGAAATAGGCCTGCTGGTCCATGCCCGAGCAGGTGCCGTGCTTGATCCATTCGTGCCGCTCCAGCGCAGATTGCGTGCCGGGCATGACCGTGTCGAGTTCCTGCCGGGTCGCCGCATCGAGCGTCACCGCCGGCAGGTCGGCCCAGCGGTCGGGCTTGTCGTTGGCGCGGTCGGAGGCCTTGACCCCGCAGTAGAAATTGCCGTTCGGCTGCGGCCACAGCCCGTGCAGCGTGAAGTGCGCCGCGTCGAAACCTTCCGCCGTCTGGGCACGGCACTCCGGCTTCTTCGATTTCGTCTCGCAGAAGGCCGGCTGCCAACTCAGCGCCAGCACATATTCCGGCTTGCCCCCTGTCGAGGCGGCCGCCTTGCCTGCATCCTTGTCGGGCACGGCAGCCGGAGCCTCGGTGGCTTGGCCACCGGCCAGATGGCCGCACGTCACCTTGACCCAGCGCCGGTCGGGCTCGGCGCCGGGAACCTCGATGAGATAATGCGTGGGCATCGCCTTGTTGCCGGCGAGAAGATCGTAGGTCTTGCCGGCTTCTGTGGAAACGTTGCCCGGATTCTTGGCCGTCTTGATCGACTGGGTTGCCGGGCAGACGCGGGTTGCGACGAAGGAGCCGCTCAGCTTTACCTCGGCGAGCGCGGGGCCGCCGAGAAACAATCCCGTCGCTACTGCCAGGAGGACCCAATCTTTTCGCATGGCGCATTCCTTGCCAACCCCGATGCGGCCCGACATTGCCACGGGCACCGCGCCAGAATTGCGGCGAGACGCGCAGACAGGCAAGCCGCGACGCGGAAAAAATAATTGTTGCCCGGTAACGCCTTTGATAGCCATCGTAGGTTGATCAAACAGTTCTTGACGCCGCGCCGCGCCGTGCTCATCACTTGGCGGACCATGCCGTTCGACAACAGCACGACACTCGTCTCGCCCACGGGCGCAGCACTCAATCTCTACACGAAACGCGCGGTCGCCCCAGCCCGCGCCGTCGTGCAGATCAATCACGGGCTGGCCGAGCACGCGGCGCGCTATGCGCGCTTCGCCGATTTTCTCAGCGAACGCGGTTTTCATACCTACGCCCACGACCACCGTGGCCACGGCCACACGAAGGCGCCTGATGCCCCGCTCGGACGCTTCGCCGAAGTTGGCGGCGGCGACAAGGTGCTGGCCGACGTCGTCGCCGTCCATGACCTGATCGCGAAGGAAAACCCCGGCCTGCCGGTTATCCTGTTCGGCCATTCCATGGGCGGGCTGATCGCGCTGAATTTCATGCTGCGGCACGCGCAGCGCGTCCATGCGGCCGCCGTCTGGAACGCCAATTTCACCGCCGGCCTCGCCGGCCGCGCAGCACTCGCCATCCTGGCCTGGGAACGCTTCCGCCTCGGCTCCGACATGCCGTCGCGCCTGCTGCCGAAACTGACGTTCCAGGCCTGGGGCAAGGCGGTGCCGAACCACAGGACCCTGTTCGACTGGCTGTCGCGCGATGCGGCGGAAGTCGACGCCTACATCGCCGATCCGCTCTGCGGCTGGGATGCCTCGGTGTCACTGTGGCGCGACCTGTTCGGCTTCATCTTCGCCGGCGCCGACGACGCCAATTTCGCCGCCATGCGCCGTGACCTGCCCGTCCTGCTCGTCGGCGGGGAAAAGGACCCGGCGACCGACGGTGGCAGGGCCGTCACGCAGCTGGCGGGCCGCATGCGGCGGATGGGCTTTTCGAATCTGGTTTCAAGGATTTATCCGGAGACCCGGCACGAAAGCCTCAACGAAGTGAATCGAAACGTCGTCATGGCGGATTTCGCCGCCTGGGCGGACGGCGCGCTGCGCCGTTCTGGCCCATCGCAAGGCCAGTGACAGACGGCGGCGGGCTTGATAGAGCCTCCCCGTCCGACCATTTCCCGGTGATCCATGGCTGAACCACCGCTTAAAGGCATCCGCGTCATCGAGCTTGCCCGCATCCTCGCCGGTCCGTGGGCCGGGCAGTTGCTGGCCGACCTCGGCGGCGACGTCATCAAGGTCGAGAATCCGGACGGCGGCGACGACACCCGCAAATGGGGGCCGCCCTTCGTCACCGGCCATGACGGCGAGAACCTGTCGGCGGCCTACTATCACGCCTGCAATCGCGGCAAGCGCTCGGTCGCGGTCGACTTCTCCAGGCCGGAAGGCGCGGAGACCGTGCGCCGCCTCGTCGCCACCGCCGACGTGCTGATCGAGAACTTCAAGCTCGGCGGCCTGAAGAAATACGGCCTCGACTACGAGAGCCTGAAGGCGATCAATCCGCGCCTCGTCTATTGTTCCATCACCGGCTTCGGCCAGAGCGGCCCTTACGCCCCGCGCGCCGGCTATGATTTCATCGTGCAGGGCATGTCCGGTCTGATGTCGATCACCGGCCCGGCCGGCGGCGAGCCGCAGAAAGTGGGCGTCGCCGTCACCGACATCTTCACCGGCCTCTATTCGGTGGTCGCAATCCAGGCCGCACTCCGCCACGCGGAGGCGACCGGACAGGGCCAGCACATCGACATGGCGCTGTTCGATTCCCAGGTTTCCGTGCTCGCCAACCAGAACCTGAACTATCTGGTGTCCGGCAACTCGCCGGTGCAGATGGGCAACGCGCACCCCAACATCGCGCCCTACGAGGTGCTGCCGGTCAAGGACGGGCACTTCATCCTCGCCGTCGGCAATGACGGCCAGTTCGCAAAATTCTGCGGCGTCGTCGGCCTGGATGCGCTGGTGAAGAACCCGGACTTCGCCACCAATTCCGCCCGCGTCGCCAACCGCGCGGCACTGCGCGAACATATGGTGGCGGCACTTGCCGCCTTCACCCGCGACGCCCTTTTGCCGAAGCTGGAAGCCGCCGGCGTGCCGGCCAGCCCCATCAACACAATCGGCCAGATGTTCGCCGACCCGCAGGTGGCCGCGCGCGGCATGCGCATGGACCTCGACGACGGCCACGGCAACGCCCTGCCCTCGGTGCGGGCGCCGATGGTCATGAGCGAAACGCCACTCGCCTATTCACGTCCCTCGCCCCGGCTCGGCGAGCACACGGACGAAATCCTCGCCGAACTGGAGAAACGCAAACCATGAAGACGGGCGGACAACTGATCGTCGAGGCGCTTGAAGCCAACAAGGTCGAGCGCATCTTCTGCGTTCCCGGCGAAAGCTACTTGGCCGTGCTCGACGCGCTGCACGATTCCGCGATCAGGACCGTCGTCTGCCGCCAGGAAGGCGGCGCGGCGATGATGGCCGACTGCGAGGGTCGGCTCACCGGCCGTCCCGGCATCTGCTTCGTCACCCGCGGTCCCGGCGCCACCAACGCTTCGGCCGGCATCCACATCGCTATGCAGGATTCCGTTCCGATGATCCTGTTCATCGGCCAGATCGCCGCGCATGCGAAACACCGCGAGGCGTTCCAGGAGGTCGACTACAAGGCCTTCTTCGGCGACATCGCCAAATGGGTGGTGGAGATCGAGGACGCCGCCCGCATTCCCGAGCTCGTCACCCGCGCCTTCGCCGTCGCCACCTCCGGCCGCCCCGGCCCGGTGATCGTCTCGCTGCCGGAAGACATGCTGACCGACGAGGTCGAGGCGCCATCCGCTCTGCCCTTCACGCCGGTCGAGACGCGGCCGGGCGAGGCGGAACTGGCGGAATTGGAAAAGCTGATCAAGGCGGCGAAGAAGCCGTTCGTCATCCTCGGCGGCACCCGCTGGGGCGAACAGGCGTTCGAGGATGTGCGGCAGATCGCGGAGAACTGGGCGCTGCCGGTCGGCGTCTCCTTCCGCCGCCAGATGCTGTTCGATCACCTGCACCCGAACTATGCCGGCGACGTCGGCATCGGCCTCAATCCCAAGCTGGCCGCGCGCGTCAAGGAAGCCGATCTGATCCTGCTGGTCGGCGGCCGTTTCGGCGAGATGCCGTCGTCAGACTACACGCTGATGAAAAGCCCCTACCCCGACCAGAAACTCGTCCACGTCCACGCCGACGCCAACGAGCTCGGTCGTGTCTACCGGCCGACGCTGGCGATCAACGCCTCGCCCGCCGCCTTCGTCGAAGCTTTCGCGAAGCGCAAGGGACCGGCCTCGCCCGGCTGGGCCGCCGAGACAAGCCAAGCGCACGCTGACTACCTCGCCTGGTCGACGCCGCCGAAGACCGGCCCCGGCGCGGTCCATATGGGGCCGATCGTGGAGTATCTGGAAGGCGCGCTGCCGGAAAACGCCATCATCTGCAATGGCGCTGGCAATTTCGCCACCTGGATGCACCGCTTCCATCGCTTCCGCCGCTACAACACACAGGCCGCCCCCACTTCCGGCTCGATGGGCTACGGCCTGCCGGCCGGCGTCGGTGCGAAAAGCGTGTTCCCGGATCGAGAAGTGATCGTGTGGGCCGGCGACGGCGATTTCCTCATGCACGGGCAGGAATTCTCGACCGCTGTGCAGTACGACTTGCCGATCGTCGTCGTGATCCTGAACAACGGCATCTACGGTACGATTCGCATGCACCAGGAGCGTGAATATCCCGGCCGCGTCTCCGGCACCATGCTTCGCAATCCCGATTTCGCCGCCTATGCCCGCGCTTTCGGCGGTCATGGCGAGACGGTCGAGAAGACCGAGGATTTCGCCCCCGCCTTTCAGCGCGCGAAGAAGAGCGGCAAGCCGGCCATCATCGAGGTCAAGCTCGACCCCGAGGCGATCACGCCGACCCGCACGCTGAGCGACATTCGCGAGAAGCGCTGACCTGCATCTCCCGAAATAGCTGCCGATCTCGGGAGATTTCCTCAGACAGCGGCCACTATGATGTGCGCCTGGATCTTGGCGGAAATCGCGCCGTGTCCATGCCTTTCGGCAAGTGCTGCTTCGGCACGGTCGGTCGCCGCTTCCAGGTTGCCCGCCCTGGCTTCGATTTCGTCGCGAACGGGAGTGCCCTGGCAATAGGCGAGCGCCGCAAAACGCGGCGACGGAGCCCGGCTTTGTTCGGCTTTCGTCTCGATGCTCACGCGGGAGAAACCGGCCGCTTCGACATCGCCGCGGATCAGCGCTGTATCGTGGTAGCCGTGCGGCGTCCGCGCCATGAAGCGCGGCGGATCGTCCGGAAACATCTGCGCCAGCGCCTTCATCACGTCGTCGGCAAAGACGTTTTCCTCGATGCGGTCCCATACGCTGAACAGGAAATGGCCTCCGGGCTTCAGCACCCGCCTCGCCTCGCGATAGCCGGCGACGCGGTCGGGAAAGAACATCGCGCCGAACTGGCAACAGACGACGTCGAAGGAAGCATCCTCGAAAGGCAGCGCCAGGGCGTCCGCCCTTAGCCATTGGATGCCGCTGTCGGCAGGCTGCCGCGACGCGGCATAATCGAGCATCGGCTGGCTGAGGTCGGTGACGACATAGCTGGCGCCGGGGGGCAGCTTAGGCGCGAGCGCCCGCGTGACGGCCCCGGTGCCGGCGGCGATTTCCAGAACCGCATCCGGCGACAGGGACGCCACCCGCCGCGCGAGATCGGCGGCATACTGCTCGAAAATCAACGGCACCATGTAGCGGTCGTAATTTTCCGGAACCGAGCCGGCGAACGCCTTGTCCGCTTCCAACATGGTTGTCACCTGCGCCTGTGCGACGACGCTCGAATATTAGCATTCCCTGAAGGCGCATTCCACGAAACGCCCGACGACGCCCATCATCATTTCGGTTGATGACAGCGAAACTCAGGCCGCCGCCAGCGCCTGCGCGAGATCGGCAACGAGATCGTCGGGATGCTCCACGCCGATCGACAGGCGGATGGTGGTTTCCAGCACGCCGATCTTCTGACGGACCTCGAACGGCACGCCAGAATGCGTCATCGCCGCCGGGTGGCTGGCAAGCGATTCCGTGCCGCCGAGGCTGACCGCCAGCTTGAACACCTGCAATGCGTTGAGGAAGGCGAAGGCCGCCGCTTCGCCACCCTTGATGTCGAAGGAAAAGGTCGAGCCGGCGCCGCTGCATTGCGCGGAAAACACCTTCTCGGCTGGCGATCCCGCGGGCAGGAAGGGCGGATAGTGGACACGGGTGACCTTGGCGTGGTCGCGCAGGAATTCGGCCACCGCGCGCGCATTCTCGTTCGCCTTGTGCATGCGGATCGACAGCGTCTCCAGCGAGCGGCCGAGCATCCAGCACGAATGCGGATCGAGCTGCGTGCCGATGGCGCCGCGCAGCGCCTTGATCGGCTTCGTCGCCGCCTTGGAGCCCATCACCGCGCCGGCGATGAGGTCCGAATGGCCGCCGACATATTTGGTCAGCGAATAGACCGACAGGTCCGCTCCATGCTCGATGGGCCGCTGGAAGACCGGGCCGAGCAAGGTGTTGTCGCAGGCGACCACCGGGCGCGAGCCCTGCTTTTCGCCGATCTCGTCGGCGATCCTCTTCATCAGCGCGATATCGACCAGCGTGTTGATGGGATTGGACGGCGTCTCGACCAGGATGACGGCGACGCGCCCCTTGGCCGCCGCTTCGTCCGCCGCCGCGCGCACGGCCCGTTCGTCGACGCCGTCGGCGAAACCCACGGCCGCGATGCCGAAGCCGGCCAGCGTGCGCGTCAAAAGCGTCTCCGTGCCGCCGTAGAGCGGCTGCGAATGCAGGACGACGTCGCCCGGCCGCGCCAGTGCAAGCAGCGTAGTGGCGATCGCCGACATGCCGGAGGAAAACAGGATGCAGGCCTCCGTGTTCTCGTAGACCGCCAGCCGGTCCTCGACGATCTCGCTGTTGGGATGGTTGAAGCGCGAATAGACCAGTCCGGCGGCGGTGCCGCTCGGCGGCTCCTTGCGGCCGGCCGTGTAGTCGAAGAAATCGCGTCCCTCCTCCGCCGTCTTGAACACGAAGGTCGAGGTCAGGAACACCGGCGGCTTCACCGCGCCTTCGGAGAGCAGCGGGTCGAAGCCGTAGCCGAGCATCAGCGTTTCGGGATGGAGCTTGTGGTTGCCGATATGGGTCTTGGAGGGGCGCGGCGCGGTCATGATGATCCTCGGGATTTGCGGTTATGCAGCCTTCATGGACGTCAGCCTACACCCCGCCCCGTCGGCTCGTCATCGCCGCGCAAACAAAAAGGGGCGGTCGCCCGCCCCTTTCGCGCTCGAAGCATCGATGACGGCTACTGCGAAGCCTTGTCGGTGATCGCCGTGGTGTAGGCGCCGGTCGGCTCCTTGGTGATGATCTTCTGGTCGAGCAGCGCCTTGGCGGTGCGCTCGTAGGCTTCCGGGATGAGCTTGCCGTCGGCGTTGTCGATAAGCTTGGCCACCTCGCTCATCATGAACTTCTGGTGGTTCTCGTCCTGGCCGCCATTGTCGACGACAATGCCGGCGGCTTCGTCGACATGCTCGGTGGCGTATTTCCAGCCCTTCATCGAGGCACGCACGAAGCGCACCATCTTGTCCTCGAAGGCCGGGTCCTTGAGCTTGTCCTCCATCGCGTAGAGGCCGTCCTCAAGCAGGTCGTTACCCATGGCCGTGTAGTTGAAGACGATCAGGTCTTCCGGCTTGAAGCCGGCGTCGAGCACCTGGCCGTATTCGTTGTAGGTCATGACCGAAATGCAGTCAGCCTGCTTCTGGATCAGCGGCTGCACGTCGAAGCTCTGCTTGAGCACGGTCACGCCGTCCGGGCCGCCGTCGGTCGACAGGCCGATCTTGTGCATCCAGGCGTAGAACGGGTACTCGTTGCCGAAGAACCAGACGCCGAGCGTATGGCCCTTGAAGTCGGCTTCGGTCTTGATCGGCCCGTCCTTCGGGCACACCAGCTCCATGCCCGCCTTCTTGTAGGGCTGGGCGATGTTGACGAGGTTGACGCCCTTGTCGCGCGCCGCAAGGGCTGCCGCCATCCAGGTGACGATGACGTCGGCGCCGCCGCCGGCGATCACCTGCTCGGGCGCGATATCCGGGCCGCCGGGCTTGATGTCGACGTCAAGGCCTTCCTCCTCGTAGAAACCCTTGTCCTTGGCCACATAGTAGCCGGCGAACTGCGCCTGCGTGACCCACTTGAGCTGCAGCGTCACCTTGTCGGCGGCGATCGCCTGGAAAGCGGCCAGCGACATTGCCCCCGCCAACATAGAAACGATAAGCTTTTTCATGCCGTTACCCTCTGGTTCTGGTTGGTTGTCATACCTGCCTGAAACCGCCCTATCCCCCGCGGATGGACGGATGCCAAAACGTGGCTGCTCTCTCCAACAGCGCGACCACGCCATAAAAGACCGAACCCGCAAGGGCTGCAACCGCGATTTCGGCCCATACCATGTCGATGTTCATGCGCCCGACTTCCGTCGAAATGCGGAAGCCCATGCCGACCACCGGAGTGCCGAAGAATTCGGCCACGATGGCGCCGATCAGCGCCAGCGTCGAATTGATCTTCAGCGCGTTGAAGATGAAGGGACCCGCCGCCGGCAGCCTGAGCTTGAACAACGTCTGCCAGTAGCTCGAAGCATAGGTGCGCATCAGGTCGCGCTCCATGTGGCTGGACGCCGCCAGCCCCGCCACCGTGTTCACCAGCATTGGAAAGAAGGTCATGATGATGACGACGGCGGCCTTCGACTGCCAGTCGAAGCCGAACCACATGACCATGATCGGCGCCACGCCGATGATCGGCAGCGCCGAGACGAGGTTGCCGATCGGGATCAGCCCGCGCCGCAGGAACAGGAAGCGGTCCGCCAGGATGGCGACGACGAAGCCGGCCGCGCAGCCGACGACATAGCCGACGAGCACCGCCTTGAAGATGGTCTGGCGCACGTCCTCGCCAAGGATCGGCAAGGAGTTGACGATGCGCGCGCCGATGGCGCTCGGCGGCGGCAGGAGGATGAAGGGGATTCCGGCGCCGCGCACGACCGCTTCCCACAGGATCAGCAGCCAGGCGCCGAACAGCGCCGGAACGACCAGGTTCAGCGCCAGCCGCTCCCAGCGCTCCGCCGGCCGCATGGAAGACAGCACCGCCACGCAGCGCCAGCCGAGCAGCCACGCGGCCGTCAGCGCGCAATAATAAGGCGCCTTCGCCGTTCCCTCGAAACCGCCGATGCCGGCAAGCAGCAGCCACGCGGCTCCATGCGCGCCGACGAACAGCAGCAGCGCCTCGGCGAGCGGCCGCAGGCGCAGCATCGAGCCCAGTGCCGCAAGGCCGATCAGGCCGAGGATCACGCTTTTGGTGCCGAGATAGGGATAGGCGACGCCGGCCGCCGGACTGGCAAGGGCATCGGCTTCCGGCTGCATCATGGCGCCGAGGACGAGGGCGATCACGACCAGCAACAGGGCAAGCGCCGCCTGCCATGAGGGCTTGAGCTGCGCCGTCATGCCGGCCTCCCGCCCATGGCGCGCTCGACGATGCGGCTGGCAAGCCCGACCGCCGCCACCAGAAGCGCTGCCACCACCGAGCCGGCGACCAGTGCCGCCCAGATGTCGATGGTCTGGCTGTAATAGGCGCCGGCGAGCAGCTTGGCGCCGATGCCGGCGACGGCACCGGTCGGCAATTCGCCGACGATGGCGCCGACGAGGCTGGCGGCGACCGCCACCTTCATCGAGGCGAACAGGAACGGCACCGAGGCCGGCACGCGCAGCTTCCAGAAGATCTGCGAACGGCTGGCATTATAGGTGTGCATCAGGTCGAGATGCATCAGTTCGGGCGAGCGCAGCCCCTTCACCATGCCGACGGCGACCGGGAAGAAGGAAAGATAGGTCGAGATCAGCGCCTTGGGTATCAGCCCGGTGATGCCGACGGCGGCCAGCACCACGATGATCATCGGCGCCACCGCCAGGATGGGGATCGTCTGCGAGGCGATGATCCACGGCATCAGGCTCTTGTCGAGCGTCGTCACATGGACGATGCCGACGGCGATGACGATGCCGAGGATCGTGCCGAAGGTAAAGCCGAGCAGCGTCGACGACAGCGTCGCCCAGGAATGATAGACGAGGCTGCGGGCGCTGGTGACCTTGCGCAGGAAGGTGTTCTCGAAGAAATTCTGCGCCACCTGGTGTGGCGCCGGCATCGTCGGCTTCTTCTGCGCCAGCGTCCTGGCGACGAATTCCATCGTCGTCGGCGTCTCGCCCGCGCGCCGGTCGAGATCGCGCTGGAACGGCGCGTTGAGCACCACGGCAAAGACGTACCAGAGCACCACGATGCCGACCAGGATGGTGGAGACGGGGACGATCTTGGAGCGGAGGGAATCCATCTAGCGCCTCCCTTGTCCCCCTCCCCCGTGTGGGGAGGGGTTAGGGGTGGGGGTGCGCTGCCGGTCGTCCATCACCCCCAACGCACGCAAAATTTCTTCGATACAGCCATCGAACGAATCCGACAGTTCGCCAGTATTGAACTGCAGCACCTGATAGCCCTGCCCCGCAAACCACTCATCCCGCTCCCGGTCGCGGCGCTGTCGCTCCGGTTCAAAGTGATGCTCGCCATCGACTTCGATAACGAGACGATGTTCATGAATAGCGAAGTCGACGACATAGACACCGATCGGAGTCTGCTTGCGAACATGCACACCATACCAGCGGCGAAACTGGCGCAGTTCCGCCCATAGCTTGCGTTCGCCATCAGTCATCTCTCGCCGCAACCTGCGGGCGCGAGGAATGACGTTTGGATCGATAAGCGTCGACACGACATGCACCCCCGCCCAACCCTCCCCTACAAGGAGAGGCTTATCGCTTATGGAATTTTCTTCCATTTCGACCGTCGCGCACCCCCACCCCTGTCCCCTCCCCACACGGGGGAGGGAGACGCCGACGCCGCCGTTTCGTCCAAAAATGGCAGCGTTGGCGAATCGTGACGCCGCCGCAAAGTCCCCCTCACGCTTGTGAGGAGAGGTTAGGTATGGGGGTACGCCGCGATAGGCGATAGCTCTCCCCACCAGAGGAAGAGGCAGCGGCTGCGCGCGCTCAATCCTCATAGCTGTGCCCTGCCCTGAGGCCGTCGCGGACGCGGGCGGCGATGGCGAGAAACTCCGGCGTCTCGCGGATATCGAGCGGCCGTTCCCTGGGCAGCGTCGATTCGATCACATCGGTGACACGGCCGGGCCGCGGCGACATCACCACAATGCGCGTCGACAGATACACTGCCTCCGGGATCGAATGGGTGACGAAGCAGATCGTCTTGGAGGTCCGCCCCCACAGGCCGAGCAGTTGTTCGTTGAGGTGGTCGCGCACAATCTCGTCGAGCGCGCCGAACGGCTCGTCCATCAGGAGCAGGTCGGCATCGAAGGCGAGCGCGCGGGCAATGGAGGCACGCTGCTGCATGCCGCCCGAAAGCTGCCACGGATATTTCTTCTCGAAACCCTTCAGGTTGACCAAGTCCAGCGTGCGGGCGATGCGCTGCGCCTGCTCCGCCCGCGGCAGTCCCATGACCTCCAGCGGCAGCGCCACGTTGCGCTCGATGGTGCGCCATGGAAACAGCGCCGCCGCCTGGAAGACGTAGCCGTAGGCGCGCGCCTCGCGCGCCTGCTCGGCGCTCATGCCGTTGATCGAGATCGAGCCGGAGGTCGGCTTTTCCAGATCGGCGATGACGCGCAGCAGCGTGGTCTTGCCGCAGCCGGACGGGCCGATGAACGAGACGAACTCGCCCTTGCCGATGGTGAGGTCGACATTCGACAGCGCCTGCACGGGGCCGTCGTTGGTCTGGAATGTGAGGCCGAGGTTCTTGGCCGATACGACTTGCCGGGCGGTCTCGGCGGTGGCTGGCTTGGTGCTGGCTGGCTGGCTCATGGGCGGGTTCTTACCGTCCGGTTCAACGATGCGATGCAGACCAAGCTCACACCCCCGTCGCCGGAATGCCGGTGCGTTCCACCTTGCGCGGCGCGGTGATCTCCTTCCAGGTCGACAGCGCACGGTTGACCGCCTGATAGGGCTCGCGGGCGACGAACTCGCCGTGGCCCGGTCTCGTCTCGACTTTGCCGTCGTCGATCGCCAGTTCGCCGCGCGTGAAGACGAAGCGCGGCACACCCGTCACCTCGACGCCCTCGAAGACGTTGTAGTCGATGACCGACTGCTGGCCCTTGGCCGAGATCGTCTTCTTCTTCTTCGGGTCCCAGACCACGATGTCGGCGTCCGCCCCTTCGAGGATGGCGCCCTTTTTCGGATACATGTTGAGGATCTTGGCGATGTTGGTCGACGTCACCGCGACGAACTCGTTCATCGTCAGCCGGCCGGTGTTGACGCCGCGCGTCCACAGCACCGGCATGCGGTCCTCGAGACCGCCGGTGCCGTTGGGGATCTTGGTGAAGTCGCCGACGCCGAAGCGCTTCTGCTCGGTGGTGAAGGCGCAATGGTCGGTCGCCACCGTCTGCAGCGAACCAGCCTGCAGGCCGGCCCACAGCGAATCCTGGTGCAGCTTGTTGCGGAAGGGCGGGCTCATGACACGGCGCGCGGCATGGTCCCAGTCCTTGTCGAAATACTCGCTCTCGTCCAGTGTCAGGTGCTGGATCAACGGCTCGCCGTAGACGCGCATGCCCTTCTGGCGGGCACGGCGGATCGCCTCATGGCTCTGCTCGCAGGAAACGTGCACGACATAGAGCGGCACGCCGGCCATGTCGGCGATCATGATGGCGCGGTTGGTCGCCTCGCCCTCCACTTCCGGCGGACGCGAAAAGGCATGGCCTTCCGGCCCGTTGTTGCCTTCCGCCAGAAGCTTCTGTGAAAGCGCCGCCACCACGTCGCCGTTCTCGGCATGCACCAGCGGCAGCGCGCCGAGCGCGGCGCAACGCTGGAACGAGGCGTACATCTCGTCGTCGTCCACCATCAGCGCGCCCTTGTAGGCCATGAAGTGCTTGAAGGACGGGATGCCCTTGTCGACGACCTGCGCCATCTCGTCGAACACCTGCTTGCCCCACCAGGTGATCGCCATGTGGAAGGAGTAGTCGCACGACGCCTTCGAGGTCTTGTTGTCCCACATCTGCAGGGCTTCGAGCAGCGACTGTTGTGGCGCCGGCAGGCAGAAATCGACCACCATGGTGGTGCCGCCGGCAAGAGCGGCGCGGGTGCCGGACTCGAAATCGTCGGACGAATAGGTGCCCATGAAGGGCATTTCGAGATGGGTGTGCGGATCGATGCCGCCCGGCATCACGTAGCAGCCGGTGGCGTCGAATTCGTGGTCGCCGTGCAGGTCCGGCCCGATGGCAACGATCTTGCCGTGCTGGACAAGTACGTCGGCCTTGTAGGTGCGGTCGGCGGTCACGACGGTGCCGTTACGGATAGCTCTGGTCATGTTCCCGTTCCTTTGTTCGTTCGCGCTTCTGGTGAGCTGCGTTCGCTGATCTCTTCAGGTCATTCGACGATCCCCGCCGTCTCGACGACGGCATGGAACAGCACGTCGGCGCCAGCGGCGGCCCATTCCTTGGTGATGTCCTCGGCCTCGTTGTGCGACAGGCCGTCGACGCAGGGGCACATGACCATCGCGGTGGGAGCGACGCGGGAGATCCAGCAGGCATCATGGCCGGCGCCGGAGATAATGTTGCGGTGCGAGTAGCCGAGGCGGTCGGCGGCGTTGCGGATCGCCTTGACGCAGGCCTCGTCGAAAGTCACCGGATCGAAGCCGCCGACCTTCTCCAGTTCCAGGCCGAGGCCCATCTCGTCGCAGATCTTCTTCGCGCCCGCGGCGAGGCGCTTCTCCATGTCGCGGATCACCGACAGGTCCGGCGAGCGGAAGTCGACGGTGAATACGGCCTTGCCGGGGATGACGTTGCGCGAGTTCGGATAGACCTCGATGTGGCCGGCGGCCCCCACGGCGTGCGGCTTGTGCGACCAGGCG